>NZ_JBVVPP010000003.1:120054-370040 GCF_055811315.1 Bradyrhizobium sp. MI1.4 | reverse complement strand
TCTGCATGGGATGCTCCATCGGTTCACATCAGCGACGATGGATGCAATATCCTCGCCGCCGCCCCATAGCATCTCCCATCAACAAAGCCAGCATGGATGGCAGCGCAACCCTGGCCCATGCAGAAGATTGAATTCGCGCGCGGCCTGCCGCGCTCGATCTGCACTCATCACTCATCGGAGAATGCGAGGAGGCCCCCGTGAAGACGCGGCGCGTCTTCGGATCGAACGCGGCGTGATCGAAATCGCTGTTCAGTCCGTTCGGGATGGCGATGACGCCCAGTCGCTTCAATAGCATGATGCCCTTATCGATCAGCGGAAAAAGGGAGGGTCGAGACGACCAGCGAGAGCCCCGCCAACAGCAACAGTGCCAACACAGCCTTGCGAAAGGTCTCGTCCTGGATGGTCCCGAACATCTTGAAGCCGGACCAAAGGCCGGCGACCATGAAGGGAACGCCCAACGCGTACAGCACCAGTGTTTCCCTGGTAATGGAGCCGGCCGCTGCCTGGGACAAGGAGATGACCACGAAGGCGATGAACAGCACCGGCTGAAACACGGCCCGCTGCAAATCCTTCGGCCAACCGCGCCATTGGCACGATATCGTGGAGATCACGCCGCCGAGCCCCGTCAACCCGCCAAGCATCCCATTCGAGATGCCTATTGCGATGTCTGCTCCGGTGCCGATTCTCATGGGCGCGAACACAGGGCGCGCCAAGCCGTAAATGGAGTAAATCATCAACAACACACCGACTCCGAACCTCAGATAGAGGGGATTGAGATAGACGAGAATTTCAACGCCAATCGGAATGCCGATGACTGTTCCAAGCGCGAGAGGCCATGCCTTGCGCAGATCCAGGACATGTCGCAGCCTATAAATGCCGTAGCCTTGGGTGAGCAGACCGTACCCCGCGATCAAAGTGGCGGTCTGGATCGGCGTGATGATGTGCAGCCAGACACCAGAGACGACCAGGCCCATCGCGAAGCCAGAGAAGCCGCTGACGAAGCCACCGGCAAGGGCGGCAAGAGCAAAGATAGCGAAGCCAAGTGCGTCCATATGATCGTCCCCGGATCGAGGTGGCGAGCGCTTGGATGGGACTCCATCTCACGGGGAGGTCTCGGTATCCCCGAATCGTCAGTTGTTATGTCAGATGCTTCTCTCGCCCATCGAATAGCTTCCAAGCGTGCCGTCCTGGTCGTAGACGAAGCGATAATGGACTTCGTCCGACATGCCGCGGATTCGACTCGGGTCGCACGACAGCGGCTTCATGACGTAGGTCATGGCAGTCCTCCGTTGAGATCACGGATGAATTTCGAGTTGGATGGTTCACGATCGCTGCCCGCCCGGCAGAGTCCGTCGGCACGGTGATCCCACCGCCGACAGCGAGGCCCTGGCGGGCGCGAGACGGATAAAGCGGCTTGGAGAGGGGATCGGAAAACGGAAGACATGCAGCGTCCTTGTCGAAACCGGGACGCGATTCTTGGGCATGTCGCCTCGCGGGGAGATCGCTTCCCCGTGAGGCAAATATTACGCGCCGGTCGAATTTGTCAATGCCGTCGAAGCTTTGTTTCTAACCACTAGACGGCGCGGATCCGACCAAGCTTCTCGTCACCTGCTGGTGCTCGTGATCGTGTCACCCATATATGTCGCTGTCGGCTTGGACCGCAGAGGATTCGATTTTGTCTCAACGACGCTCGGCGTTGTCTGGCCGGGCCCGCCAATCACGTCCCACCGTTTGATGATCCTGATCCGATTGATTGGCTCGGCCGGCGCGATCGCCATCGGTGCCGCCTTGCGCCTTCCAATCACGTTCGATCTTAACGTCTTCGGCGTTCTTCCTGTCTTGGTCTCGGGCCTGTTCAGCTTGCTCGGGAGTTCGATCCGGCTGCACCGGAACGGTCGCCTGCGCCTGACGTGCAGGAGCCGTCTCGTCGGCGCGTGAGGGACTGAGCGTACAAGACAGTAATACTGCCGCGGTGATCACTAGGACACGCATGCCTACCTCCTCCGTTCGTAGAACGGTAACGACCGATACAAGCTTGGGTTCGGAACGGTCGGAGCCGTTTCAGTGCTGCAATGCGATACTTGCGCGTGAATTTGGCCGGCTCGCATTTCACCGAACCTCTTCGCGCGCAGCTCCCGCCTCGCATCAGCTCTTCGTGCTCGCCGTCTTGTCGAGCGCCGCGCGGAGGCCTTCGGCAAGCTTGACGGCATCGTCGTTGGCCCAGAAGTGCATGAAGAAGAGCCGAGGCTGTTCGTCCAGCATGTGGCTGTGCAGCGCGGTCACCTCGATGCCGTGCGTCCGAAGCGCGAGGATGACCTGGTTCACTTCGTCGCTGGTCAGCACGAAGTCGCCCGTGATGGCCGCCCTACCCGCGCCCGTCGGCTGGAAGTTGATGGCGATTGCGACACCCATGGCGGCGACGGGCGTCAACAGCATGCCGTCCTCCGTGATGGGGTCGCGCCGCTTCACGTTGAACTGGTAGACGCCGCCGTTCGCCTGCCCCTTGACGCCGATGATCTGGTCGAGCTTCGCCGTGTCGAGGTCGATGGCGGGCGGCGGATTCGCCGGCGCCGTGACCGTCAGCGGGGTCTTGCTTTCGGCCAGGGCATCATGGATCGCCGCGGCCAGCTTGACCGGGTCGCCATGTCCGGCGACGTGCATGTAGAACGTCGCCGGGCTCGCACGCAGCAGATGATTGTGCACGGCGGTGATCTCGAGCCCGCTCGCGATCATCTTCGCCATCACCGGATTGATCTCGGTTTCGAGCAGCACAAGATCGCCCATGACCATGGCGCCGCCATGCGCAGGCTTGAACGCGATCCAGCCACCGAGCGCCAGCGCCGGCTTGATCGCGACGCCGTCCAATGTCACGGAGAGATCGGTGCGGGGAAAGCCGAAACGGCGGACGTCGTCCGAGACGGCGGGCTTGCGGCCCAGGGTCTCGTCCACCTTCTGCCAGTCGGCATCCTGGGCATATGCCGGGATGAAGGGGCCGAAGCGAAATGCAAGAAGGCAGACGCCAATGCCGACCACGGCCCAGATGATTCTTTTCATCGTGCTACTCCTCGGCTTAGTTTCGCTCTTTAACCCGACCACTGCTGTCGACGACCAGCGTCACCGCCTTGCCGTTCTTCACCGCCTTGGCGGTGACGCCTTCAGCCGTCGACTTGATATCGCTGACTTGCGCGTAGCCGGCCGCCTGGATCTTGGCGACCAACTCCTCCTGTGTCAGAGCGTGCGCGCTCGACAGCACGCCCGCGATCGCAAGCAACAGGACCGTGCGGAAGATTGCTCGTGTTCGCATGATCATTCTCCTGGTCTTGTCCTGCCCCAAGTGAAGTCCGTTTCGCGATCTTCCCCTACTCGGTGCCAACACGGCGCAACAGGCCGCGGCATCAATGCGCACAGCGATGCGACCGGCGCGGACGCCGTGCCGAGAAATCGAGCCAGTCTGCTGGATGCAATCGAGGAAAGTATGATGACATGGTGCGCCCTTGGTGATCAGGACGCGATGCTTGGGCATGTCGCCTCACGGGGAGATCGCACATCCCCGAACCCCAAGTAAAAACCCGAGGGCGGCGGCTGTCAACGGGCGTAGGCTTCGGGCGGCCCACCGAAGTCGCCGACGAACGTCACAAAGAATTCACCGCTCCGCGGAACCGCGCCAGCCATGTCTTGAAACTCGCGGACGGCCCCGCTAGTGTCCTTTGCGTGGGGACAAAGCAGACTCCCCGTGAGGCCTCGGTCCAAGCTCTGCGCAGCACGCCATTCGTGGAGCTTGCGCATGGACATCGAACGACACCCTTCTCATCGACACACCGTCGCCATCCTCTCACGCGGAGACGCTGCCGCGCGGCGGGATGCGACGGCGCAAAAAAGCCGCTTCGTACACGTCTTCGAAGCACTCGCCGCCGTCGGCATTGAAGCCCAGCCGGCGATCTATGATGAAAGCTTCGCCGAGGACGTTCGTGAACAATTGCTCGCGATTGACGGCGTGCTGGTCTGGGTCAACCCCATTCAAGACCGTCGAGATCGCGCTGGTCTCGACGCATTGCTGCGAGACGTCGCGGCTCAGGGCGTGTGGGTCAGCGCTCATCCCGATGTCATCCTCAAGATGGGCACCAAGGAGGTACTCTATCGTACCCGCTCGATGGGCTGGGGATGCGACACGGCGTTATATCAAAGCGCCGAGGCCATGCGCGCCGAGTTGCCGACACGGCTCGCCGCTGGTCCGCGCGTGATCAAGCGCAACCGGGGCAATGGCGGCCAAGGCGTCTGGAAGGTCGAGAGTCTGCCGACCTCCTCCATGATAAAGGTGCTGGACGCGACGAAAGACGCGCCCGAGGAACTGACGCTGGATGATTTTCTCCGTCGTTGCGCGGAGTATTTCGAGAACGGCAGCGTGATCGACCAACCATTCCAGCCTCGCTTAAGCGAAGGCGTGGTGCGTTGCTACATGGCGGGCGATCGCTGTGCCGGCTTCGGCTATCACAAGGTCAAAGCCCTGGTCGACTCGCCGGCCGCCCGTTCCGAGGCCGGACCGCGCCTCTACACCTCGAACGCAGAGCCGCGTTTCCAGCGGCTGCGTCGGTTGATGGAAGACGAGTGGACGCCCCAGCTGACGTCGTTGCTGGATATTGCGCGACTTGACCTGCCTGCGATTTGGGACGCCGACTTCATGCTTGGTCCGGTCCTTCCCGACGGGACCGACAGCTATGTCCTCGGCGAGATCAATGTCAGCTCGGTGCATCCTTATCCGGACGAGGCGCCGGCGGAGATCGCGAGGCGAGTTGCCGATCGGCTCCGGCGAAGCTTTGACACATGCTGACGGTCCGCGCGCTCAAGCGCTTGCACCTCTCCGTTTCATTCGACTTGCAGGACGGCGAATGCGTCGCCCTGCAAGGGCCTTCTGGCGCCGGGAAGACCCAGCTCCTTCGCTCGATCGCGGACCTCGATCCCAACGAAGGAATGGTCGAACTGGACGGAACGCTCAGGGAGGCCATGCCCGCTCCGGCTTGGCGCAAGCGGGTGACCTACCTCGCTGCCGAGCCGGGCTGGTGGTCAGACATCGTGCAAGATCACTTCAGCTGCTGGGATGATGCCTTACCGCTGGTCATGAGACTGGGGTTGCCGTGCAGTTGCGGTCCCTGGCCGGTCCAAAGACTGTCGACCGGCGAGCGACAACGGCTGGGGCTAGTGCGGGCGCTGATGCTGCGGTCGCGGGTTCTTCTCCTGGACGAGCCGACATCGGCCCTCGATTCGGCATCGACGGCGGCAGTGGAATCTTTGATCGCGGAACGCATTTCGAACGGAACGAGTGTCGTCTGGAGCACTCACGACAACGCCCAGGCCTGCCGCGTCGGGTCGAGGGTCATTGTGATGAATGCCGACGGCGGGATCGAGGACAATCGGCCGTGAATTACATTCACTTGGCATACGGCGATTTGGTTCTGCCCGCGCTCCTTGTCGTCATGGACGGCGCTCTCTCGCTCGCTCTCCGCCTCAAGCTTGAAAAGCAGCTGGCCATCGCCACCGTGCGGATGGTGCTTCAGCTGGTGCTCGTTGGATACGTATTGACGTTCCTGTTTGCCGCGGTCTCGCCGCTCTGGACCGCCCTCGCCGCCGTCATCATGGTTCTCTTCGCGTCACGGGAAATCGTCGCTCGGCAAAAGCGACGCCTGCCGGGTATCTGGAGCTATGGCTTAGGAGCGGGATGCATGCTGCTGGCGGCCGGTACCGTCACGATGTTCGCGCTCCTGACGGAGCTACGTCCGGATCCGTGGTATCATCCGCGCTATGCGCTGCCATTGTTGGGCATGATCCTGGGCAACACCATGACGGGAATAAGCCTGGGCCTGGACGTGCTGACGAATACACTGGTGCGCGAACGAGCCGCCGTCGAAGCTTGCCTTGCTCTTGGCGGTACCCGGTATCAGGCGTTGCTGCCGGTCCTGCGGGACGCATTGAGAAGCGGCTTCACGCCAATCATGAACAGCATGGCTGCGATCGGCCTTGTCTCTTTGCCGGGGATGATGACCGGTCAAATCCTTGCAGGCGTCGAACCGATCGACGCCGTCAAGTATCAACTCTTGATCATGTTCTTGATCGCCGGCGGGACGGGATTGGGGACGCTCGCCGCCGTGACGGGAGGCGCTCGCCTTCTGACCGATCATCGGCATCGATTGCGCCTCGATCGATTTTCCACCGCCGAGTAGAATTGCGCGACCTCATATCGACTTCGCCCCACCAGGCTGCACCTTCCGCGCCCACAGCAGCGCCAGCGGCCCCAGTGCAATCCCGACCGCGAGGACGCTGAACGCCAAGAGCCAGCCGGTCGCGCTCTGCGGGCCGCCGGCTGCATCGAGGGCGGCGCCGGTGCCCCAGGCGCCGACCGCCGACAGGCCGAAGCCGACCGTCGAATGCAGAGCCAGGGTCGCGCCGCGATGTTCGGACACAGCCGCGGCCGACATGCCGGCGGTCAATGCGCCCGAATCCGCCGGCACGGTCAGGCCATAGACGAGCAGCAGCAGTGCCAGCACCCATGCCGGCGCTGTCGCGTTGAGGCCGATGACCAGCGCGACGCAAGCCGACGCGATCATCACGACCGTGATCGCGCGATGGCGCCCGAATTTCAGCGCGGCCTCGTTGCCGAGGATGCTGGCCGGCATCGAGATCACCGCAAAGCAGAAGCTCAGCACGACGGGGCTCAACCACGACGGGGCGCCTTGATGGGCGACGACGAAGGTCCAAAACCCGACCAGCCAGGTGCGGATGCCGTAGAGCTCGAAGCAATGGGCGCCGTAGCCGAAGATGTATCCGAGCGCCTCGCGATTGGCGAAGACGGGCGCGAAGTTGAGCAGACGCCCCGCCTTCGGCGCGGGCCGCTGCTCCTGCATCAGAAGGCACGCGACGACCATCGCGATCGGACCGAAGCCGGTGACAAGAAAGGCGGTCCGCCATCCCCAACGGTCGGCGATCAGCTGCGCGACCAGGAACGAGAGACCGACGCCGACCGAGAAGCTCGACGTGTATAGCGTGACGGCGCGTGAACTATCGCCGGCGGGAAGCCGATCCGTCAGCGCCTTCAGGCCCGGCATGTAGGCGCCGGCAAATCCAAGCCCTGCCAGGGACCAGATCGCGGTCGCGGACCAAAACCCTTGCGCGAAGATTCCGAACGCTGCGGTCGCCAGCCCGCTGACGATCGAACCCCAGAGCAGGACGAGCCGTGCGTCGATCCGGTCGGTCAATGTCGTCAGCACGGGCACGGCGAGCATGTAGCCGAACGCGTAACCGCTCGCCATCAAGCCGCCTTCGGCCGCCGAGAGGCCCCACGTCGGCATCAGATGCTGCGCCAGATTGGCGGATAGCGTCACGTGCGGCAGCAGATTGCCGACCTGGCCGATGCACATCACCGCGATCAGAGACCGGCCGCTCAAGTTACGAATGCTGTCCTCCCGCCCCCACGCCGAAACGGCGCACGAACCACAATGGATAACTCTCCGGCATCAGCTGCAAGAACCGACTTCATAAACAACCGCACCCCGAAGCGCCGGCCTTCTTTGCTGCTTCGTCGGCGGCGCAACAGGCCGTTGATTCCTGCTTCGCCGGCCCACCGCAACATCCTGATACGGCGCCGGCGGCTTCGACGCCGCCGCGCGTGCAGACGCCGGTCTCCGGTAGCACGAGCTCCACCCTTGCGGCGGCTTTCTTGTCGCCGGCGAGATCGGCCGCAATCGAGCGCACCTGCTCATATCCTGTCATCATGAGAAAGGTTGGCGCGCGACCATACGACTTCATGCCCGCCATGTAGAAGCCCGGCTCTTCGTGCGCGAGCTCGCGGGCGCCGTGCGGGCGCACGGTGCCGCAGCTGTGCTCGTTAGGATCGATCAGCGGCGCCAGGGCGACCGGCGCCTCGATAGCGGGATCGAGCCGCAGGCGCAATTCGGACAGGAACGAAAAATCGGGACGAAAGCCCGTCGAGACGATCAGCTCGTCCACGATCACGCTCCGTCCGCTGCAACCCGAGCCGGCCGCGATCTCGAGGCGGCCCTCGGTCTCAGCCAGATGCGTGACGCCGAATTCGGTTTCCACCCTGATCTTGCCGGAGGCAACGAGCGCAGCGAACGCACTGCCGAGCTCTCCGCGTGCAGCGAGCTTGTCATTCCGGCCGCCACCAAACGCCTTGGCGGGATCGGCGGCGCGCAACAGCCAGATAGCTTGCGTCCCCGGCGCCTCGCCCGCGAGATGCACGAGATCGATCAGTGTGCCCACCGCGGAGTGGCCAGCGCCGAGCACCGCAACGGTCCTCCCGGCATATCTGGCGCGACCGGCCCCCCGGACATCGGGCATGCCGTAGGCGATGTGGCCAGCGCATTCACGCTCGCCGATCGCGGGCAGACCATTACCTCCGGCAGGATTGGGCGAGAACCATGTACCTGATGTGTCGATCACCGCATCGGCGCGCAGCACTTCGGGGCCCTTGCCGTTCTGGTAGCGGATTTCGAAAGGGGCCAGCTCACGCCCCTTCGTCTTCGCCTTGTCGAAGCCGACGCGGCTGATGGCCGAGACACGGCTGGATGTCCGGATCACCTCGCGCAATGGCGTTCGCGTCGCAAGCGGCGTCAGATATCGATCGATCAGCTCGCCGCCGGTCGGATAGGCGCTCGGGTCCGGCGAATTCCATCCCGTCGGCGCGAGCAGGCGCGCGGCGGCCTTGTCGACATTGTACTCCCACGGCGAGAAGAGCTGGACCTGCTGCCACTGGCGCACCGCGTGCCCCGCTTCGGATCCTGCCTCCAGAACGATGGGTGACATGCCACGCTCCAGGACGTGCGCAGCTGCTGCGAGTCCGACAGGCCCTGCCCCGATGATGGCGACCGTCTTAGCGTTCATTCGGCTTCTCCCATACTTCTAGAATCATCGAACAATATCAGCCAAAAAAATCACGCCGCCGTTTGCGTCGTCTTGCATCCGACTTCGTCTGCGCAGCACTCCGCCGCCAGGAAATCGACCAGACCCCGCATCGCGTCGAAGTTTGCGTGGCAAATCAGAGTCGTCGATTCCCGGACCTGGCTGACGAGCCCGACCGAGACCAGGGTCTTGATGTGATGCGACAGGGTCGACGCCGGTACCTTCAGCTTGTCCTGCAAGCGACCGACGGGCATGCCGGAGTGCCCGGCCCGGACCAGGGCCCGGTAGATCTGGAGTCGCGTCCGGTTACCCAAAGCTTCGAGGCGTGCTGCTGCGTCGTCGATCTTCATGGCCGCCACGATGCGCCTGCCGATGTCAACTGTCAAACCATATTTCTAGAATATTCGAAATAACTATTCGGTCGCCCACCATGGAATTCCGGATTGACGCGTTCCAATTAGTTCCATAAGTCTGGATATATGGAAACAGAAGAAGCCGTCCTGGCGCTCGCCGCGCTGTCCCAGCCGACCCGACTGGAGGCGTTCCGAACGCTTGTCCGGCACGAGCCCGATGGCCTTGCGGCGGGCGATCTCGCCCGCCTGCTGGAAGTCCCATCGAACACGCTATCTGCCCATCTGTCGATCCTGACGCGCGCGCGCCTCGTCACCTCCGAGCGGCACAGCCGTTCGATCGTCTACCGCGCCAACCTCACCGAATTCCGCGACGTTGCGGTCTTCCTGCTGCGGGATTGCTGCGGCGGGCGGCCGGAAGTTTGCGAGCCGGTCGTCGAAACCCTGCAAGCCTGCTGCAAGCCGAGACGAAGGGAGCGGAGCCGTGCCTGATCAATTCGATCTTCCGCGCCGCCTCGCGGCCGAGGCGCTCGGCACGGGCATTCTCGTCGCCACCGTGGTCGGCTCCGGCATCATGGCGGAGACGCTGACCAAGGATGTCGCGCTTGCGCTTCTCTGCAACACGTTGCCGACCGGCGCCATTCTGGTCGTCCTGATCACCGTGCTCGGACCGATCTCCGGCGCGCACTTCAATCCGGCCGTCACGCTGGTCTTCACCGGCAAGCGCGAGCTACCGGTGAACGACGCCGCACTTTACGTCGTCGCGCAGATTGCCGGCGGCATCGCGGGAACGATGGCGGCGCATCTGATGTTCGGGCTGCCGCTGCTCGATTTCTCGGCGAAGGTGCGAACCGGGGGACCGCAATGGTTCGCCGAGGCCGTCGCCGCCTTCGGTCTGGTCGCGACGATCGTCGCGGGCATCCGTTTCCAGCGGGCGGCCGTCCCCTGGCTGGTCGGCCTGTACATCACGGCGGCCTATTGGTTCACGGCCTCGACCTCGTTCGCCAATCCGGCCGTGGCTATCGCGAGGTCATTGACCAACACGTTCGCGGGCATACGTCCCACCGACCTGCCCGGATTCATTCTCGCGGAGCTCTGCGGAGCCTTTGCCGCCATGCTGTTGATGAACTGGCTGCTCGGACCGCCCCAGGCGCGAGGCCCCATCCCAATCGCGGAGACTACCTTATGAGCGTCACGATCTATCACAACCCCGCCTGCGGCACCTCGCGCAACACGCTGGCGATGATCCGGCAAAGCGGCGTCGAGCCCGACGTGATCGAATATCTGAAGACGCCGCCGTCGCGCGAAAAGCTCGTCGAGCTCGTCAAGGCCCTCGGCATCTCCGTTCGCGCGCTGCTGCGGGAAAAAGGCACGCCCTACAAGGAGCTCGGCCTCCACGACCCCAAATGGTCGGACGACGAGCTGATCGACCAGATGCTCGCGCACCCCATCCTGATCAACCGTCCAATCGTGGTGACGCCCAAGGGCACACGCTTGTGCCGGCCCTCGGAAGCCGTCATCGATCTCCTGGACAATCCCGTCGGCCGGTTCGTGAAGGAGGATGGCGAGGTGGTCGAGGCGCGATGATTGCCGACATGGCCTCACTCGCGTTTGCCTCGACTTAAAATTTCAGGGTCGTGCGCAATCCGAAAACCGAGGCATTGCGCAATGCCCGTCCCGGCAGCGGACTAGCCGGAGCCGTCGCGCCGCCACCGGGATGGACGATGTATTGAAAGTTCGGCTGAACGGTCCAGCCATCCTTGATCTGGTATTGATAGACGGCCGTGAGCAGCGCCTCGAAGCTTCGCACCGGCCAGCGCGGATCGACGAACCTGGCATAATCGGCGTCGAGCGTCTGGGCCCGTTTTGAGACATGCGCATATCCGGCGGCAATGCCGAACTTGTCGTCGGGGCGTGCATTGCTGAGCCCGATGAGCTCGACGCCGCCATCTGCATAGACATCGACCAGATTGCGGTCAGCCGGCGCGCCGGACACGCGTGCGAAAATGCCGATGCCGCGATCGTCGCTGTTCGGCATCCGATAAATCTGCTGCTCGAAGACCGCCCAGGCTCCAATATCGCCCGACAAGAGCCGCGGTTCCCCGCTGCTCGTTGGCGCGGCCAGCGAGACGCCGTTGGATGCGAAGCGCTGATCCCCGAACGATCCGAAATGACGCCAGCCACCGACCTTGAACTGGCCGGTCAAGTTCGGGTCACCCTTCCTGTTATTCCAGGCATATTGAACCTGGCCGAGCAGAAGCGGCGGATCGTTGACCCGGAAATTGAAGCCATACCGGTTACGCTCCTGCGGATCGCCGGAACCGGGCCCGGCCTGGGCGCCGTCGAAAATCGCGCCAAGGACGGACAACTGGTCCGTCACGTTCCACAGGAGGCGCGCGCCCACGGCCGCCAAGGGCGGCGACGGCCCGCCGCTTGGCAAAGCAAGCGACGTGATCGCCGGCCAACCCATCGAGGCGTTGGTGAACACATCCGTGTACTTGGTATTGAAGAACTCGCTGTCGGCCGCCAGCTGCCCGAGCTTGAGCGATAGTTTCTTGTCGCCCCACTGCTTCTCGAAATAGGCCTCGTAGAGTCGCGTCGAGGGCAACGCTTCGATCCCGCTGACGACGAAGAAATTCTGCAGATTCGAGCGCGAGAGGCCTTCGCCGTGGATCTGAAACATGTTGGCGTGAAAGGTCAGCTTGTCGATGCCGACGAGTTTTTCGAAATCCAGATCGACGGCGAGATTGAGCCTGCCTTCGTAGACCGCACCTTTCTTCAGACCGCCGGTCGGATTTCCGAGCACCTCGCCGATATAGGTGGCCGCAAACTTCACCCCGTACTTTTGCCAGGGGTTCGGCAGCAGCCCGAGCGTTTTCTCCTCGATGGTGCTCTCGCCTGTATCGGGATCGGCAGGCTTGTCGTCGTCGGTTTTCTTGTCTTCCTGAGCCGCGGACTGGGCAGCCGCGACCAGGCAAGCCGCAACGATCAACGCCCGCATCGAATACCTGATTGCTCTGGCGGCCACGCTCACCTCCTGAGCGATCAATGACGCACGCCGCTGCCCGACATTCAAGCGGGCCGTCGAACAATGTGCGCCGGCGCGGAAATCCGATTCGCGCGCTGTTAACTAGCGCATGCGCGAGGCGGTACTATGTTCACTTTTGCACTTCGACCATCAGATCTTCGGGATCTTCGCCCGCTCCACCACGCCGATCCATTTGCTGATCTCGGTCTCGATCAGCGTCTTCATCTCCTCCGGCGAGCTGCCGCGAACCTCGCCGCCGACGGCGGTCTCCAGGCGCTGTTTGAGGTCGGGATCCTTGAGAGCGTCCAGCGTCGCCGCATTGAGTGCGGCGATGATGCCGGGCGGCGTTCCCTTCGGGGCCAGCAGGCCGGCCCAGGTGCGCACGTCATATCCCTTGATACCGGCTTCCTGAACCGTCGGCACGTCGGGCAACAATGCGGTGCGCGCCGGCGAGGTCACCGCCAGGCCGCGGATCGCACCGCCCTGAATCTGCGAGGCGAGCAGGACGGGGGTGCCGACGATCACCGGAACCTCTCCGCCGAGCAGCGCGGTGACGGATTGGGAATCGCCGCGATAGGGCACGTGCACGATCTCGACGCCGGCGGCTGCGTTCAACAGCTCTCCTGCAAGATGGTGCGTGCTGCCGAAACCGACCGATCCGAAGCTGAGCGCACCGGGCTTCTGCTTTGCCATGGCGACGAGCTCGCCCAGCGATTTTGCCGGGTAGTCGCTACGCACGGCAATGACGAGCGCGTAATAGACCAGCGTCGAGATCATCTCGAAGCTCTCGGCCGGCTGGTAGGCGAGGCTCTTGTAGGTCGCCGCGGAAATGGCGTGAGCGCCGGTGACGAGCCCGATCGTGTAGCCGTCGGCCGCCGCTTTCGCGATGGCATCCGCGGCGATGTTGCCGCCGGCACCGGGCTTGGCCTCGACGATGATCGGTTGTCCGAGCTTTTTCGAGAGCCCGTCGGCGATGATGCGCGACAGCGTGTCGGCCGCCCCGCCCGCGGCAAATCCGTGCAGCAGGCGGATCGGGCGCGATGGATAATTCTCCGCCGACGCCGAAGTGGTTGCGAAAAAACCGCCAAACAGAAAAATCGCCGCAGCAAGCCGCTTCATCCGTTGCATGGATGCGTCCTCCCTTTTGATTGTTCTATCGTTGGCCGCGACGAGGCGGCGTTTCTTCAACTCGCGTTTGATCCGCTACCGGGCGAACTCCGTGCATTCAGGCGATGGCGGCATGCCCCAGACATCGCGGGGCAGGCCGACCCAGACTTTTGGCCGCTGCGGTCGGTCGCGATGCCAGGGACGCGGCTCGAAATAGCCGAGCGCCTCGTCGGTCATGCGGTCGAGATCGAAGAACAGCTCGACCACATGCCCGTCGGGATTGCGGTGGTAGATCGCGGTGTTGTGCCCGGGGCCATGACGCACCGGTCCCCAGAGAACCGGCAGCTTGTGCCGCGCGAGATGATCGCAGGCCTCGTGCATGTGGGCGGCACCACGCAGCTCGAACGCGACATGATGCAGGCCACGGACGGGCGCGCGGGCGAAGTTCAGCGTGTGATGTTCGAAGCCGCTGCGCATGAACACGAAGCGATCCTCGATCCAGTCGGAGACGCGCAGGCCCATCATGTTCGCGTAAAACTCCGAGGCCGCGCGCGGATCGGGCGTAGCAAGCGCGACATGGCCGAGCTTGCTGACGGCAAGCGCTCCGATCCGCTCCTGCGCGGGCGTCGGCGTCCAGCCCTGGATCAACTCGAAGCGCGTTCCTTCGGGATCGCTGAACGACAGCAGCCTGGAAACGCCAGGCAGCGGATCGCTCTGAAATTCGGGCCGCAGATCGGCCTGCTTCAGCGCCGCGCCGAGCGTCTCGATCTGGACCTCAGGAGATATCTCGAAGGCGATGCTCGTCAGCGCCGCGTCGCCGGGTTCGATCACCAGCGAAAGCTGCTCGGCATCGTTAGCGAGGAAGATGCGGTTGCCGTCGCGGCCGACGCGGCCAAGACCGATCACGGCGCGGTAATAGTCGAGCAACCGCTCGGGATCTGGCGAGGCAAAGCTCGCGTGCCGGAGCCGGGTGAAGCGTGCAATGGGTGCTTGTGTCGTCATCGTGCGATCCACCCCCTCATGGCGTCATGATGATCTTGCCGAGCGCGGAGCCCTGCTCGAGCAGCGTGTGGGCCTGCCTGACCTCGTCGAGCTTCAGGACCGCCGAGATCGCCGGCTTGATCGCATTGCGGCTCAGCGCGTCAATCACATTGCGCATGAGCGCGCGACGCCCGTCGCGATCGTGGTCGTAGATGTGAAAGGAGAAGCAGCGTATCGCCGGGCAGATGTCGAGATGGTCGCGCATCGCCGCCATCAGGTTTTCTTCCGGCAACCCGGCGAAGGCGTTGTACGACAGCAGCGTCCCCCATTTGCCGAGCGCGCCGAGATAGCCGGTGAACTCAGGCCCACAGACGTGATCGAGCACGAGGCCGATGCCCTCGCCCTTCGTCAGCTCGCGGGTCCGCGCCACCACGTCTTCGCGGCGGTAGAAGATGATCTCATCGGCGCCGTTGCCCCGCGCGAATGCGGCCTTCTCCTCGGTGGAGACCGTGCCGATGACATTCATCTGTGCGAGCTTGGCAAGCTGTACCAGCGCGGTGCCGACACCACCCGCCGCCCCGATCACCAGCACGCTCGCCGGTGCGCGCGGATGGCGGCACTCGTGCAGCAGCGCGTAAGCGACCTGGTAGTTCGACAGGCACACGGCCGCCTGCAGATCGACATTGTCGGGCAGCACGTGAATGGCGTCCGCGGGCGCGACCACATAATCGGCGTAGCAGCCGCCGCGCTGCGGCAGGTCGCGCGCGCTCAGCAGCACCTTCTGGCCGATCGCAAGCCCCTCGACGCCGGACCCAAGCGCGGCAATGCGGCCGGTGACGTCGTTGCCCGGATTGGCCGGCAGTGGCGGCATCCATTTGTAGACGCCACGCCGGATCAGCACATCGGGCTGCCCAACGCCGAACGCTTCGGCGCGAATCTGCACCTGGCCTGGTCCGGGCACAGGCACCGGAAGCTCAACCAATTCGAGTGCATCCGGCCCACCCGGCTGACGCACCAGCACCGCTCTCATATGTCACACGCCTCCCCAGCCATATTTTCGAAAATCATACCGTTTACGAAAATTATTGCAAGATGGTCGTTGGCGCGGCATGTTGAGCCATCGATTCAAATGACAGAAATCATGTCCGAAAGCGCCATTCGCTCCCGCAAGGAATTCGGCAAGACCGTTGCCGCCGACATCACCCATCGGCTGCGCGAGGAGATCATTGCCTGCGCACTTCCGCCGGGCGAGCCGCTGCGATTCGACGTCCTGCGCGAACGATTCGGCGTAAGTTTCACGACGCTGCGCGAGGCGCTGACGGCGCTTACCGCCGAAGGCCTGGTCGACGCGCAGGAGCAGCGCGGATTTCGCGTGGCGCCGGTCAGCCGCCAGGACCTGGTGGAAGTCACCGATGCCCGGGTGCTGATCGAGGTGGAATTGATCCGCCGCGCGATCGAGCGGGGCGACGACGACTGGGAAATCGCCGTCATCTCGACCCTGCACAGATTGAAGCGAATCGAGCAGCGCGATCCGGAACATCCGCTGCGCGATCCCGAATGGAAGATCGCCCACCGCCAATTCCACCAGGCGCTGGTGTCCGCCTGCGGCTCCGCGACACTCCTCGCCATTCGCGCCGATCTGTTCGATCGCGCCGAGCGCTATCGGCACCTTTCGGCCAATTTCCGGCCGCGCCCACGTGACAAGGCCGGCGAGCACCAGGCGATCATGCAGGCCGCCATCTCGCGCAATCCGGATCTCGCGGTGCAACTGATCGAGACGCATATCCGCTCGACCGCCGACAACGTCGCGACCTACGCCGCGCACCTGCTCGATACTGAATAGGCGACACGGCTTTTTATCGCCGTGGGCTTGCGCCTCGGTCCATTTTCGAAAATAATAGCCAAGATCGAAAATGCCAACCTTTGAGGCGTAACCATGAAGCTGCTGTCGTTTTTGGACGGGAATCGGGAAAGCTGGGGCGCCGTTGCCGAAAATGGTGTCGTGGATCTCGGTCGCGCCCTGCCCCAGTACCCTGTTCTCGCGGACTTCCTCGGCAGCGACGACTATGCGCGGCGCGAGGCCATCGTCGCTGGGCACAAGCCCACAATGGCGCTCAGTGACGTCAAATATCTGCCGGTGATCCCGCGTCCGGAGAAGATCGTCTGCGCCGTGCGCAATTATCTCGACCACCACAATGAAGCCGTGGCGTTCGGGATGAAGCGCGAGATCACGGAATTTCCGCCGATCTTCCTCCGCGTCTGGCGCTCCCAGGTCGCGCACAACGCGCCGGTGATCCGGCCGAAAGTCTCGGACAATTTCGACTGGGAGGGCGAGCTTGCCGTGGTCATCGGCAAGGGCGGCCGTCACATCAGCCAGGCCGACGCCTGGGATCACGTGGCGGGCTATTCGATCTACAACGACGTCAGCGTGCGCGACTGGCAGCGTCACGCCCAGCAGATCGCCTCCGGCAAGAACTTCGTCGGCACCGGCCCGTTCGGACCATGGCTGGTGACGCCGGACGAGATCGGCGATCCCACCAAATTGAAGCTCGAGACGCGCGTCAACGGCGCGGTGGTGCAGTCGTCCGACACCTCGATGCTGATCTTCTCGATTCCGCGGCTGATCGAGTACAGCTCGACCATCTTCGACCTCGTCCCCGGCGACGTCATCGCCACCGGCACGCCGGCCGGCGTCGGCTTCACTCGCAAGCCGCCTGTTTTCCTCACGCCCGGCGATGTGGTCGAGGTCGAGATCGAGAACATCGGCGTGCTGCGCAATCCCGTCGTCGACGAAGCATAGCGCCTGCGCATGTCGTCTCAAGACGTGTCCCATGACATCCGCAAGACCGCGCTTAGCGTCGAGACCACCTGGCACGAGCGCGGTCCCCGGCTGGAGAAGCCTCTGCTGGTCGGGACGGCCATTGCGGTGATCCGCAATCCTTTCGCGGGCCGCTTCGAACCCGACCTGATGCCGTTTCAGGCATCCTTGCGCGAACTCGGGCGCGAGCTCGCAACACGGCTGATCGCGCAGCTCGGCGGCGCCGCGCAGATCGAAGCCTATGGCAAGGGCATCATCGTCGGCGAGGACGGCGAGCTCGAGCACGGCGCGGTCTGGCACGAGGCCGGCGGTCAGGGCATGCGCGAGGTGCTCGGTCAGCCCAAGGCGATCGTTCCGGCGGCGAAGACCATCGGCGGTCCGGGCACGCGGCTCATGGTTCCGCTCGGGCACATCCACGCCGCCTATGTCCGCAGCCATTTCGGCACCGCGGAGATGACGCTGTGGGATTCACCACGGCGCGACGAGATCGCCTTCGGGCTCGTGATGGCGACCGGCGGCCGGCCTCACGCGCGCATCGGAGGCCTCGCGGCATCCGCGATCTCCGCGCACGACGGACAGCGCTGACGGGCGCGATCAATGCGCGTTGCAGCGGCAACGCTCGTAATCGACGGGATCATGGCTGTTGACGATCGTGACGCGTTCGCCGTGGTTCAGCTTCAGCGCGCGCAGTCGCACCTGGTTGGCGATCCGCATGCCGCGGTCCATGTCGGCGCGACGCTGGAAATAGCCCAGCACCAGCGGCATGCGGGGCGATGCGTCGAGCTGGCCGTGATGGAAATAGCTGTCGCCGGCGTGCAGCAGCCATTTGTCGCCTGATCGCACCGCGATACCGCAATGGCCGAGCGTATGGCCGGCGAGCGGGATCATCAGGATGTCCGCCTCTGCGTCGCCGAGGGCGCGCACGCCCTTGAAACCGAACCAGTCTTCGCCGGCTTCGCCATAGAATGTCCAGCTCGGTCCATGGCTCCACTGCCCGGTGACATAGCGCCCTTCCGGCGGCGCCGGCTTGCGCTGCACCGCCATGTCGTATTCGGCGCGATGGACATGGATCGCGGCATGCGGGAAGTCCGGCACGCCGCCAGCGTGATCGCGGTCGAGATGGGTCAGCAGCACATGGCGCACGTCCTTGGGGGAATAGCCGAGTGCCTTCACCTGTTGCACCGCCGTCTCCGCCGGATCGAGCCTTGGCGCGGTCTGCCGCAGCCATCGTCGTCCCAGCCGATCGGGCGTTGCGATATCGCCAAGTCCAATGCCGGTATCGACCAGGGCGAGCCCGTCATTGGTCTCCACTAGCAGGCAATGGCAGACCATGCGGGCGCGCTGGAACAGGCTGCCGGTGCCGTTCACGAGGCGCCGCCCCATCGGGCACATCGTGCCGGTGTTGAGATGGTGAATTTTCATCGCGCGTTCCCTGCCTGTTGTGAGCAGAGCGTTCTTGTCATCGTTAGATCCATAGGTAAAATATCGAATATTGATAATATCTCTAGGCATATCCTATGGACATACGCGAACTCCGCTACTTCGCCGCCGTCTACCGCGAGCGCAACCTGACCGCGGCGGCGCGCGTCTGCTTCGTTTCGCAGCCGTCGATCTCCACCGCGATCACCCATCTGGAGGCCGAGCTCGGCACCACGCTGTTCATCCGGCACAAGAAGGGCGTCGCGCCAACCGCCTCGGCCGAGCAGTTTCACACGCTCGCCCGCCGCATCATCGACGAGACCGACGCGGCGCGCAGCCTGTTCAGGAGACCGAGCACCAAAACCAATGTGACGCTCGGCCTGATGCGCACGCTCGACGTGCCCCGGACGATCGCACTGCTCAAGCCGCTGACGGCGCGCGCCGACATCGCACTCCGCCTCGTCGGCAGCGACGAGCGCGCCGACGCGCGGATCATCTCCAAGAGCGTGCTGCGCGCTGACGAACATTTCGTGGCGCTGTGGAGCGAGCGCTATGTCGCAGCGCTGCCGCCGTCGCATCCGCTGGCCCTGAAGGAAAAGCTTCGCACCGCCGATCTCGCCGGCGTCCCCTTGATCGACCGCTGCCATTGCGAGCAAAGCGAGTTCTTCCGCCGCAACCCGCAGGCCCGACAGACCGCGGCGATCGCGCAATCAGAGGATTGGGCCATGGCGCTGGTCGCAGCCGGCGTTGGCATCGCCATCGTCCCGGAAGGGGTAGCGCGCGGCAATCCGGATGTCGCGGTGCGCGAGATCGAGGTCAAGGTCAAGCGCGAGGTCGGGCTCGCCTATCGCGCATCCGTGCCGCTACCGGATGCGCTGAAGGATCTTGTCAGCAAGCTCCGGAAGCAGCGGCGCAAGCCCGCGGGGCAACGATCGCGCGCCCGCGGAAAATCCTAACCCTTCGAGACGACCGCACGGCCGTAGGGCGGCTGGGCCGCGACCGGCGGGTTGGCGGTCTGGGCGGCGAGTTCGCCGATCAGGCGGTCGGCATCGGCGGCCATGCCGTCGGGCGCCTGGATCACCAGCCGCTCCAGACCCCAGCGATAGGACGACACGCGCTGCTCGAGGCACTGCTGCACCCACTGGATGATCAGCGAATTCTCCTGCATGCGCTCGACCGCGTCCTCCTTCTCCTTCGGCGAGAGGGAGGAGACGCGCGCCATGCTGGCATTGCGCTTCTTGTCGAGGTCGATGACGCGGATCGCGGAGGCGAAGAACGGCTCGAAGCGGGTGATGTCGTTGCGCACGTCCTCCATCAGCTGCGTATAGCGCGAGGAGTGCGAACGGTGCGGCTCGTCGATCAGCGTGCGACCATACATGGTGCGATCGAACACGATCTTTTGCCGCCAGGGCGCGGGCAGCGCCTTGTAGTCGCCGAACACGCTCTTCCAGGCCGGCCGCGACAGCGGCGGCTCGATCAGGGGATAGGCGAGGTCGCGAAGCTGGCGCTCCTCGTCGGTGAGCTGGAATTGGGATGGCTTCAGACCGACGCTGGAGGTGACTTCCGCGCCCAGCCAGCGATGCATGTCGTCGCTGCGCATGTCGGCGCGGGTCCGGCCGAAATCGCCGCCACTACAGGCGGCAAGCGTCGCGCCCAGCACTGCGAGCATGATGGCCGTTACGACGGGCCGGATCTGGCGGAGGTTCTCCGGCATTGCAAAGGCCGAAGGCTAGCGGCGACGACGACGGCGCCCCGGCGCTGTGCCCTGCTCCGGCCCGTGATCGCCGCTGGTTTCGTCGCTCTCGCGCTCGATGCGGATCACGGGAAGGATCAAAATCGTGCCCATGTCCGCGCGCGGAGCCACGTCCCCCGACGCGCTCACCCGGCGACCCGCCGGAAATTCGATGATGGTCCCCATATCAGCTCTCTTCAATTGCCGCGCGACCCGGCGCGCCTCTGCAACATGCATTCATTAAGATCAGTTCATGGTTAACGGGGTGTAAACGTGCCGGCGGGACCGTAACCGCACGGGCGGGACCCGGCCGTCCCGTTGCGGCACGAGAACGCTTCAAATTGCCCGTTCGGCTTCACGCCTCGTTTTCCTTAACGAGCCTTTAAAGGAGCCCGCGATAGGCTGCCGGCGAGTATCTCTTCCAGGTCGCGTATCTCTCCATGACCAAGTCGTTGTTTCCAGGATTCGACGGGCTGATGACCCTCTCCCGTCGCGAAGGCGTCGATGTTCGTCCGACGCTGCTGCGCGTGCTGACCGACCTCTATGTCCAGTCGAGCACCCACAGCGACGACGAGCAGCGCCAGTTCGTCGAGCTCGCCACACGACTGATCGACCAGGTCGACGACGCGACGCGCGCGGCCGTCAAGGCGCGGCTTGCGATCTATCCGTCGACGCCCGCCCCGATCATGCAGAAGCTCGGACTGTCGGCCGCGCAGGAGGGCCGCAGGGTTCCGCTCGCGCGCGAAATCCCGGCGCCCGCCTCTGCTCCCCCTCCTGCCCCCTTGCCGGTTCGCACGCCAAGCGACGCCGAGCTGCGCATGGCCTCGAACATGGCAATGCAGCCAACGGACGCGGCCGATATCCACGACATGTTCTTCCGCGCCGGCGCCCCCGAGCGCGCGCTGATCCTGCACAATCTGGCGCAGACCCCGCTGAAGGCGGCGCCGCGGATTCCGACCGTGCGCGCCAAGCGCGCGATCCAGATCCTCGAGATGGCGGCGATCGCGGGCGACGTCGAGAATTTCACCTCCGAGCTCGGCGACAGCCTGATCCTGCCCTCGCGCGTCGCAGCCCAGATCGTCGACGATGCAAGCGGCGAAGCGCTCGCAGTCGCCGCGCGCGCGCTCGACATGCCGAGCCCGGTGTTCCAGCGTATCCTGCTGTTCTTCAAGCCGGAGATCGGCAACTCCGTGACCGACGTGTACCGGCTGTCGCGTCTTTACGATCGCCTCAGCGATCGCGCGGCGCTGGTGATGCTGGCCGCCTGGCGCGGCTCGACGCTCGCCGTCACCCGCGCAAAGTACCAGCCCTCGCTGCATGACAGCGAGCGCCAGCGCGCACGTGCGGGCGCAAGCCAGACGCGCCCGGGCGTGCAGCCCGGCTCCGCGCCCGCGGTGCGGACAGGGACTGACGGATCGGATCGTTAGGCCTTCGCCAGCTCGAGAAAATGCCGCCCGGCGCGGTCTTCGGTCTCGACGATCCAGATATCGGAGTCGAAGCGGATTTCCTTGGTCAGGCGCTCCTCCACCGCGGGCTCCGGCATCGGTTGCGGTGCAAGCGGCACAAAGAAGCGATCGACCGGCCGACCGTCGTCATAAGAGGTCTGCGGCGCCGGCACATAGAGCATCGCATTGCCGTCAAGCAGCGAGACCTTCACGAACACCGCACCCGCCTCCTCCGCGCCGCGACGCCGCACCGCGCCGTACACGCCCTCGGTCTGGCACCGGCGCAGATAGGCTGAGACCCAGATATTTGATTTCAAACGCATGGAGCGCACGATAGGACAGCGCTGCAATCAGCACCAGCCTTCGCAACAGTCACGACTATTCGACGGGGTGTCCGATCGCGGCACCGAGCTCGCGGAGCAGGCGGTCGGACAGCTGGCCGGTGACCTGCATCTTGTGCTCGCGCTCGAATTTCTGGATCGCGGACTGGGTCTCGGCGCCCATCGCGCCCGTGATCTTCAAATTCCCGTAGCCATATTCGGACAGCGCGCGCTGCACGCCGGCGATGCGCCGCGCGGCCGGGCTCTGCTGCACGGGGATCGGCGCCGGAGGACGCGTGACGGAGGGCGGCGCCGAAATCGTTTGCTTGACCAGATTGGTCATGGGATCGCCCGAGCGCGGCGTCGATGCGGTCGCCTCGACAGGCCTTTCAGGCGGCTTTTCCGCAGGTCTGGGTTCGGCACGAAACTCCGTCGCTCTCGGCTCGAGCGGCGAAGTATCGGCGCCGACGGGACGCGGACGCGGCAAGGGGTTCGACAGCGCCAGGGACGACGGTGCGGGAAGATTGATCACGGTGCCGAACATCGGCGCTGGATGCCGGCCGGTCTGCAGGAACAGCGCATTGGCAACGATCGCGCCGATGGCGGCAACGGCGACGAGACCGGCCAGGGTATCCTTGGGGCTATGCAGCAGCACGCGCAGCACGAGATTGCGCTCGGTCTCGACATCGATGACCGCGGCCTTGGCGCCACGGCGGCGCGGAGCGGCTTCGTCCTTGGCAGACTTTTTAGGCACTTTTCTTCACCAGAGCGGGTTGGTCCTGAACTTGGTCGTGAGGATGGTCCTGAACTTCCTGGCGTAGCACCGGCGTCAGGGTCGCGATCTTGCTCTCGCTCGCCTTGCTGTCGGACATCTTGCCATCAGAAGTCTTCATATCAGACGTCTTGGCTTGCGGCGTGTAGACGAGCGGCAGCTTGACGGTGACGGCAGTGCCCTCGCCGAGCCTGCTTTGTACCGTCAATTCGCCGAGATGCAACGCCACGAGGCTCTTCACGATCGAAAGTCCGAGGCCGGTGCCTTCGTGACGGCGCTGATAGGTCTTGCCGGCCTGGAAGAACGGCGCGCCGATGCGCTTGAGATCGTCAGGCGCGATGCCTATACCGGTGTCGCTGACGCGCAGCGCAAGCTGCGAGCCCGAGACCGCGGCCGTTACGGTGACCTGACCGCCACGCTCGGTGAACTTGACGGCGTTCGCGACGAGGTTGAGCACGATCTGCTTGAAGGCGCGCGGATCGCCGGTCATGACAGGCAGATCCTGCGGCGCATCGGTGACGAGATCGACGCCGTTCTCCCGCGCCTTCAGCGCCAGCAGATTGCAGCAATGCATCAATGATGCACGCGGCGCGAACGGTTCGGACGCCATCTCGAAATTGCCCGACTCCATCTTGGACATGTCCAGGATGCCGTTGACGACCGAGAGCAGATGCTGGCCGGAATCGTTGATGAGCTGGGCGTATTCCCTCCGCTGGGCCGCGCCCAGCATCAAGGTCTGCTCCTGCGTGATCATCTCGGAGAAGCCGATGATGGCGTTCAGCGGCGTGCGCAGCTCATGGCTCATGGTGGCGAGGAAGCGCGTCTTGGCGGCGTCCGCCGCCTCTGCAGCGCTGCGCGCCTGATCGAACGCCTGCTCCCCGAGCTTGCGGTCGGTGACATCGCGCATCACAGCGACGACATCGGCCTCGCGCGTGGCATCACGGCCCATATCCTGATCGAGCGGGCGGCAGCGCATCTCGACCCAGATGAAATCAACCTGGCCGCGCTCAGAGCCGGCACGCTCCCGGCGCAACCGGAACTCGACACTGCGCACGTCGCCGCGCGCGGCATCGGACAGCGCCGTCAGATACGCCGGCCGATCGGCGACATGGACGCGATCGAACAGGCCGTGGCCGAGCAGTTGCGCGACGGGCACGCCGAGCATGGCTTCCACCGCCGGTGAAATGAACTGCACCGCGCCGTTGCGCTGATGCCGCGAGATGACGTCGCTCATGTTCCGCGCCAGGAGGCGGTAACGCTCTTCCTCACGCAACAGCAGCGCAACGCTGGTGCGCGCGAGCGATTCCGCTCCGAAGGCCAGACCTGCGGCATAGAGCGTCGCCGAGGCGACGCCGATCGCTATCAGCACGCCGCGTTCCGCAGCGCTGGTATCGCCAATCGGCAGCCAGCCGAGCTGGCTGACGAGGATCAGGATGCCGGCGCAGGACAGCGCCAGCAGCGAGGCAAAGGCCGCGACGCGGCGCGAGGCCGACAGCGCAGCTTCGAGGGGAACGACAACCAGCCAGATTGCGGCGAATGATTCGATGCCGCCGGTCGTCACCGCAACCGCCATGATCAGGCCCGAGAGCGCCAGCGACGACAGCACATGCGCGCCTTCGTAACGGCCGGTGCGCGACAGGAACCAGGACAACAGGATCGGCGCAATCAGCCAGGCGAAGGCTGCCACCTCGATCGCGCTCGGCGCGCCGCGCATGGCGAGATAGACCGGGAATGCGGCAAAGGCGGCTAGGCTGCCGAGCAGCCGCGGGGCCATGAAGGCACGATGGCGCGCTCGCGTCAGCGCGTCGTAACGCGCGGAGGGATGCAGCAGCGCATCGAGACAATCGCGGATGATACTCAAAACTGTCACGGGTCTCGCGCTTCGGCTCATTCGTCGGGAAGACGCGCCGGAACGCCTCCTTATCGTTGAGCCACCGTGTCAGAGCGACCTTAAACGAACACTAAGGCATCGCGGCGCGCCGCCGGACACCCCGTCATCGCAGGGCTTTTTAGACGATTTGACGACGTCATCGGCGAGGATGGTGAACACAGGGTTTCACCGTGATCCGCATGGTTTCGAAATGGTGGACGGGCGTGGCGGCAGCGCTCACGGCACGGACGTCAATCGAAAATTTACGACACCATCGATAGCAAAGATTCTTGAGTCAATTTTCCGCGAATTAAGCGGAAGGCAATCACTTGCGATTTATCGAGAGTTGCTAGGTCCGACATCCGCGGAGATCGCCGCGGCGGGATCTAACATACAGGTCGCAAGATGCGCTTTCTGCTTCGCATCACATTCTGGCTCGGGCTGGTGCTGGTGCTCCTGCCGCGGGACAAGACGCCCGAATCGGACAAGCTGCCGCAGATCGGCGCTGCCGACGCGGTGCAGGCTGCGACCGCGGCCGTCTCCGACATGACCCAGTTCTGCAAGCGCCAGCCGACGGCGTGCGAGGTCGGCGGACAGGCCGCCACCATCATCGGCCAGCGGGCGCAGGACGGCGCAAAGAAGATCTACCAGATCATTAACGACAAGAAAGAACAGCTCGAGAAGCCCGACAAGAAGGCGCCCGACCACACCGGCTCGATCGCGCTGGCCGGCGAAGGCGATCTTGCTGCGAGCGAGGCGCCGCGCGACACCCTGTCCCAGGACGACCTCGCGCTGGAATGGCGCGGCCCGGCGCCCGCGACAGCGAATTAGCGCCCAAACCCTATCGATTTCGGCGCTTTGCGTCCCTATATTGGCCTGAACGGGAACTTTGGGCCAGCATGACGACGATCGATGAAATCAGGGACAATTTCGAGATTCTGGACGAGTGGGACGACCGCTATCGGTACGTCATCGAGCTCGGCCGCACCCTGGAACCGATGTCCGAAGCCGAGCATTCGGCCGAGAACAAGGTGAATGGCTGTGTCAGCCAGGTCTGGCTTCAGAAGCTGATTGATCGTCGCGATGACGGCGCGCCGATCCTGACATATCGCGGCGACAGTGACGCCCACATCGTGCGCGGGCTGGTCGCGATCGTTCTGTCGCTTTACTCCGGCCGCACGCCACAGGAGATTCTTGCGACCGACGCCATTGCCGTATTCGACGAGTTCGGCTTTCGCGACCATCTGACGCCGCAGCGTTCCAACGGCCTGCGCTCGATGGTCGAGCGGATCAAGACCGACGCGAAAGAGGCGCTCGCGGAAGCGTCGTAGAAACTCTACTTCCGCTTCCGCTGCTGCTGTCCCAGTCCCATCTGCTTCGCAAGCTGCGAGCGGGCCACCGCATAGTTCGGTGCGACCATGGGATAGTCGGCCGGCAGGCCCCATTTCTCGCGATATTGCTCCGGCGTCATGTTGTATTGGGTGCGCAGATGGCGCTTCAGCGACTTGAAGCGCTTGCCGTCTTCCAGACAAACCAGATAATCGGGCGCGATCGACTTCTTCAGCGAGACCGCCGGCTTCGCTGGCTCGAGCGGCGCCGTCTCGGTGCGGCCTGACGAAACGCGCACCAGCGCGCCATGCACCTGGCTGATCAGATTCGGAATCTCAGCCGCAGGCGTTGGATTGTTGCTGAGATAGGCCGACACGATGCCCGCCGTCAGCTCAACGAAATTCTTAGCCCCAGCATCCGACATCGGCCCCGCCTTTCTCCACCTTGCGTCTCACGCGAGAGACGACGCCAAAGTATTCCGTGTCAACAATACGTTCGGCTGAAATGGGACGACTAAGGAATCCGGGCTGATTTACTGACGAAGTGACAAGAACACCACCGCTTTACTTGTCTACCCTAGCGTTTTGCCTGCACCAGATTTGCCTGCGCCCGCTCTCAAGCGCCGCGCTGGTCGAGGTGGGAGCGCAGCTCGTCGATCGAGGCAAAGCGCATCATCCCCTCAGGCATCTGGGCTTCGATCGAGCCATCGGAATAGAGCGAATAAGCCATGCCGTCGACGATGCCGGATTTGAGCACGGTCACAGGCGTCTGCTCGGCCGCAGCCGCAGGCTCGGGTGCGGGCGGCGGAGCAGGCTCAGCGAAGGTCGACGGCGAGCGCGGTGGCGGGCGCCGCGCGGCGGCCGGCGGCTCCGGAGGCCTCATACGGTCCGGCTTCGGCCAGGCGTCGTCAAAGCTCGCAGGCGGCGTCTCCGGGGCGGCAGGCTCCGCCGACGGCTCGGCATGCGGCAGCGGCGGCAAGCCCTCGCCGGTCTTCGCTTCCGCGCGCTCACGCTCCTTGCGGGAGGTCGAGGCGAACAACAGGTTGCGCCGGCGCGGCGGTTCCGGAACCTCAGGCGGGCTCGGAGCTTCCGGCGCTGGCGGCGGCTCGACGCGCGGACGCTCGCGCGCGGCTGCTTCGTTCTGCCAAGGCAGCGGTCCTGCGGCCGGCAATGGCGGCGCCGGCTCCATCTTCTCGGCGCCCGCCGGCTCAGGCGCGGGGGCAGGCGTCCCGGCCATCCCGAGACCCGGCAGCACGGGCCTGACCCGAACGTCGGATGGTGCAATTGATCCAGCCAGCCGGCGAGCGATGCCCTTCAACTCCGCGACCACCACGTAGAGGCCGGCCAGTAACAGTCCGGAGCAGACGCCGATGGTACCGGAGATTATGAGGGTACTGCCGAGACTGAATTCCCTGACGGTGAAGCCGAACAGGATCGCAAGGAGGCCCGCCAAAACGGCGAAAATCCCCGCGATCAACAATGCCAACGCCATCGAACTCACCCCCGGCCGCGCAGCCATACGCGACACTCGTCACGCCACGATACCGTCATCCGGTGTTCCACGCCAACGTCGAATTATAGGCTGCGTTCCTAAAGGAAAGGAAATCAGGGACTTATTCACATTCCCTTCAGCTACGGCTCGCTACTTCTAGGCTGCTCTCAAGTTGGTCGGATTTGCTGCGTTGCATCAGGAATTTAGCCATAATGCCCAATTACTTGGTAATGGAACTGCGCTATAGGGATTCCGGGGAGCAGGCCCGCGCGCACCAGCAGGGCCAAGAGGGGATTCCGGGTCACCAATAGCCATGACATCCATCACGACTTCGGCGATCGACACGCCTCTGCGGCGCTCGGTTGAACGGACTTGCGACGATCTCGCCATGCTGGTGCTGGCTGCGGTCGCCGTCATTGCAGGCTTGACCTTCCGCGACTATGGGCTCGGCTGGGACGACTACACCCACGCCGAATATGCCGACCTGCTGCTGCGCATGTTCGGTTCCGGTTTCAAGGACACCGCGGCACTCTCCTTCGCCAACCTCTATATGTATGGCGGCGGCTTCGACATGGTCGCGGCCCTCCTGCACAAGGTGATTCCGCTCGAGCTGTTCGAGACGCGCCGTCTGGTCGGCGCCGTCGTCGGCGTGATCGGACTTGCCGTGACGTGGCGGCTCGGCCGCCGTATCGGCGGCCCGCTTGCGGGACTTGCCTCACTCTTGCTGCTCGCGCTCTGCCCGATCTTCTACGGCCACATGTTCATGAACCCGAAGGATGCGCCCTTCGCCGTGGCCATGATCATCCTGATGCTGGGCCTTGTGCGCCTCGCCGAGGAATATCCGCAGCCTTCGCCGCGCACGATCTTGATCGTCGGCCTTGGTGCCGGCCTCTCGCTCGGCACCCGCATCCTCGGCGGCCTTGCGCTGGTCTATGCCGTAATCGGCTTCATGCCGCTGTTCCTGGAGGAACTGCGCAGCGAGGGCCTGCGCGAGTCGGTCCGACGCTTCGCTCATGTCGTCTACGTGCTGCTGCCCGGCCTCGTGCTCGGCTATCTCGTGATGGGGCTGATCTGGCCGTGGTCGATCATGGAGCCCGGCAATCCCTTCGAGGCGCTGACCTACTTCTCGCACTTCTTCGAGAAACCCTGGAAGGAGATGTTCGACGGCGCGATCGTATCCGTGCCTGACATGCCCTGGTCCTATCTGCCGACGCTGTTCGCACTTCAGTTGCCCGAGGTGATGCTGGTGCTGACGTTCGGCGCCGTGATCGGCACCTTGGTTATGCTGCCCCGCCGCGAGGTCCCAGCCCGCCGCAAGACCATCCTGCTGATGCTCACGCTCGCCGCGACGCTGCCGCTCGCGATCGCGATGGTGAAGCGACCGGCGCTGTACAATGGCATCCGCCATTTCGTCTTCGTGATCCCGCCGATGGCGGTGCTCGGCGGCCTCGCCTTTGGCTGGGCCATGGAGCGCCTGCGCGCCAATCATCGCACCTGGCAGCCGGTCGTGCTCGCCACCTTCTGCTTTGGCCTTGCGCTCTCGCTCGCCGAGATGATCCGCCTGCATCCCTATCAATACACCCACTTCAACCACATCGCCGGCACCGTGCGCGGCGCCGACGACCGCTTCATGCTGGATTATTGGGGCCTCGCGCTGAAGCAGGCCTCCGACGAATTGCGCGAGCAGCTGGTCGAACGCCAGGAAGTGCCGCCGCGCAATCGGAAATGGAAGGTCGCCGTGTGCGGTCCGCAGCGTCCCGCCCAGGTCGCGCTCGGCCCCGACTTCACCATTGGCTGGGATTCCAATGCCGCCGATTTCGCCATGACGCTCGGTGAGTTCTACTGCAAGGGCCTCACCGCCCCCGTGCTGGTCGAGATCAAGCGCGACGACGTGGTGTTCGCCCGCGTCTACGATATCCGCGGCAGCAGCATTTCCAGCCTGCTCTCGATCCCGGCGCCGTAAAAATTCTTCTCTCTTGTAGGACCGTAGCCCGGATGAGCGCAGCGACATCCGGGGCCTATCAGGCAGCCCCGCATGTCGCTTCGCTCATGCGGGCTACGCTGGACTGCCGCGCTTTGTGTGCCTTGCTGGCAGGTCGCGGCAGGACTACGCTCCCTCCCTGCAACAACGATGTTCGGAGAGATCAGCCATGTCGCCAGCGGAAGCGCGCCTGAAGGAAGTGCCGTCGAACATGACGGAGGCCGAGTGGCAGCAACGGGTCAATCTCGCCGCCTGCTATCGCCTCGTCTCGCTCTACGGCTGGGACGACTTGGTCGACACCCACATCTCAGCGCGCGTGCCCGGCCCCGACCATCATTTCCTCATCAACCCCTACGGGCTGATGTTCGACGAGATCACGGCGTCGAGCCTCGTCAAGGTCGATCTGCACGGCAACCAGCTCTCCGAGAGCGAATACAGCGTCAACCCCGCCGGCTTCACCATCCACTCGGCGATCCACGAGGTTCGCGAGGACGCCATCTGCGTGCTGCATCTTCACACCCTCGACGGCACCGCTGTCTCGAGCAGCGCCGAAGGCCTGCTGCCGCTGAACCAGACCGCCCAGCTCGTCACCCACGACCTCGCCTATCACGACTACGAAGGTATCGCCCTCGACCACGACGAGCGGCCGCGGCTGCAGAAGGACCTAGGCGACCACAACCACATGCTCTTGCGCAACCACGGCACGTTGACGGTCGGGCGCTCGGTCGCCTCGGCCTTCGAGCGCATGTATCACCTCGAGCGAGCCTGCTCGATGCAGGTGCGTACGCGCGCGCTGGGCACGCCGGTCTACCCGGTCGACGATGTCGCGATCGACAAGAACACCGAGCTGCTCGCCAACCGCGACCGCGCCGAGCTGCGCGCCACCAACCTCGTGTGGCCACCGCTGCTACGCAAGCTGGACCGCGAGCTTCCGGGCTACCGCTCTTGAAATTTTCGGGATTTGGTGTAGGGTAACGGTCAACGAACCTCTACGCCTTTTGGAATGAAACGCCGCCCAATTCCGGGCAGCGTTTTTATTTGTAAGGTCTCGTAGGGTGGGCAAAGCGAAGCGTGCCCACCATTGCCGATCGCGATCCGGGACAGATGGTGGGCACGGCGCTTTGCGCCTTTGCCCACCCTACGCACTGCGCCCTACTTCACCTCCGCCAGCGCCGCGAGGATGCGGGCCCAGGAACGGATGCCTTTCTGGAAACTGCGGAGGTCGTACTTCTCGTTCGGCGAGTGGATATTGTCGTCGTCGAGGCCGAAACCGACGAGCAGCGAATCCAGCCCAAGCGTACGCTTGAAGTCCGCGACGATCGGGATCGAGGCGCCCGAGCCCATCAACACGGTCTCCTTGCCCCATTCCTCGGTCAGCGCGGTCTTGGCCGCGGCGAGCGGCTTCATGTTCCAGTCGAGCGCGATTGCAGGCCCGGCAGAGTGGTCGCCGAACTCGACCTTGCAGTCTCCCGGAATGCGCGCCGTCACGTACTCACGGAAAGCCTTGCGGATCTTTTGCGGATCCTGCCCTTCGACCAGTCGGAACGAGACCTTGGCCGAGGCGTGCGACGGGATCACCGTCTTCGAGCCCTCACCGATATAACCGCCCCAGATGCCGTTGACGTCGCAGGTCGGACGCGTGGAAGCTTGCTCGACCAGGAGCCTGCCCTTCTCGCCGGCCGGTATCGATAGCCCAACTGGCTTGAGGAATGTGTCCGGCGTGAAATCGAGCTTCTTCCACTGCGCGAGAATATCCGGCGGCGTGTCCTTCACCCCATCATAGAAGCCCGGAATGGTGATGCGATTGTCGTCGTCGAACAGCGCGCCGAGAATTTTGGTCAGCACCCGGATCGGGTTCATCGCGCTACCGCCGAACACGCCGGAATGCAGGTCGCGATTGGCGGCGGTGATCTTGAGCTCCTCATAGAGCAGGCCGCGCAGCGAGGTCGTGATCGCCGGCGTGTTGCGGTCCCACATGCCGGTGTCGCAGACCAGCACGTAGTCAGCCTTAAACTCGTCCTTGTTGGCTTCGATGAAGGGCACGAAGTTCTTCGAGCCGACTTCTTCCTCGCCTTCGATCAGGAACGTGACGTCGATCGGCAGCGACCCCGTCACCTTCTTCCAGGCGCGGCAGGCCTCGACGAAGGTCATGACCTGGCCCTTGTCGTCCTCGGCGCCGCGCGCCACGATGATCTTGCGACCATCGGCATGGTCGGTCACAACAGGCTCGAATGGCGGACGGTGCCAGAGCTCGAGAGGATCGACCGGCTGCACATCATAGTGGCCGTAGAACAGCACATGCGGACGGCCGCCCGCGACGCTCTTGCCGACGACCGCGGGATGGCCGGCGGTTGGCCTCACTTCAGTGGCAACGCCGAGGCTCGCGATGTCCCTGGCAAGATGCTCGGCCGCCGCCTTGCAATCGGCCGCGAAGGCCGGATCGGCGGAGATCGACTTGATCCGCAACAGCGAGAACAGGCGCTCCAGGCTGTTGTCGAACTCCTTGTCGATGTGGTCGAGCACGGATTGAAGCTGCGCATTTGCCATTGGTCGTATTCCCTGCGTTCGAATCCCGAGACGTCGGCTCAAGATGTCTTCTCAAGAACTATCGGCTTTTAGCGCTGCCGCGGCGTTGAGGCCAGCCGCAACCGGCGGATGCCGGATGTGCCATGCGAGACTAGCTGCGAGCACCGCCGTGGCGACGAGGTTGTTGCCCCAGGCCTGCAAGACATTTGGAAACCACGGCAGCGCCAGCAGCATGAGGATGCCGGCGGCGCCAAGGGCGAGCCAGGTTCCCAGGCGCACGTTCGCCCGCTCGTCGAAGGCGGCACGATGCATCAGCACCGTCATCGGGAAGAACAGCCACATGAAGTAGTATTGCCGCGCCAGAGGCGATGCCACCGTCATCAGGCAGAACAGGATGCCGAGTTCCTCGGCGTCCGAGCGCGCCGTACGCCGCGCTTGCCGTGGCATGACCGCGACGAAGCCGAGTCCGAGCAACGCCGACAGCGCCAGCACGATCCAGTTCGCCGTCCTGTAATCGACGTCGATGACATTCATCGTGCGCGCCGGCTTGCTCGGATCCTCCTGATTGTAGTTGATTGGCCGGACCAGCCGGTGCGTGACAGCAATGAGTGACTGGTTCACCCACGACCAGTTCTGCTCGTCGCGCTGGCCAAATCCTTTTTCCGAACTCGACCCGACCATGCCCTGATACCAGGTCTTGACCTCGGCGGCGTTGCGCTCGAAGCCGCGAATGGGGGCCGGCACGATATAGAGAAGTATGCCGGCGAACGCGACCGTAGCGACGGCGGCTCCCCAGTTTCGCCGCCAGACCAGATAGGGCAGCACCGCAATGGGAAACACCTTGATGGCGGCGGCGAGCGCGAACATGAAGCCTGCGAGCCAGGAGCGCTGATGCTGCAAACTCCAGAAGCCGTAGAGCATCATCGCCAGCAGGACGAGGTTCGGCTGGCCAAGATCGAACATGTCGAACACGAAGGTCACGGTGACGAGAGCGGGCAGCGCCTCCAGCCAAGGGCCAGCCGTGCGGCCCGAACCGGTCATGGCATTGGAGAGCATCCCGGTGTACCACCACGCCGCAATATTCAGGATCGACAGCACGCTGTAGAGCGCGATCTTGCCGAACCAGCTCGGGACTGCCAGCAGGATCGCCGGCAGCGGTGGGTAGATGAACTCGAAGTACTGGTGGATATCGCCGGGATAGAGCGGCCCACCCTTCAAGACCTGCTGCCCGGCCCAGTACCACAGGCCGTAGTCCTTGGTCTTGCCGTGCCCGAAGATCTCGGGACCAAGGACATCGGCAGCCAGGATGAAGCAGCAGAGCAGGAAGAGCAGGTCGAGTGGCGCACGCAACGACAGGGTTCGGAGTGCGCCGGATCGAACGAAAGATTTAGGTGAGGTCACGATGTGGTCCAGTCAGGGGCCATAGCACCTAGCAGACCAACGAACGCTTGGAGAGTCCTGATCACCCGAATTTGTACCCGCCGCGCACAAGCGGCGGGTTTGCGGAGGAGTTGCCTCAAACGAGGCTTTCTGCCTACCTGCGCAGCAAGCCGCCGAGCGCGCCGCGGACCAGCGTGCGGCCGATCGAGCCACCAAGCTGGCCGGCGACGGACTTGCCGATATTGGCCGCCATCCCCCCGATTACCTGATTGGTGACCGATCGGGTCACGTCGCGGGCGATGACCTGGCCCGTCGAGAGGCGGCCGCGCTTGACGTTCGTGCCGAAGATGGTGCCGACCATCGAGCCGATCTGGCCGAGGATGCCACCGCCTCCAATGCCGCCAGCCGCGCCGGGATCGGCAGTCGCCGCCGTGCCGGCAATGCGCTTCTGGATCATCTCGTAGGCGGACTCTGCATCAACGGCGGTGTCGTATTTGCCCTTCACCGGACTTGCATCCATGATCGCCTTGCGCTCTTCCGGCGTGATCGGTCCGATCCGGGCCGATGGCGGCCGGATCATCACCCGCTCGACCATCGCCGGCGTGCCGTTGCCTTCGAGAAAGGACACCAGCGCCTCGCCCTTGCCGAGCTCCATGATCACCTTGGCGGTGTCGAGCTTCGGGTTGGGGCGGAAGGTCTGGGCCGCAGCGGCGACCGCCTTCTGGTCGCGCGGGGTGAAGGCGCGCAGCGCGTGCTGCACCCGGTTGCCCAATTGTCCGAGCACGCGGTCGGGCACGTCGACCGGGTTTTGAGTCACGAAATAAACGCCGACGCCTTTGGAGCGGATCAGGCGCACCACCTGCTCGATCTTGTCCATCAGCGCCTTGGGCGCGTCGTTGAACAACAGATGCGCCTCGTCGAAGAAGAAGACCAGCTTCGGCTTGGGCAGGTCACCGGCCTCGGGCAGCTCCTCGAACAATTCCGACAGCATCCACAGCAGGAATGTCGCGTAAAGCCGTGGGCTCTGCAGCAGTTTGTCGGCGACGAGGATGTTGACCATGCCGCGGCCGTCGCGGTCGGTCTTCATGAAGTCCTTCAGCGTCAGCGCCGGCTCGCCGAAGAATTTGGTGGCGCCCTGGTTCTCGAGCACCAGAAGCTGGCGCTGGATGGTGCCGACCGTGGCCTTGGTGACATTACCAAAACCCTGCGCCGCCTTCTTGATCTCGGCAAGCGGACTGTCCTCGGCATCCGTCCCCTTCTTGCCCGCATCGGGCACGATGGCATCGAGCAGCGCGCGCAGATCCTTCATGTCGATCAGGGTCAGCCCGTTGTCGTCGGCGACGCGAAAGGCGACGTTGAGCACGCCTTCCTGCACGTCGTTCAGGTCCAGCATACGTGCGAGCAGCAGCGGGCCCATTTCTGTGACGGTCGCACGGACCGGGTGGCCCTGCTCGCCGAACACGTCCCAGAACACCGTCGAGAACTGGTCGGGCTCGAACGTCAGTCCCATCTCGGTGGCGCGCTTGACGATGAAATCCGCGGGCACGCCGACCTCGGAGATGCCCGAGAGGTCGCCCTTGATGTCGGCCGCGAAGACCGGAACACCGGCGCGCGCAAATCCTTCCGCCATAACCTGCAGCGAGACCGTCTTGCCGGTTCCGGTTGCACCTGTGACGAGGCCGTGGCGATTGGCGAACGCCAGCGTCAGCCAAGCCTGCTCGTTTCCTTTACCGACGAAGATTTTGTCGTCGGTATCACCGAGCTTGCTGTCCTGTGCGGTCATTATTCCCTGATCTCTCTGCCCTGTTTCGCATATCGAAATTCGAATGCACAGTTCCGTAGTTTAACGCATGTCGCGCGCTGATTGAAACCATTCAACGCGCTCCGGGCATGCGACTCGTCGGAAATATGCAGGTGGACATCCGCCGAAAGTAGGAAGGACGCATTCGCATCGCGGCATTTTTTTGCCGATTTCATCTCCGCTCTTGCATCACTGCAACACTTCTCGCGCGTTCGAGAATGAATCGGAACGTTGATGGCGTTCATCGCTTGTATTTCACACCACACCGGCTCAAGATCATTTTCGAAAGCAATACTCCGGCATGTGAACCGGCTGAGGGGCGGCCATATGGACGAGCTAATCGGGCGGCTGGCGACAAACGCCAGCATAGATAGTGCTGTCGCCGAAAAGACCGTCGGCATTATCTTGGGCTTCCTCCGCAACGAGGGTCCTTCCGACAGCGTCCAGGTCCTGATCGACGAGATTCCAGGTGCAGAAGCGGCAATCGAGGCATCCGGCACCGGCGGAGGACTGTCGCGGCTGATGGGCGGCGGCCTGATGGCGGTCGGCACGCGCCTGATGGGCCTGGGACTTGGCATGTCCGAGATTCAGAACATCGCCCGTGAACTTTTTCGCTTCGGCCGAGACAAAATCGGAGCGGATCAGATGGGCAAGATCATCGCGGGGACCCCGGGCCTCAGCCAGTTCGCCTGACGCCTGCGCATTTCACATCGAGTATCATGACATATCCGATCTCCGAGATTGAGGGCCTGTCGGCCTTTGCCGCCAACAAGTTGAAGGCGCAGGGTATCCGCACCACCGACGCGCTGCTCGAGGCGGCTTCGACCGTGAAGGGCCGCAAGGCGCTCTCCGCGAAGACCGGCATCAGCGAGCAGTTGCTGCTGGAATGGGCCAACGTCTCCGACTACATGCGCATCCCCGGCATGGGCAGGGCCAAGGTCGGTCTGGTCCGCGCCGCCGGCGTCACCACCGTGCGCGAGCTCGCCTACCGTAACCCGGCAAGGCTCGCCCAGAGCATGCGGGACGCCAACGAGAAGAAAAAGCTGCTCCGCATCCTGCCCTCGGAGAAGTCGGTCGGCGACATCATCGCCAAGGCGAAGAAGCTGCCGCCAAAGATTTCGTATTAGGACTGCTGCTCTCCGCATACGGGGTGGGCGCTACTCTCTCGGCATTGTTTTGCCCGATGAGCAACAATGCATCCCAACTCTGCCGTCATACCCCGCGAAAGCGGGGTATCCAGTACGCCGCGGCTCCTCCGTATCGCGGCACTGTCTCTGGATACTGGATTGCCCGCTTTCGCGGGCAATGACAGCGAGGGTGTGCGACGCCCTGTCCAAACGCTGGCAACCCACGCCTTCCCGTCTTGACTCCCCCTCCCCGACCGCTAAAGCGGGCCGCATGAATGCCTCGCCCTCCCCATCCGTCCCGGCGGCCGGTTCAGTCGAGCCTGACGTGCTGCGGACGCTGCTGGAGCGGCCGATCCCGGCGGTGATGGGCGTGCTCAACGTCACCCCGGATTCATTCTCCGACGGCGGCGAATTCATCGCGCCCGAGCAGGCACTCGCGCGGGCACGGGCGATGATCGAGGTGGGGGTCGACATCATCGATATCGGTGCCGAGTCCACCCGGCCCTACAAGGGCGCCCGGCCGGTCACCGCGGCAGACGAACTGGCCCGGCTCAAGCCGGTGCTATCGGACATCGTGGCGCTCGGCGTGCCGGTCTCGATCGACAGCATGAAGGCCGAGGTGGTGGCCTTTGCGCTCGATCAGGGCGCTGCGATCGCCAACGACGTCTGGGGCCTGCAACGCGACGCCGGCATGGCGCCGCTGGTGGCCGCGAGGAGCGTCCCTGTCATCGTCATGCATAACCGCGACAGGGTCGATCCCGCCATCGACATCATTGCGGACATGAAGGCGTTCTTCCAGCGCTCGCTGGATATCGCGGCACAAGCCGGCATCGCCCGCGACAAGATCGTGCTCGATCCCGGCATCGGCTTCGGCAAGACGGCAGAACAGAGCATGATTGCGCTGGCACGACTTCGCGAGCTCGACATGTTCGGCCTGCCGATCCTCGTTGGTGCCTCGCGAAAACGCTTCATCGCCTCGGTGTCGCCGTCGGAGCCGACCGAGCGGCTCGCCGGCTCGATCGCCGCACATCTGCTCGCCGCACAACGCGGCGCGAAAATCATCCGCACCCACGACGTCGCCGAGACCTTGCAGGCCCTGCGAGTGGCGCACGCAATCGAGAGCAAGCCATGACCGATACGATCTTCGTAACCGGCCTGTCGATCCATGCCCGCCACGGCGTGATGGAGCACGAGACCGAGGTCGGCCAACGCTTTGTCATCGACCTCGAGCTCTATACCGACCTGTCGGAGCCTTCCCGCAGCGACCGGCTCGCCGACACCGTGTCCTACGCCGACGTCGTGGCGACCACCACCGCGGCCTTCAAGAACACCAATTACAAGCTACTGGAGCGCGCGGCCGGCGCGGTGGCCGACGCCATCCTGTCGCACTTTCCGCGCATCCGTGCGGTCAAGATCACCGTGCACAAGCCGCATGCGCCGATCGCCGCGATCTTCGACGACGTCGGCGTCATGCTGACGCGCTCGCGGCACCCCTGACATGTCGAGCGTCCTGATTGCGCTCGGCGGCAATGTCGGCGATGTCCGCGCGACCTTCCAGAAGGCAATCGCCCATATCTGCGGCATGGCGCAGGCCGCTTTGATCGCGCGCTCGTCGGACTATGCGACGCCGCCCTGGGGCGACGAGGACCAGGCTCCCTTCATCAACGCCTGCATCGAGATCGAGACCAGCCTTGATCCGCATGCGCTCCTGTTCGTGATGCAGAAGGTCGAGCAGAAATTCGGCCGCACCCGCGATAAAGAGCGGCGCTGGGGCCCGCGCACGCTCGATCTCGACATGATCGCCTATGACGATGTGTCGATGCAGAAGCCTGACCTGACCCTGCCGCATCCGCGCCTATTCGAGCGCGCCTTTGTGCTGGTGCCGCTGGCCGAGGTCGCGCCCGACCGCGTGATCGCAGGCATTCGTGTCCATGACGGTCTCGCCAGCGTCTCGACACAAGGCATTGAGCGGCTTCCGGATACCGGTTAACCAAAAACAACCGTTTGCAGGGACGGCCGGCCGTGGCAATTTCGCCTGCGAACAACAAGATTTTCGGGAGCCCTTCGCCGCATGACCTCCGCGACTGACGACCTGCCGCTGGCGGCGGATTTTCCCAAGGCGACCGTCGACGACTGGCGCAAGCTGGTCGATGGCGTGCTGAAGGGCGCGCCGTTCGAGAAGCTGGTCGCCAAGACCTATGACGGACTCAAGATCGATCCGCTCTATCCGCGCGCCAAAGGTGTTGCGCCCGTGGTGGGCCGGCCGGCGGCGGCGCCCTGGCGGATCATGCAGCGGATCGACCATCCCGATGCAAGTGCGGCGAATGCGCAGGCACTGACCGATCTCGAAAATGGTGCGACGGGTCTGGCGCTGGTGTTCGCCGGCGGCAATGCCGCTCACGGTTTCGGGCTGGAACCGACCGCAGACGCAGTCGCAAGGATCTTGAAGGACGTCCATCTCGATGCCGGCATCGGCCTCGAGCTCGAGATCGGTCCGCAATCGCGGATGGCGGCGATCCACGTCGCGGAATATGTGAAGAGCAAGGGCATCGATCCCGGGGCCTGCGACATCCGCTTCGGGCTCGATCCGCTCGCGGCCTGCGCGGTGTGGGGCCACAGCCCCTATACCTGGGATGAGATCGTTCCGGCCATCACCGGCGGCGTCAAGGGCCTCTCCGCGCTCGGCTTCAAGGGGCCGTTTACATCGGCGGACGGACGCGTGATCCACGATGCCGGTGGCTCGGAGGCGCAGGAGCTCGCCTTCGCGCTCGCCTGCGGCGTCGCTTATTTCCGCGCGATCGAGGGCGCGGGCGTTCCTCTGGAGCAGGCGCAGGGCATGGTCTATGCGCGGCTTGCCGCAGATGCAGACCAGTTCCTCACCATGGCAAAATTCCGCGCATTGCGGCTGCTGTGGGCGCGTATCGAGACGGCGTGCGGGCTCACGCCAAAACCGCTGTACATCGCCGCCGATACCGCCTGGCGCATGCTGACGCAGCGCGATCCCTATGTGAACATGCTGCGCGCGACCATGGCGACGTTTGCGGCCGGACTCGCCGGCGCCAACGCGGTCACCGTGCTGCCGCATACGCTGGCGCTCGGCCTGCCCGATCCATTCGCGCGGCGCGTGGCGCGCAATACTCAGCTCGTGCTGCTGGAAGAGAGCAACCTCGCCAAGGTCAGCGATCCCGCGGCAGGCGCAGGCGGCATCGAGACGCTGACCGGCCAGCTCTGCGACGCGGCCTGGGCGCTCTTCCAGGAGAGCGAGAGAGCCGGCGGCGCCTTCGCTGCGCTTCAGCAGGGCCTGTTCCAGAGCAAGGTCGCGGCTGCGCGAAAAGCCCGCGACGCCAACATCGCAAAACGCCGCGACGTGCTGACCGGCGCCAGCGAGTTTCCGAACCTGCACGAGAACGAAACTGCGGTGCTGAAGGCGACGCCGATCGCGCTGGCGCCTTATGGCGAGCAAAAATACAAGTTCGACGCGCTGCCGCCGATCCGGCTGGCGGAACCGTTCGAGGCGCTGCGGGACGAATCCGATGCGGCCTTGAAGGCACACGGCGCGCGGCCGAAAGTCTTCTTGGCCAATCTCGGCACGCCCGCTGATTTCACGGCGCGCGCGACCTTTGCCAAAAGCCTGTTCGAGACCGGTGGCATCCAGGCCGTCGACAGCCAGGGCTTCGCCGATCCGGCCCAGTTAGCTGCAGCCTTCAAGGCCTCCGGTGCCGGGCTCGCCTGCCTTTGTTCCAGCGACAAGGTCTATGCGGAACACGCCGAAGCCGCGGCGCAGGCCCTGCAAACCGCCGGCGCCCGACTTATCTATCTGGCAGGCCGCCCGACCGATGCCGAGGCGGCGCTGCGTGCAGCCGGCGTCACCGGCTTCGTCTTTGCCGGCGGCGATGCGCTTGCCACGCTGCAAGACACCTATCGACGGATGGAGCAGCCATGACAGACGCAGGCAAACCCGTTCTCACCGGCGGCTGCCAATGCGGGGCAGTGCGCTTTGGAGTCACGACGGCGCCGAACAGGGTTTCGATCTGCCACTGCCGGATGTGCCAGAAGGCCAGCGGCGCGCCGTTCGCCTCTTTTGCCGACATCAACAAGACGGACTTCGCCTGGACCAAGGGGAGTCCGTCGTTCTTCCGCTCCTCCTCCATCGCCGAGCGCGGCTTTTGCGCCGCCTGCGGCACGCCGCTGAGCTTTGGCCGCATCGACGGCGACCGGATCGAGATCATGACCGGCGCCTTCGACCGTCCTGACCACGTGGTGCCGACTCGGCAGTTCGGCACCGAGTCCCGTCTCGGCTGGGTGGTCGGGATCGCCAATCTGCCGAGCCAGACCACGCAGCAGAATTACGGGCCGGAAAAGATGGCGACCATCGTCAGCCATCAGCATCCGGACCATGATTGAGGCGCCGCCATGTTTCAGCTGCTCGGACAAACGTTGCTCGGTCTGGCAGAATGGAAGATTGGGAAGCTGTTCGCGCGGCTGCTCTGGGTTGGGACCGGCCAAATTACTCAGAGCCGCTTGGACGATCCCGTCTACAAGAAAAATGTGCAAAAGCTGATTGAGCGCAATCGCAGGTTTGAGGATCCCAAGGAATGACCCGCATTCCCAATTTCGCCGACGTCGCCTTCGAGCGCGCTGCCGCCGGCGCCCCGACCGGCAGCGCCGAGCCGTGGCTGACGCCCGAGGGCATTCTGGTGAAGCCCGCTTATAGCGAGGCCGATCTGGCCGGGCTCGACTTCCTCGATACCTATCCGGGCATCGCGCCTTATCTGCGCGGCCCCTACCCGACCATGTATGTCAACCAGCCTTGGACCGTCAGGCAATATGCCGGCTTCTCCACCGCGGAGGATTCCAACGCGTTCTATCGCCGCAATCTCGCAGCCGGACAGAAGGGCCTCTCGATCGCGTTCGATCTCGCCACCCATCGCGGCTATGACAGCGACCATCCGCGCGTCGGCGGCGACGTCGGCATGGCCGGCGTTGCCATCGATTCCATCTACGACATGCGCACGCTGTTTGCGGGCATTCCGCTCGACCAGATGAGCGTGTCCATGACCATGAACGGCGCGGTGCTGCCGATCCTCGCGCTCTACGTTGCGGCCGCCGAGGAACAGGGCGTGCCGCCGGAGAAGCTCTCAGGGACCATTCAGAACGACATTCTGAAAGAGTTCATGGTGCGCAACACCTACATCTATCCGCCCGCGCCTTCGATGCGGATCATCTCGGACATTTTTGCGTATACCTCGCAAAAAATGCCGAAATACAATTCGATCTCGATCTCCGGCTATCACATGCAGGAGGCCGGCGCGACGCAGGACCTCGAGCTCGCCTATACGCTGGCCGACGGCGTCGAATATCTTCGTGCCGGCCTTGCGGCGGGCCTCGACGTCGACCGCTTCGCGCCGCGGCTGTCGTTCTTCTGGGCGACCGGGATGAACTTCTTCATGGAAGTGGCCAAGATGCGCGCCGCGCGGCTGCTCTGGGCAAAGCTATTGAAGCCGTTCAACCCCAGGGATCCGCGCTCGCTGTCACTGCGCACGCATTGCCAGACATCCGGCTGGTCGCTGACCGCGCAGGACGTCTTCAACAACGTGATGCGCACGACTGTGGAAGCGATGGCGGCGACGCAAGGCCACACCCAGTCGCTGCACACCAATGCGCTCGACGAGGCGCTCGCTTTGCCGACCGACTTTTCGGCGCGCATTGCCCGCAACACCCAGCTCTTCCTGCAGCACGAGAGCGGCACCACCCGCATCATCGATCCCTGGGGCGGCTCGTATTATGTCGAGCGTCTCACCCGCGACCTCGCCGCCAAGGCCTGGGGCCACATCCAGGAGGTCGAGGAGCTCGGGGGTATGGCCAAGGCGATCGAGGCCGGCGTACCGAAGCTGCGCATCGAGGAAGCCTCGGCCAAGACCCAGGCCCGCATCGACGCCGGCAAGCAGGCGGTGATCGGCGTCAACAAATACAAGCCGACGGACGAAGCTCCGATCGATATCCTCAAGGTCGACAATACCAATGTCCGCCGGCTCCAGATCGACAAGCTGACGCGGCTGAAGTCCGAACGCAACCAAAAGGACGTCGAGGCCGCGCTCGCCGCGCTGACGCGCTCGGCGGGCGAAGGCAACGGCAATCTGTTGGCGCTGGCCATCGACGCTGCGCGCGCGAAGGCAACCGTCGGCGAGATCTCGGACGCGATGGAGAAGGTGTTCGGCCGGCACCGCGCCGAGATCAAATCCATCACCGGCGTCTACAAGCGGGAGGCGTCCAGCATGGGTAACCGGGTCGAGAAGGTTCAGGCGCTGATCGACGCCTTCGAGGAGGCGGAAGGCCGCCGTCCGCGCATCCTGGTCGCAAAAATCGGTCAGGACGGTCACGACCGCGGCCAGAAGGTGATCGCGTCGGCCTTCGCCGATATCGGCTTCGACGTCGACATTGGGCCGCTGTTCGCGACCGCCGACGAAGCCGCGCGCCAAGCGGTCGAGAACGACGTCCACATCCTCGGCGTCTCCTCGCTTGCCGCCGCCCACCTCACCGCAGTGCCGGAGCTCAAGGCCGCGCTGAAGAAGCAGGGCCGCGACGACATCATGATCATCGTCGGCGGCGTGGTGCCGCCACAGGATTACGATGCGCTCTACGCGGCCGGCGCGGAAGCCATCTTCCCGCCGGGCACGGTGATCGCGGACGCGGCCGAGGAGCTGATCCGCAAGCTGAACGCCCGGCTCGGGCATAGCGAGGCGGCAGAGTAATTCGGCCGCCGCTCGGCAATCCGCCCATTCTTCACCGAGACCGCCGACAACGACGCCGCCATGACCGCAATGGTGAAGGGGGTGACTGCATCGCTCATGGTCGCAAAGATGAAGCGCGATGCGAGCGCGACTGCGACGACTGGTTCGCGGAATTGAAGCGGAGCCTGCTCAGATGGGCGCGGTGACGTTTGCGTCCTCAACCGAGGCGGGCAAGACTCCCGGCCTCGCCTTCCACTATTCCACGCATGAGGGCCGCGTTGCCCGCAGAGCGCTGGTAGCGCTACCTTGCAGCCGCGCTGCAAAGCCGACTAGAATGTCGCCATAGACAAGAGCGCCCGACGTCGTGGGCGCCGCTGGGAGGCATTGATGTCCAAGATTACGCGCCGCAGCTTTGCGGCTTCATCTGCCGCAGTCGCGGCATCCGCCGCATTCGGTCTCACACCCGTACGCGCGCAAGCCTATCCAGCGCGGCCCGTCACCGTGATCGTTCCCTGGGGCGCGGGCGGCGGCACTGACGCGACCGCGCGCATTGTCGCAGCGCTTCTGGAGAAGGATCTCGGCCAGCCCTTCAACGTGGTCAATCGCACCGGCGGCTCCGGCGTCGTCGGCCATACCGCGATCGCGACCGCGCAACCTGATGGCTACACCATCGGCATGCTCACCGTCGAAATCTCGATGATGCACTGGCAAGGGCTGACCGAGCTGGCGCCGAAGAGCTACACCCCGCTGGCGCTGATGAACGAAGACCCCCCGGGCATCCAGGTCTCCTCCTCCTCGCCCTACAAGACGGTGAAGGAGCTCGCGGAAGCCATCAAGGCGGCCCCTCCCGGCAAGTTCAAGGCCTCCGGCACCGGCCAGGGCGGCATCTGGCATCTGGCGCTGGTCGGCTGGATGCAGGCGATGGGCCTGCCTGCCAACCAGGTCGCCTGGGTGCCGTCCAACGGCGCCGCACCCGCGATGCAGGACCTCGCCGCCGGCGGCCTCGACCTCACCACCTGCTCGGTGCCGGAAGCCCGCGCCATCATCGAGGCCGGCAAGGCCAGGAGCCTTGCTATCATGGCGCCGGCGCGCAATCCCATCTTCAAGGACGTGCCGACGCTGAAGGAGGCGATGGGCATCGACTACGCGACCGGCGCCTGGCGCGGCATCGCCGGGCCGAAGAACCTGCCGCCGGAGATCGCAACGAAGCTCACCGCGGCGCTGCAGAAGGTCTACGACTCCGCCGAGTTCAAGGACTTCATGAGCAATCGCGGCTTCGGCACCGTGTGGGGCGATGCCGGCCAGTTCGCAAGCTTCATGGACAAGGGCGACGCCCAGATGGGCGAAGCGATGAAGGCGGCGGGTCTGAGCAAGGCGTGATCTTGTCACCTCTCCCCGCTTGCGGGGAGAGGTCGAATTTGAGCGCAGCCCAAATTCGGGTGAGGGGGAGTCTCTCCAAGTCCAGCTTTCACCGCCAACGCGGACGCAGCCCCGGACTCCACCCTCTCTCCGTAAGAACGGGGTGAGGGATAAGAAATCTCATAGGATCCTCCCATGCGCCTTCCCGACTCCGTCACGGGATCGTTTCTCGTCGTGCTCGGCACCGCAGCCGCCTATGGCGGCTGGCTGCTGCCGCCGGTACCCGGGCAGCCGGTCGGCCCCAACGTATTTCCGCTCGTGATCGGCATTGGGCTTGCGCTGTGCGGGCTCGCGATCGTGTTCGGGATCGGTCACACCTTCGAAGAGGCGGAAGAGCTGATCCCGCTCGAGGATGGCCAGGCAGCGGCTGCCCCGCCGCCTCAGGGAAAGTTGTACGGCCTGCGCGCGCTGCTGCCGCCGGCGCTGTTGCTGTTCTACGTGGTCGCGGCCGACCGGCTCGGCTTCATCATCACCGCGGCGATCATGGTCTACGTCACCTCGACCGCGTTGGGGGCAAAGTGGAAGCTGGCGCTGCCGCTCGCAGCGCTGGCGCCGTTCGCCATCCACCTCATCTTCGGCAAGCTGCTGCGCGTGCCGCTTCCCGCCGGCCTGTTGCCGACACCCTGGTGACCCCATGCTGAAAACCCTGATTGAAGCGTTCGCACTGATCTCCACCTGGGAGGTCATCATCGCGATGTTCGCAGCCTCGGTGTACGGGCTCGTGATCGGCTCGCTGCCGGGCCTGTCGGCGACGATGGCAACCGCCCTGCTCGTCCCCGTCACCTTCTATCTCTCGCCGATCGCGGCGATTGCGACCATCGTGGCGGCCTCCTCGATGGCGATCTTCTCCGGCGACATCCCCGGTGCGCTGCTGCGCATCCCCGGCACGCCCGCCTCCGCCGCCTATGCCGACGAGGCTTACGCCATGACCCGGAAGGGACAGGCCGAGTTGGCGCTCGGGGCCGGCGTGTGGTTCTCGGCCGTGGGCGGCATCGCCGGCGTGCTGTCGCTGATGATTCTGGCGCCGCCGCTAGCCGAGATCGCGCTCTCGTTCTCGACCTTCGAGTATTTCTGGCTGGCGCTGCTCGGCCTGATGTGCGCGACGCTGGTGGCGCGCTCCTCGCCGGTGAAGGCGATCGCCGGCATGTTCCTCGGTCTGCTGGTCTCCTGCGTCGGCATCGAAAATCCCGGCGGCGTGCCGCGCTTCACCTTCGGCCTCACCGATCTGTTCGGCGGCATCGAGCCGATCCCCGCGCTGGTCGGCGTGTTCGCGGTCGCCCAGGTGATGCGCGCGATGCTGACGCCCGAGCCGCCGCCGCTGCCGCGGCGCAAATTCGGAAGCATCATGGCCGGTCAGTGGAAGCTGACCAAGAAATACCATTGGCAGATGACGCGCGGGAACATCGTCGGCATCATCATCGGCGTGCTGCCCGGAGCCGGCGCCGACATGGCCGCCTGGGTGTCCTATGCGATGTCGAAGCGCTTCTCCAAGGAACCGGAGAAATTCGGTACCGGCCATGTCGAGGGCCTGGTCGAGGCCGGCGCCAGCAACAATGCCAGCATCGCCTCGGGCTGGGTGCCATCATTACTGTTCGGCATTCCCGGCGACACCATCGCTGCGATCGCGATCGGTGTGCTCTACATGAAGGGGCTCAACCCCGGACCGACGCTGTTCACCGAGAAAGCGTCGAGCATGTACGCGATCTATCTGATGTTCATCATCGCGAACATTTTGATGATCCCGCTCGGAATCGCCATGATCCGGGTTGCCGCCTACATCCTGCTGGCACCGCGCTCCGCCATCATGCCCATCATCATGCTGTGCTGCGCAGTCGGCTCGTTCGCTATCGGCAACAACATGTTCGGCGTCGTCACCGTCGCCGCCTTCGGCGTGATCGGCTATGTCATGGAAGCCAACGGTTATCCCGTCGCCGCGATGGTGCTCGGCATCGTCATGGGCACCATGGTCGAGCAGGCCTTTGTCACTTCGCTGATCAAGTCGGACGGCAGCATTTTGCCGTTTTTCGAGCGCCCCGTGGCCGCGATCCTCGCCGCCATGGCGATCGGGGCGCTGCTGTGGCCGGTGATGGTCTGGGCGTGGCGAAAGCTGAAACCGGTGCGGACCGGAGTGGCGGCGACATCCCGGTGATATCGGGCGGGCGGCCCTCGCCTGCCCCACGCGGGCGTTGTAAAGCAGGGCATGGTTGAGAAAAAGCCTTCACTGGACATCAAATCCCTCGCCCATGACCTTCGCGCCGGCAGCCGCGCGGCGCTGGCGCGGGCCATCACGCTGGTCGAGAGCCGGCGCAGCGACCATCAGGCGCTGGCGCGCGAGCTGGTGCAGATGCTCTTGCCTGACACCGGCAGAGCGCTCCGCGTCGGCATCACCGGCTCGCCCGGCGTCGGCAAATCCACCACCATCGACGCGCTCGGCATCCATCTGATCGAACAGGGTCACAAGATCGCGGTGCTCGCAGTCGATCCGTCCTCAGCCCGCAGCGGCGGCTCGATCCTCGGCGACAAGACGCGGATGGCCCGGCTCTCGGCTTCCGACGATGCCTTCATCCGACCCTCGCCGTCCTCGGGCACGCTCGGCGGCGTCGCGGCCAAGACACGCGAGGCGATGCTGCTGTGCGAGGCGGCCGGCTTCGACGTCGTGCTGGTCGAGACCGTCGGCATCGGCCAGTCCGAGACCGCGGTCTGCGACATGACCGATTTCTTCCTGGCCTTGATGCTGCCAGGCGGCGGCGACGAATTGCAGGGCATCAAGAAGGGCCTGGTCGAACTCGCCGACATGATCGCGATCAACAAGGCCGACGGCGACAATCTCAAGCGCGCCAACATCACCGCCGCCGATTATCGCGGCGCGCTGCATATCCTGACGCCACGCTCCGAGCACTGGCATCCGCCGGTCGAGACCTATTCGGCGCTGACTGGCGACGGCATTGCGAAGATCTGGCAGAAAGTCCTCGATCACCGCAAGGCGATGAATGCCTCCGGCGACTTCGCCGCACGGCGGCGCGAGCAGCAGGTGAAATGGATGTGGTCGATGCTGGAGCAACGCATGCTGGCGCGGTTGCGCAGCGAGGCGTCGGTGCGAACCAAGGTCCGGAAGATCGAGACCGAGGTGGCCGACGGCCATCTCACGCCGGCGCTCGCCGCCGAAAAGATCCTGGAGTTGCTGCAATGAGCGACAAGCTCCGCGTTCTCCTCACCGCCTTCGGCCCGTTCCCCGGCGCGCCCTACAATCCGACCCAGCCGCTGGTCGCCCGGCTGGTGCAATTGCGCCGTCCCGCACTCGACGATGCCGCGATCTCCAGCCACATCTTCCCAGTCACCTATGCCGCGGTGGACCGGCAATTGCCGGAGGTGCTCGCGAAAGAGAAGCCCGACGCGCTGCTGATGTTCGGCCTCGCCGCACGCACGCCCTATCTGCGCATCGAGAGCCGCGCGCGCAACGCCGTCACCATGCTCTGGCCCGATGCCGCCAACACCCGCTCGAGCAAGCGCGGCATCGCCGGTAATGCGGACGCGCTGATTTTCGGCCCACACACCGCAAGGCTGCTGCGCGCCGCCCGCCTCACCGGCATCGACGCGCGGCCCTCGCGCGACGCCGGCGCCTATCTCTGCAATTACCTGAGCTGGCGCGCGATCGAAAACGTCAGGGGCGGCGGGCCAAAGCTCGCCGCATTTATCCATATTCCCCTGCTCGCGCGCAGTGGCGCCGTGCGCCGCAAGGGCGCGCCGCGGATCACGCTGGAGGAACTGGTGGACGCCGGGGAAGCGATGCTGATGGAGATGGTACAGTTGGCACGGAAGGCTCGGAACACGACTGTGTAAACATTTAACCCTACCGCGAACAATCCTCACGGCCCCAGCCGCGCGGTCCCGTTTTTGCGCTACCTAACCGCTGCGGACCCCCGCGTCCGCCGGAGGACGCGTCATGGACCTCAATCGCCGCCATCTCATTGGAGCATCGACCGCAGGCCTCGCCGGCGCGCTCGCGATACCAGCCGACGCCGCGCGTGCGGCGCCGCTGACGTCGCTGCTCGGCCGCGATGCCACGCAATATGGCGTGCGGCCCGGCAGCAGCGAGGATCAGACCCGCGCGCTCCAGCGGGCGATCGACGAGGCTGCGCGGGCGCAGATGCCGCTAGCGCTGCCACCCGGCATCTACCGCAGTGGGTTGCTACGCTTGCCAAATGGCGCGCAACTGATCGGCGTGCGCGGCGCGACAAAATTCGTCTTCACCGGCGGGGCCTCGGCGATCCAGAGCGACGGCTCCGATGCAATCGGCCTTTCCGGCATCACCTTTGACGGCGGCGGCATTCCGCTGCCGACGCGGCGCGGGCTGATCCAGATCCTCGGCGGACGCGACGTCCGCATCACCGATTGCGCGATCACCGGCTCCGGCGGCAGCGGCATCTGGCTCGAGCAGGTCTCCGGCGACATCTCGGGCAACATCTTTACCAACATCGCGGTGACGGCAGTGGTGTCGTTCGACGCCAGGGGTCTCAGCGTCTCCCACAACACCATCACCGGCACCAACGACAACGGCATCGAGATCCTGCGCACGGCCATCGGCGATGACGGCACGCTGGTCACCGATAACCGCATCGAGGACATCAAGGCCGGCCCCGGCGGCTCCGGCCAGTACGGCAACGCCATCAACACGTTCCGCGCCGGCAACGTCATCGTGCGCGGCAATCGCATCAAGAACTGCGATTACTCCGCCGTGCGCGGCAACTCGGCCTCGAACATCCACATCACCGGCAACAGCGTCAGCGATGTGCGCGAGGTCGCGCTCTATTCGGAATTCGCTTTCGAGGCCGCGGTGATCGCCAACAACATTGTGGACGGCGCCGCGGTCGGCGTCTCCGTCTGCAATTTCAACGAAGGCGGCCGCATCGCCGTGGTCCAGGGCAACATCATCCGCAATCTGATCCCGAAGCGGCCGATCGGCACCGCGCCGGATGACGATGCCGGCATCGGCATCTACATCGAGGCGGATTCATCTGTCACCGGCAACGTGATCGAGAACGCGCCGTCCTACGGCATCGTCGCCGGCTGGGGCAAATATCTCCGCGACGTCGCGATCACGGGCAACGTGATCCGCAAGGCACTGGCCGGCGTCGGGGTGTCCGTCGTGCCCGGCGCCGGCACCGCGCTCGTCAACAACAACATGATCTCGGAAACCCCGCGCGGCGCCGTGGTCGGGCTCGATCATGCGCGCGCCGTGACGTCCGATCTGTCGGTGGACGGCGCCCAGCGGTTTGCGCAATTGGTGGTCGGCGGGAATGCGGTGCGGCGATAGCTGCCGCTGCTCGCCTCCTCCCGAACGCTAGAACGCGTTCCGCAGCAGTGGATACTTCGCTTCGAGCCCGTCGAGGCTGAAGGTGAACTCAACCAGGCGCTCGGGGGCTGCGACAATTTCGGCTGCCGGCGGAGAGAACTGCGGCAGAAGCGCCGCCATCGCAGCCAGCGCCTTGGGCGCTGCCGTCGCGGCCGGCACCTTGGGCCCCGTCATCGCGACGGGCGCGGTGGGCGGCGCCATGGCAGCCGGCACTTGGAGCGGTGCCATCGGGGCAGGCGCGGCGACCCGCGCGGCCGGGGCTTCGGAGATGTCGGCGAGAACGCCCGGCTTGGGATCGAGCCTGACCGGCACTGCGGTCTCCGGGACGATGTGCACGGCCTTCGGTTGCACTGTCTGCGCCTGCTGCTCGCGCGGAAACATGCGGGGCATGGTCGCCGGCGACCAGCCGAATGCGGGCGACACGCTCGCGGCCGCCGTGGCGACGTCAGCGCCGGTGGCAAGGGCGCGCCAGGTCTGGACGGCGAGCTTCGCTTCCTGGATGTTTTCGAGAAATGCGATCTCGGAGTGATAGCGGCGCCAGCGCCCGGTCTCGAACATCTCGGAGAGATGCACCAGCCGCTGCTCGGCGAGAGCGCACCAGCGTGCCGCAATGTCGCGGCCAATAGCCACGTCGCGAATAGCCTCTTGGCGATGTGTCATAAATCAGCCCGTCAGGAGAAAATACGGACGCGACGCAACGCACACGAATCAATTTAGACGCGACGTGAATATTTTGTGGAAAAGTTTTGACTTGTCCAGCAACGACGATGTTTTCGTCGCCAAACTCCGTAGTCGTGCGGAGATTCAAGCGGTTTTGGAGTCAAGCTTCGCACAAGCATAGCGCGCTTGCGGCGTGCCGGCGGAGCAGTGGCGATGAGTGAGCCACGATCTCTCAACCGGAAGCTGATCTCGCGCAGGCTTCGAGGGATTGGACGCCCAAAAAGAAAAGACCCGTCCGGGGGGACAACCGGACGGGTCGAGCCATATGGGCGCTTGGGGTGGATGGGCGCTCGCGCCTGATATGACTTATGGGGAGGGATAACCGCTCCCACATAATTTGGTCGTGGCAGCGGGCCGAACGTTCAATGCGGCGTTTGATTTTTCAACCTTCGCGCCGCGCGCAAAGTTGTCGGAGCCGCTATCGCGTCGCCGGCCTATCCGCCTGAGAAACCGTGGCTTTATCCTCGGTGCTCGACAACGAGGGTTGCTCTAATGCGCGGATGCCAGGCTCGTCGCGACGCTTCTCGATATCTTCACGTTTTGTTGTACCGGATGCGGCCGCGACCGGCGTCGCGCCGGCGGCGGGAACGGCCATGACCGCGGCAAACGCGTCGGCCTCGCCATCGCCGAACAGATCATCACGCCCGGGTGAACCGAGGTCACGCGCCGTCTTCGCCAGCGTCGTGCGCAGCGCTTCCGGCTTCAAGGCGGAGTTGCGCTCGAGCAGCAGCGCCGCGACGCCGGAGACATAGGCGGCCGAGAACGAGGTGCCCGACGTCATCTGGTATTTGCCGTCAGGCGCCGGCAGGAAGATATCGACGCCGGGGGCCGCGACCGCGATGTAGTTGCCACGGTTGGAGGCGGTGAACAGCCGGTCCTGCTGGTCGGTTGCGCTGACCGCGATCACGTTGGGATTGGCGGCCGGATAGAGCGGCGGCGACTTCGCGCCGGCATTGCCGGCGGCTGCGATCAGCACCAGGCCACGCGCGGCGGTCGCCGCGATGGCCCGCTCGATCACCGCGTCTTTGGGACCGGCAAAGCTCATGTTGACGATCTGCGCGCCGTGCTCGGCGGCATAGTTCAGAGAGCGCAGGATGATGTAGGACGAGCTCTCGGCCCCGCCGGTGGTGCCGCCGAAGGCGCGGATGGCGATGATGCGCGCCTCGGGCGCGCTGCCCATCAGCTTGGCATGCGCCACGATGGCGCCTGCAATGCCGGTGCCATGAATGTGCGGGCCTTCGGCGCTACCGAGCGCATCGAAATTGTCGGCAATGGAATTGGCAAGTTCCGGATGTCGGGCGTCGATGCCGGAGTCGATCACAGCAACCGTCACATTCGCGCCATGCGCGAGAGTATGTGCCTGCGGCAGGCGGAGCTTGGCCAGCGCATATTGCGCGGGATCTCCCTCGGTCGGCACCGACGATTTCTGGTCCTGGAGCAGGTAGCGGAAGTTCGGCTGGACCGAGCGCACGCTGCCGTCGGCCGCGAATTCACGCCGCACCGTCGCGGAGGGCCGGCCGTCGGTGATGCGGAACAGTCCGAACGTTGCCCCGATCAGCGGAAAATTCTCGGAAGTCACGCGAGTCAGGCCATGGCGACGCGCAAGCTCGTCGGCCTCGGTCGACGACAGCCCGCCATCGATCTCGGCGACGAATTCGTCGGCGAAGGTACGCAAATCCGCGGCGACGGGCGCGTTGTTGCCGCGCCGCTTTCCGGCGGTCTTCTTGCCCGATTTGCCCGAGCCATCGCCGCCTGCGTTCTGCTGCGCCAGGCATTCGCCGGCGGCGTCGCGATCGGGCGCGGTACAGGCGGGATAGAGGTTCGGGGAGTAGCGCGCATAAGGCAACACCGGCGTCGGTCCCATCCGCGCCGAAATCCTCGTCGTCACGATCGGACCGGGACTACGGCCAACAGCCACCGCAACACCGGGACCGACGCGTGCGGCGATGCCAGGAGAAATGGTTGGCATTCGGGAGGGGACGCTGATCGTCGGCGTGCGCATGATCGCCTGCGCCTGCGCAACCTCGACGCCGAGACAGGCGGCGAGCAAAAGCGCGGCTGCGACCGACGAAGCGCAGACCCCGGCTCTTACTCCACTTTCGGACTTGCGCGTCATCAGCTTGGAAGCGCCTTACGGCGCCGCGACGGCGAGGTTGACGAACTTCTCGCGCTGCATCTTGCCAAGCAGCGAGTTGAGTTCGTCACGGCTCATCGCCTTGTCGAACTGGAGGCGGAACATGCCGCCCTTGGCATCACCGATGATCGAAGCCTGGTAGCCGTCGAGCAATGCGGTGATGTCGGCGACGCGCGCCTCGGGCGTGAAGCGTACCAGCGCGCGCGCTGGCGGGACGGTCGTGCCGAGGTCGCGTGTGATCGGAGCGCTGGTCGAGAGCGAAGCAGTCTGGAAGGTCGCAGTCTGGGTCTGCGTCAACACCGCGCCGATGATTCCGGCTTGCAGCACGAGGGCCATGGCGCCAAGGCTCGCCGACCAGGCGAGAGTGCGCGGCGACAGGCTCGCAAAGAAGGTGGCGATGCGCGCCGACAGCGGCAGCGAACCGGCCGCCCGCGCGGGCTCGGCGTCGATCGCCGCGAACAGCTTCTGCATCGCGCGCGCCGACGGAGCACCCAGGCTCTCGTTCAGATGAATGGTCTCTTCATACTCGCCGCGGATCGCGGCATATTGCTTCGCGAGCTCGGGATCGCGCGCTAGCGCCTCGTCGACGCGGCGCGCATCGCGCGGGTTCAGCGTGCCGGCGGCGTGCCACGGCAGCAGCAGTTCAATTTCACCGGGCTCTTGCTCCAGCATCTTCTTGCTCAAAGCCATCATGGCCAGCCTCGCTCAATGCCGGCTGCCTTCAGCAGTTCGGCCAATTTCTTGCGCGCATAGAACAAGCGCGTCTTCACAGTGTTCTCCGGGATGCCAACGATTTCGGCCACCTCTTCCACGGATTTCTCGTGGTAGTAGACGAGATCGACGATTTCCCGATGATCCGGCGAGAGGCCCGTCAGACACTCCCGCAACGCTTCACTGGTATCCTTCTTCTGCACCGCCGTTTCCGGATTGTCGGACGTGTCCTCGATCGCGTTCGCGGCGTCGTCGTCCAACTCAAAATCCTTCCTGCGCCGAAGCGCAGACAGGGCCTTGAATCGGGTAATGGCCAGCAGCCAGGTGGAAACGGCGGATCGGCCCTCGAACTTGCCGGCTTGACGCCAGACGTCGAGAAATACCTCACTGATGAGGTCTTCCGCCGCCTGCTCGTCCCGCACGAGCCGAAGGCCGAACCGATACACCCTGACATGGTGCCGCCCGTACAGCACCTGCATGGCGAGCCGGTCGCCTTGAGCGATCCTGGCGATCAGGATCTCGTCCGAAGCCGCTTGTGTCACGCTCAAAGGCCGTCTCGCAAGATTGGTCGGGTCGATGCGGCAGACGGTTCGACGGGAGGGGTAAAATTGTTCACCCTACCGCAGTCATACGGGAGGCTGTGTGATCTACCCCACATACGCGAAATTTCCTTTTGCCACCCGCGGCTGGGCGCCGCGCTCAAGAACGGTAACATAGTAATGAAGCACTTTCCTGAGCAATGCCGTCCAGCATAGAGGGGCCGACGTGCATGGAACCTTAGCAGCCTAGCACGACATATGTCTTCCGAAGCCCTGCTTTGGCTCGACCGCGTCGCACACGACGCCTCATGGCCGGCGAATTCCTCGGCCGCTCGACGTCCCCGCTCCTGCGCTGCACAGCGTGGATTCGGTTTCGAAGGATACCAAACCTAAAGGCTTGCCACGTAGATTTTTGGGCTGACATCCACCATTGGGCGGGACCATGAGCACGGCTGCGACGTCCTTTCCCGAGAGGAATGCCGCTGAGGCCGCGGATCTCGCCCTGACGACCGCTGCAGCGGCACCCGAGGTCCTGGCGCGCCGGATCCGGCAGCGGCGCCAGATGTATGTCGGCCAGGTGGCGAGCTACTTGCTCGGCGCCTCCGTCCTGCTGCTCTACGCCTATGACGGCGTCATCTCCATGGGCGTTCCGTCACTGTTCTGGCTCGGCGGCCTTCTGACCATCGGAACCTTCACCGTGCTATCGGAAGCGGGCTTGGGCGACCGGTTCGAGGATCATTACCTCACCGTCTTCCAGATCTCGGCGCATATGTCGCTGCAGCTGCTGTTCCTGCTCGCGGTGCCGACAGTCGGAGTTGCGTTCCTTGCCGTGCTGTTTCTGATCTTCGCCTTCGGCACGCTTCGTATGACACCGAGCCAGGCGATGCTCACCTGGGGCCTCGCCACTTGCGGGCTCGCCTTGGTCTTCCTCGCCTCGGACTTGCCAATCGGACTGCCGGTTACGACCCAGCTGCAACGGGCCGCCTCGATGCTGTGCTTCGTGCTGGTGATTGGCCAGTGCGCCTTCCTCGGCCTGTTCGGCGCCACGCTGCGCAAGATCCTGTACCGGCGCAGCATCGAGCTGAAGGCCGCCTATCAGCGCATCGAGGAGCTGGCGGAGCTCGACGAGCTCACCGGCTCCTACAACCGCCGCTGCATCATGCGGCTTCTCGACGCCGAGATCGAAAAATCGCGGCAGACATCGACCCCTTGCGCGATCGCACTGATCGATCTCGACTGGTTCAAGCGCATCAACGACGCCCATGGCCATCCCGTCGGCGACGAGGTGCTGCGCACCTTCGCAATCACCATTTTCGCCAACATCCGCCCGGCCGACTGCTTCGGCCGCTACGGCGGCGAGGAATTCTTGCTGCTGCTGCCGGGGACGGACGTCGATGCGGCATCGCGCACGCTCGATCGGCTGCGCGGCATCGTCGCCGATCTGGACTGGAGCGCATTCTCCCCGGGCATGCGCGTGACCATTTCCGCGGGCGTCGTGACGCTGCGCGACAACGATACCGCCGACACGTTTCTCGTGCGCGCCGACAGCGCGCTCTATTCCGCCAAGGCACAAGGGCGCAACCGCATTGCAACCAGCTGATCAATCCATTTTCTCCCGGCGCGACCGAAGCCGCTGCCGGGCCGAACGCTCCAGGACAGGGCAATGAGATCCAAATCCGCCAAATCATCCGAGAATCTGCTCGAGGAATTGCAAACCGCGCTCTCGCACGGCACCGTCGCGCACCGGGTCGAGACGCTGCGCCGCGTCACCGATCTCTTCGTGGGCAACGCCTCGGACTATTCCGACGACCACGTTTGTGTGTTCGATGACGTGTTCCAATGCCTGATCGAGCAGATCGAGACGTCCGCCAAGGCGCTGCTCGCCGACCGCCTCGCACCGATCGCGGCTGCGCCGCCGAAGATCATCCGCACGCTCGCGCTCGACGAGGTGATTGAGGTTTCCGGCCCGGTGCTGTCGAAATCCGAACGGTTGGCAGAGGAGATCCTGATCGAGATCGCACGCACCAGGGGTCAAGCCCATCTCAAGGCGATCTCGCTGCGGCGGGTGCTGTCGGAAGCGCTGACGGACGTGCTGGTGACCCGCGGCGACGAGGACGTGGTGCAATCGACCGTCAGCAATCCGGGTGCCCAACTGTCGGAGGGAAGTCTCGCCGACCTCGTGACCCGCGCCGAGCGTGACGACGACCTCGCCAGTTGCATCGGCCTGCGGCCCGACTTGCCCCGCCATCATTATTTGAAGCTGGTCGCAAAGGCCTCCTTGGCCGTGCGCAGGAAGCTGGAGGCCGCGCACCCGGAGTTCGCGGACGACGTGTCCAGCGTGGTCCAGGAAGCGGCCCAGCGAATCCGCGCCGCCAGCATGACCAGGCAGACCGAGAGGGCGCGCGCGCTGGTGAAGTCGCTGCACGAGGACGGCCGCCTCACCGAGCTCCAGGTCGCCACCTTCGCGGAGCAAGGCAAGTTCGATGAGACCAATGCGGGGCTCGCGGCGCTTGCGGGCGTCGCAGTCGAGACCGCCGAGACCATGATGATCGAAAGCCGGGTCGAGGGCGTGATGATCCTCGCCAAGGTCGCGGCCATGCAATGGTCGAGCGTCCGCGCCATCATTGCCCTGCGCGAGAAGCTCTCAGGCGGCTCGCAGACCGACATGCTGACGCTGCGCGACGCTTACGAGGCGCTGCGCAGCTCGACGGCGCAGCAAGTGCTGCGCTTCCACCGCATGCAGCAGGGCGCGACGCCGGCGGCGTGAAGCCGGCAAGCTAGTAGCGTAGGACCTTCGCCCCCGCCAGCGCGCCAATTGCCGCCACCAACGCGGTCGCGAGCGTGTACCAGGTCGCGACGAACAGCGGCGAGTCGTCGGTACAGTGTGAAGCGTACAGCGTCGCGGCAAGGCCCGCCGACACCAGGCCAGCGAGCGCCCCGGCGAGTGCGGGATGGGACGGCGCACCGTGGCGAAGGCCGAACAGGGCCCCAGCAAGCAGCGGCAGCGACATCGCAGGGATTGCGAACAGGCATACCCTGGAATTCTTGCCCATCAGTCGCATCGTCATCGGCATGGCCGGCGCCATCATCGCCTCGCTGCCGATCGCCACCGCGAGCAGCCCGACCGGCAGCAGCAGTAGCCAGCCCCAGCCACGCAGCAAGGCCTCGGGACGCGACAGATGCAGGCTGACGATGATCGCCGGGATCGCGAGCGACAGCGTGACCGCGAACTTCATGTCGAAGAACGGGTTGTGCATCGCGCTCATCACGTCGTGACGCACACCGAGAAAGGTGGCGAAGATCAGGATCGACAGCGGCGCAGCGACCAGCAGCGCCATGGTCAGCACCGCGCCGACGCGCGGCGGACGATGGGCGTTGTCGGCCGCGAGCGAGCGAATGAGTTGATCGGTGTCCATGACTACTGGTCCCGCAGTTTGGCAGTCAGCGCGGCAAGTCCGCGATGTAGCGCGACCCGCACCGCGCCCTCGCTCATCGAATATTTCACCGCCGTGTCCTTGATCGACGTGCTGTCGACCGCGATCGACTGCAACACGTCGCGCTGGCGCTGCGGCAGCGTATTGAGCTGGCTGGCGACTTCGCCGGCCGAGACCGTCTCCTGCGGCGCCTCGCCCGGCAGGGTCTCGGCGAAATCGTCGATGTTGACGAAGATCCGCCTGCCCCGTCGCCGCAGCATGTCGATCAGCTTGTTGCGGCCGATCGCAAACAGCCACGGGGCGAAGGGGGCTTCGCTGTCCCAAGTGTGCCGCTTCAGATGCACCGCCAACAAAATCTCCTGCACGATATCCTCGGCCTGGTCGGGAGGCTGCCCGGCCCGAGCCAGGCCGCGCCTCGCGGCAGCGCGCAGCACAGGCGTGACCGCCTTCAACAGGCGATGATACGCCGCGTCATCGCCTGCCATGGCCGACCGCATCAGGCCGGTCCACTCGTCCTCACGTCCGCGCACGCGCGCCCCTCACCATGCAATTCGGCCGCTCTTTCAGTTTGTTACGCTGGCATCAGCCAGATCACGAATTCGTGATCTGGCTTGGCCACGCGACCGATGCGGCCGTCAGGATCTGCGACGGCTCATAACACCGATCGGTCCAGTCCGCACCCCGCGGCCGGCTGCGAAGGCAGCGGTTTTGCCGCGCTTTTGCCGGGTGTGGCCCGAAGATTCCCATTTTCTGCCCCGCTGTGGTCACGCCCCAGGGTCTCTGTTCAGTCCCGGGACGGGCGGAATTTGGGGAGATCGTCAACATGATGAAAGCCAGCGGGCGCGCGGCCCTGATTGTCCTGGCCGGGCTTTTCTTGCTGTTCGGGGGCGTTGCACAGGCGGCGCCGAATTCAGCCGCAAGCAGCAAGTCGGACAGCGCGGGCAAACAGGCCGACACGGTCAAGCCGACCAAGCAGCGGCATCACACGTCGCGTCACCGCGACAACACCAAGACGGCAGAAAAATCCGACGACAAGGCCGACAAGAAGGACGCCGCGGCAACGGCCGATGAGACGAAGGCCGACAATCGTGACGCGCCGACCTCGAGCCAGATGCCGCCGGAAGTCGCCAACGCCAATGCGCAACTCGCCGCCGCCGATACGCCGACCGCGGCTGCCGCTTCCGCAATGACGGGCCGGGCCAACGACAACGTCCAGGCCGCGGCCGATAATACCGCCGCCCCGAACGCCGAGGGCCAGGTCGTCGCACCCGATCAGCTCAACGACATCGACCGCGCCTTGCAACAGGACAACACGCCGGCGCAGAGGGCGGTGATCGCCGCAACCGACGCGCAGCCGCGTCCGGCGCCGGTGATGGCAAGCAGCCAGCAGAGCTCGGCCTGGGACCAGAGCTCCCTGATCGGAAAAATCTTCATCGGCGTCGGCACGCTGCTGACGCTGGCCTCAGCCGCGCGCATGTTCATGGCGTGACTTTGGCTTGATTTTGGCCTGATCGCCGGCCCGCGGGACCTGGTCCGGAACGCGCATCTGGCCGCGTGTTCCGGCCGTCCTTGCGCCGATGGCTTTGCGGCCTCTTGAAGCCCACCGCGCCAGCGGGCACATTGCCCGCTCAACCAAAAGCGTGGGTGGAGCATGAGCACGTTCGAACACATCATCGTCGAAAGCAAAGGCGCGGTCGGCATCATCAAGCTGAACCGGCCGAAGCTGCTCAACGCACTCTCCTTCGGCGTCTTCCGCGAGATCGCCGCGGCCGTCGACGATCTCGAAGCCGATAACGCCATCGGCTGCATCGTCGTGACCGGCAGCGAGAAGGCGTTTGCTGCCGGCGCCGACATCAAGGAGATGCAGCCGAAAAGCTTCATCGACATGTTCTCGGAGGATTTTGCCGCGATCGGCGGCGATCGGGTCGCGCGCTGCCGCAAGCCGACGATCGCCGCGGTCGCAGGCTATGCGCTCGGCGGCGGCTGCGAGCTCGCGATGATGTGCGACTTCATCATCGCCGCCGACACCGCCAAATTTGGTCAACCCGAAATCACGCTCGGCACCATCCCCGGCATCGGCGGCACCCAGCGCCTGACCCGTGCGATCGGCAAGTCCAAGGCGATGGACCTTTGCCTCACCGGCCGCATGATGGATGCGGCCGAAGCCGAGCGCAGCGGCCTGGTCAGCCGCATCGTTCCCGCCGACAAGCTGATGGACGAGGTGATGGCCGCGGCCGAGAAGATCGCCGCGATGTCGCGACCCGCGGTCGCGATGGCCAAGGAAGCGGTCAACCGCGCCTTCGAGACCGCGCTCGCCGAGGGCATGAGCGTCGAGCGCAACCTGTTCCACTCGACCTTCGCACTGGAGGACCGCTCCGAGGGCATGGCGGCGTTCATCGAGAAGCGGAAGCCGGTGAACAAGAACAGGTAAAGGCAGGCGAGCGGTCAGGCTGGTGTAAGGCTCTGCCGCTTTCCCGCAGAATCCCTGTGACGTGCCTGCAACAAGCACGGAATACATGGGGGTTTCCCCCGCGGCAGTTTGCCTGCGGGACCTCGGCTGGTTAAACAGCTAAGAGAGCCGCCGTCGGCGGGGGCGGACAGCCGGGATTTGCGGGATTACATGATTGGGCATGCCGCCAGAGCTGGTCGCGTGATGACGCGGCATCGATCGGGCGTGGCTCCTGTGCTCGCGACATGGACCACGCTGGCGCTGTGTTGCGCCCTGCCCTCCGCCGCACGGGCGGAAGCGCTGCCGGAGGCGCTCGCCAAGGCCTACCAGACCAATCCGCAACTCAATGCCGAGCGTGCGCGGCAGCGCGCCACCGACGAGAACGTGCCGCAGGCGCTCGCCGGCTACCGGCCACAGATCGTGGCAAGCCTCAGCGCCGGGTTGCAATCGGTGCGCAACCTGCTGCCCGACAACACCATCCAGACCGCCAATCTGAAGCCATGGATCATCGGTGTCACCGTGTCGCAGACCCTGTTCAACGGTTTCCGCACCGCCAACAACGTGCGCGCCGCCGAACTCCAGGTACAGTCGGGCCGCGAGGCGCTGCGCAACGTCGGCCAGGGCGTGCTGCTCGACGCGGTCACCGCCTACACCAACGTGCTCGCCAACCAGTCACTGGTCGAGGCGCAGCGCTCCAACGTCGCCTTCCTGCGCGAAACGCTCTCGGTCACCCAGCGGCGCCTCAACGCTGGCGACGTCACGCCGACCGACAGCGCCCAGGCCGAGGCGCGGCTCAACCGCGGGCTTTCCGATCTGAACGCCGCGGAAGTCGCGCTGGCGGTGAGCCAGGCGATCTACGCGCAAGTGATCGGCAATGCGCCATCGCAGCTTCGGGCCGCCGAAGTCGTCGACCGCTATCTGCCGAAGAGCCGCGAGGACGCGCTGACGATGGCGATCCGTCAGCACCCAGCGGTGATGGCCGCCGGCTTCGATGTCGATGTCGCCTCCACCAACATCCGCGTCGCCGAAGGCGCGCTGCTGCCGAGCGCCAGCGTCCAGGGCAGCGCCAGCAAGAGCCGCAACAACGACCCGACGCTCGGCACCTTCGCCGAAGATCAGGCCTCGATCGTCGCCAATGTCACCGTGCCGATCTACGACGGCGGCCAGGCCGCCGCACAGACCCGGCAGGCCAAGGAAATCACGGCGCAGAGCCGGCTCGTGCTCGATCAGGTGCGCAACCAGGCGCGCACGGCGGCGGTCAGCGCCTGGGTTGCCAATGAAGGCGCCAAGATCGCGGTCTCGGCCTCGGAGTCCGAAGTGAAGGCGGCGACCGTCGCGCTCCAGGGCGTGCAGCGCGAGGCCGCCGGCGGACAGCGCACGACGGTGGATGTGCTGAACTCGCAGGCCGATCTGATCCAGGCCAAGGCCCGCCTGATCGGCGCCAATCGCGACCGCGTGATCGCTTCCTACACGCTGCTCAGCGCCGTCGGCCATCTCGACGTCAAGACCTTGAGCCTGAACACGCCGGACTATCTCCCCGAGGTGCACTACCAGCAGGTCCGCGACGCCTGGCACGGCCTGCGCACGCCATCGGGGCAGTAGTTTCAATCGTCTGGCTTGGTGCCGATGAAAAGCCGCCGCATCCATCTGATGGGAGCCTCCGGCTCCGGCGTGACGACGATCGGCCGCGCGCTCGCGAGCCGGCTTGCGCTGCCGCATCACGACAGCGATGATTATTTCTGGCTGCCGACGGCGCCGCCCTACCAGACCACGCGCCCCGCTGCCGAGCGTCTGCGCCTGATGCGCGAGATGTTTCTGCCGCGGCTCGATTGGGTGCTGAGCGGAACGGTCACCGGCTGGGGCGACGAGTTCATCCCATTCTTCGATTTCGTCGTCTTTGTGACGACGCCGCGCGAGCTTCGCTTGCAGCGCCTGCGTGACCGCGAGGCTACGCATTTCGGAGCGGATGCCGTCGCACAGGGCGGCTGGCGTCATGAGGAGGCGGAGTCGTTCGTCGACTGGGCCTCGCACTACGAAGCCGGCGATCGCGAGGGTCGCAGTCTCGCAAGAGATGAGGCGTGGCTCGCGAAGCTGCCCTGCCCGGTCGTGCGCGTCGACGGCTCACGCCCGCTTGCGGACCTCGTCGAGCAGCTATGCAGCGAAGCGCAGCGGCTGCCGGGCTGATGTGATACTGTCACGATGCCACTGCCAAATAATAATACAGGGAGAGAAACCATGCTCAGCCGACGCAGCGTCCTGCTTGCCTCCCTTGCCGCCGGAGTTGCCATGTCGAACAAAGCCCACGCACGTGCCGCGCAGCCCGCCACTCCGGTCAATTTCGACCTCCCGGCCCATGCCTGCGACTGTCACACCCACATCCATGGCGATGTCGAAAAATTTCCGTTCTTCGCGGGCCGCGTCTACACGCCGGAACCGGCTTCGCCGGAGGAGATGGCCGCGCTGCACAAGGCGCTGCATATCGAGCGCGTGGTGATCGTGACGCCGAGCGTCTACGGCACCGACAACTCGTCGACGCTGTTCGGCATGAAAGCGCGTGGCGCGGCCGCGCGCGGGGTGGCCGTGATCGACGACAAAACGACCGAGGCCCAGCTTGACACGATGCAGGCAGACGGCTTTCGCGGTGTCCGCCTCAATCTCGCGACCCGCGGCGTCAACGACCCCAATGTCGGCCGGCCGCGCTTCACCGCCGCAGTCGAGCGCATGAAGGCGCGCGGTTGGCACGTGCAGCTCTACACGACGCTTCCCATGATCTCGGCGATCAAGGACCTCGTCGAGACGGCGCCACTACCCGTTGTATTCGACCATTTCGGCGGCCTTGAGGCCTCGCTTGGGCTGGAGCAGCCGGGATTTTCCGACCTGGTCGCGCTGGTGAAATCCGGCAAGGCCTATGTCAAGATTTCCGGCGCCTATCGCTCCTCGAAGCTCGCGCCCGATTATCAGGACATGGTGCCCTATGCCCGCGCACTGATCGCGGCGAATGCGGACCGCATCGTCTGGGGCACGGACTGGCCGCATCCGGATTCGAGCCGTGTCGAGGGACGCAAAGCCACCGACATCGCGCCGCTCTACCAGATCGACGACGGCCGCCTGCTCAACCAGCTTCCGGTGTGGGCGCCGGATGCGGATGTGCGCAAGAAGATCCTGGTCGACAACCCGGCGCAACTCTACGGGTTCTGAGTCGCGCCAAGCGCAATTCGGTTCAACGACCGCGACACGGTTCCACAATGAGGCGTGGAACTGTTGTCGCGAAGGCACAAACTCGTTGGACTCACACGAACGTGTTTGTGCTCTCGTCCGTTTCTCACCCTTCTGGTTGAGGCGGCGCTCAGCGCCATCGCGCTTGGGTTCACCAATCCGCTGACCGTCATCCTGTTTCTGGCTGCGCTGCACGCCTTTTCAATGCAGACCGCGGCAGCCCCGCTGATCGCCGGTGTCTTCGTCGGTTCCGCGATCTGGTGGACCGTGCTCAGCACGATCATGGCAATGGCGCGGTCACGGCTGACGCCGCGCATGCTGTCGATGAGCAGTCGGTTGGCCAGCTTGATGCTGTTGGGCCCTCGGCACCATGATGCTGGTGCGGATCGCGCAGCGGATGCTGTGATTGGCGGCGTCAGCGCGCGCGGCGGGAGAAGAAGGAGATCAACACCGGCAGCGTCACCAGGATCACGATAGGGGCGAGCATCATGCCTGTCACCACGACCACCGCAAGCGGCTTCTGCACCTGCGAGCCGATGCCTTCCGACAGCGCGGCCGGCAACAGGCCGATGCCGGCGACGACGCAGGTCATCAGCACCGGCCGAAGCTGCAATTCGCCGGTGCGTATCACCGCGCTCATGCGGTCCATGCCCTCTTCGATGAGTTGGTTGAACTGCGACAGGATGATGATGCCGTCCATCACGGCGATGCCGAACAGCGCGATGAAGCCGATCGCCGCCGAGACACTGAAGGCGGTACCTGTGATCAAGAGACCGAGCACGCCGCCGAAGATGGCCATCGGAATCACGCTCATGGCGAGCAGCGTGTCGGTCATCGAGCCGAAATTGAACCAGAGCAGGACGCCGATCAGCGCCAGCGAGATCGGCACCACGATCGACAATCGCCGGATCGCGTCCTGGAGATTGCCGAATTCGCCGACCCAGTCCATGTGCGCGCCGGGCGGCAGTTGCACCTGAGCGGCGATCTTCTGCTGCGCCTCGCGGATGGCGCTGCCGAGGTCGCGTTCCCGTACCGAGAACTTGATCGGCAGATAGCGCTCCTGCTGCTCGCGATAAATGTAGGCCGCACCCGAGACGAGGCTGATGGTGGCGACCTCGCTCAGGGGGATCTGCGTGACGGTGCCGTTCGGTCCGGGCGCACCGATCCGCAAATTCTGGATCGCCTCGGCGCTCCTGCGGAATTCCGGCGCAAGACGAACGATGATCGGGAAGTGGCGGTCGCTTCCTGCCTCGTAGATGTCACCGGCGGTGTCGCCGCCGATCGCGACCTTGATGGTGGCGTTGATGTCGCCCGGCGCGAGGCCATAGCGCGCGGCCTTGGCACGGTTGATATCGATCTGGATGGTCGGCTGCCCCAGTGAGGTGAACACGGCAAGGTCGGTGACGCCCTGCACGGTTGATAGCACCGACTTGATCTTGTTGGCGGTGTCGGTCAGCGCCTGGAGATCGCTGCCGAACAGCTTGATCGAGTTCTCGCCCTTCACGCCGGAAACGGCTTCGGAGACATTGTCCTGGAGATATTGCGAGAAGTTGAACTCGACGCCGGGGAAGCGATCGTCAAGCTGCTTGAGCAGTTGCGCGGTCAGCTCTTCCTTGTCGCGGGTGCCGGGCCATTGGCTGGCGGGCTTGAGGGGCGCGAAGAACTCGGCGTTGAAGAAGCCGGCGGCGTCGGTGCCGTCATCGGGGCGGCCGTGCTGCGACACCACGGATTCCACTTCAGGCCGCGCGCGGATCACCTTGCGCATTTCGTTGACGTAGGAGTTGCCTTCCTGAAGCGAGATGGTCGGCGGCAGCGTGGCGCGGATCCAGAGATTGCCCTCCTCCAGCTTCGGCAGGAATTCGAGGCCAAGCAAGCGGCTGAGCGCAACCGTCATCAGTACGAGGCCGAACGCGCCACCGAGCATGATGCCGCGGTTGGCGACCGCCCAATGCAGCACCGGCATGTAGATCCGATGCAGGATCAGCATCACCCTGGTCTCGGTCTCATGAACATGCGCCGGCAGAATGATCGCCGACAGCGCAGGAGTGACGGTGAACGTCGCAAGCAGACCGCCGGCCAGCGCGTAGGCATAGGTCCGGGCCATCGGTCCGAAGATGTTGCCCTCGACGCCGGAGAGCGTGAACAGCGGCAGGAAGGCCGCGATGATGATGGCCGCGGCGAAGAAGATCGAACGAGAGACATCGGCCGCCGCGCTGAGGATGGCGTGGCTTTTCATGCCGAACAGCGTCTCGGACGACATCTGCTCGGATTCCGACATCGGCGTCGTCTGCGTCAGGCGCCGGAAGATCGCCTCCACCATGATGACGGTGGCATCGACGATCAGGCCGAAATCGATCGCGCCGACCGACAACAGGTTCGCCGATTCCCCCCGTAGCACCAGGATGATCACCGCGAAGAACAGCGCGAACGGAATGGTGGCGCCGACGATCAGCGCACTGCGGAGATCGCCGAGGAATATCCACTGCAGCAACACGATCAGCAGAATGCCGATCACCATGTTGTGGAGCACAGTGTGGGTCGTGAGGTCGATCAGGTCGCCGCGGTCATAGATGCGCTCGATGCGCACGCCGGGCGGCAGGATGCTGGAGTCGTTGATGGTTTGAACGAGTTGGTGGACGCGCTTGATGGTTGGCGAGCTCTGCTCGCCGCGGCGCATCAGGACGATGCCTTGCACGATGTCGTCGGACTCATCGAGGCCGGCGATGCCGAGACGGGGCTTCTGGCCGACGGTGACGGTGGCGACGTCCTTGACCAGCACCGGATTGCCGTTGGTCTGCGAGACCATGGTGTTGGCGAGGTCGTCGATCGAGCGGATCAGGCCGACGCCGCGCACCACGGCCGATTGCTGACCGATATTGACGGTGTTGCCGCCGACATTGACGTTGGAATTGCCGACCGCCTGGAGCAATTGCGGCAGCGTCAGGCCGTTGGCGACCAGCTTGTTGAAGTCGACCTGGAGCTCGTAGGTCTTGCTCTTGCCGCCCCATCCGGTGACGTCGATCACGCCGGGCACGGCACGGAAGCGCCGCTGGAGGATCCAGTCCTGGATGGTCTTGAGGTCGAGCACGCTGTAGTTCGGCGGGCCGACGAGACGGTAGCGGAAGATTTCGCCAATTGGACTGAGCGGCGAGATCTGCGGCTGCACATTGCCGGGCAGCGGCGCGAGCTGCGCCAGGCGGTTCAACACCTGCTGCAATGCCTCGTCATAGGTGTAAGCGAACGAGAACTGCAGTTTGACGTCGGAGAGGCCGTAGAGCGAGATGGTGCGAATGGTCGTCACGTTCTTCAGACCCGCGACCTGGGTCTCGATCGGAATGGTGATGTAGCGCTCGATCTCCTCCGCCGACAGGCCCGGGCTCTGCGTCACGATGTCGACCATCGGCGGAGTCGGATCGGGGTAAGCCTCGATGTTGAGCTGGTTGAACGCGATCAGGCCGCCGATGAGGACGGCGACGAACATCCCGACCATCAGGAAGCGCCGGTTGACGGCAAGGGCGACGAGGCGATCCATTCAGGTCTTCAGCTTGTCTTTTCCCGGCCCGTCGATCAGCTGCCGGACGCGGCGCGGTCGATGAACAGGCTGCCTTTGGTGACCACCTGCTCGCCGGGCTTGAGATTGCTGGTGACCTCGACGAGGTTGCCATTGATGAGACCGATCTTGATCTCGCGCAGCTCCACCGACTTGTCCTCGCGTGCGACCCAGAGGCGGACCTTGTCGGCTTCGTAGATCAAGGCCTGCTTCGGTACCGCCGGCGCGGCGCGGTCGCCGGACGAATAGATCGTGACGTTGGCGAACATCTCCGGCTTCAGCAGGCCATCCTTGTTGTCGATGGTGGCGCGGACCAGCAGGCGGCGGGTGTTCGGATCGATCGCGGCGGCGACGTAGTTGACCTTGGCGGTCAAGGGGCGGCCTGGCAGCGCCATCACGTTGACGCTGATGTCCTGCCCGACGCACACGGCAGCCGCATCGCTCTCGCGCACGAAGGCGGTGAGCCAGACGGTGGAGAGATCGCCGACCACGAAGACCGGATCGCTGGCGCCCGAATTGACGTACTGGCCGGGGCCAATTTTACGCTGCACGACCGTGCCTGCGATTGGCGAATAGATCGTGACTTCCGGATTGATGACGCCTTTGTCCTGGAACGCCTTGATGGTCTCGTCGGTGAAGCCGAGGATCCGCAGCTTGTTGCGCGCGGCTTCCAGCGCTGTCGCCGAGGAGCGCATGTCGTTCTGCGCTTGAACCTGGGTCGCTTCCGCCTGCTGATAGTCCTTCAGTGGGATGGCATGGCCCTCGTAGAGGTCCTTGGCGCGCTTGAACTGGATATCGGCAAGATCGATCGCCGACTTGGCCTTGTTCTGCGAGCTCATCGCCGCAATGAAATCGTTCTGGGCCTGCACGGTGTCGGCGGCCTCGATCGTGAACAGCGGTTGGCCTTGCTTCAGCACCTCGCCTGGCTTGGCGAGCAGCTTGGTCACCCGGCCTGCATAGGGTGAAAACACCGGCGTCGAACGGTCCTCGTCGACTGCGACCTTGCCCTCGGTGACATACTCGGCGCGGAAGGTCTTGGCCTTGACCGGCTCGATCGTCAGCGTCGCCCATTCCGACGGCGTCGGCGTGAAGTTCTGCGCATTTCTGCGCGATTGGCTGGAGATCTCGGAGTGGCTCTTCTCCTTGGCTCCCGCATAGAGGAAGCCGTAGGCCCCGGCACCGGCAAGAGCTAGTAAAACTACGGATGTAATTACCCGTTGTTTTGTAAGCACCTGCAATCGCTTGGTATTTTCAACTACCATGGGGCCCGGTCATGTCTGCGATGATACCGGCGGATGCCTGCGTCATCGGTCGCGCTAATAGTGCCGAATTGTAATTTCAAACAACCTAAAAAACACCGGGCGCCTTTCGGTTTGCGTTAAAAATTTGCGACACGTCAGCTTCACGTCAGCTTATCGCAGGCCACTCTGCCGGATGACTGCCGAGCGGCATCGCCGGACGGCTCCATTGCGCCCGCGTCTTCGACAGCAGTGCCGAATGGCGCACCGCCTTCAACGTGCCGAAGCCATGGCATGCCCTCGATGAATGCAGCATGTACGGCCTCACCCGTAATATCCGGGGTATTCAGGCCCTTTTCGAGCCGTCCGAGATTCCACAGCCAGCGCCCGGTCTGCGCCAGCGACACGCGCACGTGCCAGCTGCCGCCTTCGCGGGCCTGGCGGGCCTTGGCCATCATCGCGCCGAACGCCATCAGATAGCCGGTGGCGTGGTCGAGCATCTGCGCCGGCAATTCCTTCGGTCCATCGATGCCGGCAGCCTGTCCTTCGGCATGGTTGAACCCGGTCGTGGTCTGCACCAGCGAATCGAAGCCGCGCCGTTCAGCCCAGGGACCGGCATGGCCATAGGCTGACAGCGTTACGTAGACGATGCCGGGGTTGATTGTCGCTGCGTCCTCCGGCGTGAAGCCGAGAGCGGCAAGCGCGCGCGGGCGATAGCCTTGCGAGAAGATATCGGCGTCTCTCAAGAGCTCGCGCAACTGCGCACGCCCGGCCTCGCTTTTCAGCTCGATGAAGGTGGTGAGCTTGCCGCGCCCGGTGTCGATGGTCAGCCACGGAATGGCCGGCAGTTCGGGGCCTGACACGAGCAGCACATCCGCGCCGTGCGCGGCGAGCGTGCGGCCGGCGACGGGCCCCGCGATGACGCGAGAGAGATCGAGCACGCGCAGGCCTGCGAGCGGGCGATCGCCTTTTGGCAATCGTTGCGGCCATGGCTTCGGCGGGGCCTCGCCGATCTTCTCGATCGAGACCAGCGGCAATTCGGCGAGCGCGCGGGCCTGCGGCAGCGCCGACCATTCGTCGTACGAACGCATCAGGGCAACGACGCCGCCCGCGGCGTAGGTCGCAGTCTCGAAATCCTCGCTCTTCCATTGCATCAATGCGGCCTGCACCTTCTCGCGCTCGGGTTCGCAGCCGAGCACCTTGCAGACGGCGTCGCGATGATGCGGGAAATTGGTGTGGCAGCGGACGAAGCGGTTGTCGCCGGTTCTGTAGACGCCGGCGATGGCGTCCCAAGCGGGCGGCGGCGGCTTGTCGTCGACGCGCAAGTAGCGCTCGGAGCGGCATTCGGCGACGGCATGGCGCAGGTCGACGCTGACGTCCTGCGCTTCGCCGCTGCGCAATCTCCAGATTTCGGCGGCGGCAAGGCCGGCGGCGGCGATCGTTGTCTGGCCGGCAATTGCGACGCGAAATGAGGACGGGATCTGCGGCTCCTCGCCCGTCAGCCGGACGCGCGCGAGCGCGGCGGCGTCACCGCCAGCGGAGGTCCAGATGTTGCTGAGAATCTCGGTGGGGCTTTGCATGACCCTTCTCTCCCTTTAGTTTGCGACCATCGCATTAGCACACAAGGACATGCAATGGCCGCCATCGATCCTCTCACCGCAGGCGCCGTGTTCATCGCAACGGCGGCCACCGACGCGGTCTATGTCATGTTCACCTCGGCCGTGATCGCGCGCAAGCGCGTGCCCGCGGCGAACTGGAGCGCGGTCTGGTACATGCTCTCCTCCTATGCGGTGATCAGCTACACCGAAAACGCTTTCTATGTGGCTTTCGCGGCGATCGGCTCCTGGGCCGGCGCCTACGTCTCACTGACATTCCTGCACCGCCCGCCCGGCGGCCCGCCGGTGGGGGCGGCACCGGAGTGAGGGCCGCTGTTTCCACACGGTTATTGCGAGCGAAGCGAAGCAATCCAGAGTCTTTCCGCGGTGGCAGTCTGGATTGCTTCGTCGCAAGAGCTCCTCGCAATGACGATGTGGAGGCTTTTGGGCATCTCTCGAAACAGCTACACTCGCTGCGACCAACAAAAAAGGAAAACCAACCAATGGATCTCGGTCTCAAAGGGAAGAACGCCATCGTACTTGGCGGGACGCGCGGCATCGGGCGGGCGATTGCGGCGACGCTGGCCGGCGAAGGCAGCAATGTCGCGGTGTGTGCACGCAACGCGGACCAGGTTGCCGCCACGGTTACGGAGTTGAAGGCCAGCGGGATCCGCGCGACCGGCGGTCCGGTGGATGTCACGGACGGCGCGGCACTGAAATCCTGGATCGAGAATGCTGCAAAGGAGCTTGGCGGCATCGACATGCTGTTCTCTAACGCGGGCGCAATGGCACAAGGCCATGATGCCGCGTCGTGGGAGCAGAATTTTCGACTCGACCTGCTCGGCGCCGTGCACGCGTTCGACGCCGCGCGGCCGTTCCTCGAGGCTAGTGGCGACAAGGGCGGCGACGCCGCCTTCGTGATCATCTCATCGATCTCCGCGGCGCAAGCGGACACGGCGAGTTCCTACGGCCCGATCAAGGCTGCGTTGATCCACATGGCCAAGGGGCTGGCACGGCAGTACGCGAAGAAGAAGATCCGCGTCAACGTGGTCTCGCCAGGCACGGTCTATTTCAAGGGCGGCGTCTGGAATACGATCGAGCAGAACATGCCCGAGCGCTACAATGATGCGATGAAGCGCAACCCCACCGGCCGCATGGCCACGCCACAGGAGATCGCGAGCGCAGCGGTATTTCTGGCAAGCCCGGTGTCGGGGTTCACCACGGGCTCCAATCTGGTGGTGGACGGGGCGATCTCGAACCGGGTGAATTTTTAAGAACAAACTCGTCATTGCGAGCGTAGCGAAGCAAATCCAGTATTTCTCCGCGGTGACAGTCTGGATTGCTTCGCTGCGCTCGCAATGACGGGACGAGCGAGACGCGGCCCCCACCCTCAATGAAAATCCCGCGACGGCGGCAGGATGCGGACGTTGCGGGGGTGGCGAAGTTTTTGCGCGGGCGCATCCGTGTGGGCGCGGGGATCGTCGTTGAGCGGCTCGATCGGGGCGACGCCTGCCGGCACCGGATGCTTGCGGCCGAGGGCGTCGTTGGCGAGGCCGACCAGATCGTGCGAGCGGTCGATCATCCGCTGGGCGATCAGATGCGTCACCTTTTCGGGACTGCTCTGGATGTAGCCCTCGACGAGGATGAGGCGTGCGCCCATCACCTCCTTCCGGTACTGCTCCATGATCTTCGGCCACACCACGACATTGGCGATGCCGGTTTCGTCCTCCAGTGTCATGAACACGACGCCGCTGGCGCTGCCCGGCCGCTGCCGTACCAGCACGACGCCGGCACAGCGGACACGGCGCCGCTCGTTGTCGTGATTGATGTCCTTGCAGGCGACGATGCGCTCGCGCGTAAACATCTCCCGCAAAAATTCAATCGGATGGCCTTTGAGCGAAAGGCGAATGGTCTGGTAGTCCGCGACCACCTGTTCGGCGCGCGGCATCACCGGCAACGGCCTGGCGTGCTCGTCCGGCTGCTCGCGTGCGGTGGCCACCTCGAACAGCGGCAGCGGCACATCGTCGGGCAGGCGCCGCACCTGCCACAGCGCCTCGCGGCGGTCGAGCCCGAGCGAGCGGAACGCGTCGGCATCGGCGAGCAGGATCAACGCGCGCTTGGGCAGGTCGGTGTCGCGGGCGAAGTCTTCCAGCGATGTGAAGGGCCGGCGGTTGCGGGCGGCGACGATGCGGTCGGCCCAGTCGGGCGCTCTCTCCACATGGTCATTCCGGGACGCGCCTCTTTTCAGCCTTTCCTCATCCTCGTCCAGCCAGTGGAAACCGTCGATCTGGCGGAAGCCGAGACGTACCGCGCAATATCCGCCGTTTCCCTGCTCCAGCGTGCTCTGCGCAAAACTGTAGGACACATCGATCTCGCGCACCTCGACCCCGTTCTTGCGGGCGTCGCTGACGATCTGCGCCGGGGCGTAAAAGCCCATCGGCTGCGAGTTCAGGAGGCCGCAGCAGAATGCATCAGGGTGATAATGCTTCAGCCATGAGGAGATATAGACAAGCTGCGCGAAGCTTGCGGCATGGCTCTCCGGAAAACCGTAACTGCCAAACCCCTTGATCTGTTCGAAACAGTTTCTGGCAAAATCAGGCGCATAACCGCGCGCGATCATGTTGCCGATCATCTTGTCTTCGAACTTGTCGATGGTACCGACATTGCGGAACGTTGCCATCGCACGGCGCAGGCCGTTGGCCTCCTCGGCCGTGAACTTCGCGGCTTCGATCGCGATCCGCATCGCCTGCTCCTGGAACAAGGGCACGCCGAGCGTCTTGTGCAGCACCCTGTAAAGCTCGTCCTTGTCGCCATGATCCGGCGACGGAGACGGATAGCTCACCTTTTCCAGGCCGTTCCGCCGCCGCAGATAAGGATGCACCATGTCGCCCTGGATCGGACCAGGCCGCACGATCGCGACCTCGATCACGAGATCGTAGAAGGTCCGCGGCCTCAGCCGCGGCAACATGTTCATCTGCGCGCGGCTCTCGACTTGGAACACGCCGAGCGATTCCCCGTCGCACAGCATGTCGTAAACCCTGGAATCATCCTGCGGGACGCTCGCCAGCATCCAGCGTTCGCCCTTGTGCTGCTCGATCAAATCAAAGCATTTGCGGATGCAGGTCAGCATGCCCAGCGCGAGCACGTCGACCTTCATCATGTTGAGCGCGTCGACGTCGTCCTTGTCCCATTCGATGAAGGTGCGATCGTCCATCGCGGCATTGCCGATCGGCACATAGGTGTCGAGCCGGTCCTGCGTGAGCACATAGCCGCCGACATGCTGGGACAGATGACGGGGGAATTCGATCAGCTCGGTCGCGAGCTCGACTGCGAGGTTGATCATTGAATTCTGCGGATCGAGGCCGGCCTGCCTGACCTGCATGTCGTTGAGGCCCTTGCCCCAGCTTCCCCAGACGGTGTCGGCGAGTGCGGCAGTGACGTCCTCGGTCAGGCCCAGCGCCTTGCCGACGTCGCGGATGGCGCTGCGCGGGCGATAATGAATGACGGTGGCGATGATCGCGGCGCGATGGCGGCCGTAACGCCGATAGACATATTGCATCACCTCCTCGCGCCGCGAATGCTCGAAATCGACGTCGATGTCGGGCGGCTCCAGCCGCTCCTTGGAGATGAAGCGCTCGAACAGCAGATCGACCTTGGTCGGGTCGACCGAGGTGATGCCGAGCACGTAGCAGACCGCCGAATTCGCCGCCGATCCCCGCCCCTGGCACAAAATGTTCTGGCTGCGGGCGTAATGCACGATGTCGTGCACGGTGAGGAAGTAATGCGCGTATTTCAGATCGGCGATCAGTGCGAGTTCTTTCTTCAGGGTGGCGCGCAGCTTGTCGTCGATCTTGCCGCCAAAATATTTGTCGACACCCGCCCAGGTCAGATCCTCCAGATGCCCCTGCGCGGTCTTTCCCGGCGGCACCGGCTCATCCGGATACTGGTATTTGAGCTGACCGAGCGAGAAGGTGATCTTGTCCGCAAAGCGCATGGTCTCCGCGACAGCTTCGGGGAAATCGCGGAACAGCCGCGCCATCTCCCTGGGCGTCTTCAGAAATCGCTCGGCATTGGCTTCCAGCTTCCGGCCGACCGCCTCGATCGTGGTTTTCTCCCGGATGCAGGTCAGCACGTCCTGGAGGGGACGGCGCGCGGAGTGGTGATAGAGCACCTCGTTGGTCGCAAGCAGCGGCACTTTTGCTTTTGCGGCGAGATCATCGAGCTGCGCGAGGCGACGGCGATCGTCGCCGCGATAGACCAGACTCGCCGCCAGCCACACGCCCTCGGCGCGACTTGCCTTCAGCTTGGCGAGGATGTCCTGCGCTTGCGCCGCATCGAAGCGATGCGGCAGCGTCAGGATCAGGAGCTGGCCTTCGGAAAACGCAAGGAGATCGGCGAAGGTGAGATGGCATTTGCCCTTCGCGATCCGCGTGATGTCGTCGCCGCGCTTGCCCCGGGTGAGAAGCTGGCACAGCCGGCCATAGGCGGCGCGGTCACACGGATAGACCAGGATATCCGGCGTGCCATCGATGAAGACGATGCGCGTGCCGATCAAAAGCTTCGGCTTGTACAGCACCTTGTCATTGTCGAGCTCCTTGTAGGCGCGCACTACGCCAGCGAGCGTGTTGTGGTCGGCGATGCCGATCACGGGAATGCTGAGGATGCTGGCCTGGTGCACATAGGCACGCGGGTCCGAACCGCCGCGCAGGAAGGAGAAATTCGTGGTGATGCCGATCTCGGCATAAGAAGGTATGTTCATGCGAAGAGACCGTGCACATACCAACCGGGAGGAACGGGCTTGCCGTCGCCGTCGAAGCACTCCCCCTCGTAAAGACCGTCGCGAAAGATCCAGAAGCGCAAGCCTTCGGCATCTTCGATACGGAAATAATCCCGCGTCAGTTGCTTGCCGTCCTGCCGCCACCATTCCATGGCGATGCGCTCGGGGCCCTCCACCCGCACCACCGCATGCTGCGCGCGGCGCCAGGTGAATTGATGCGGCGGCCCGTCGGGCACGGTCGCGAACGGCACATTGATCGGCTCAGGCTTGTCGAACAACCGCAACGGACGCAGCGGCGGCTCACCCTCGGTGCGCGCGGGCCATTCGGCCTGCATGGCCACGGCGAGATGATGCTGGGCAGGCGCCGCCAGCACCGCACATTCAGGGATATGGGTATCCTCAGGCAGGTGCACGACGACGCGCTTTCCGCCGATGCGCGCGGCGATGCGGTCGATCAGCGCGGCAAGCTCGTCATTGTCGTGGACATGGGCGTCGAGATCGCGCTGCTCCTGCACCACGATCTCGGTGCGGCTTGCCGACAGCCGCACCATGTCGAAGCCGAAGCCGGGATCGAGGGGATCGGCGAGTGCATCGAGACGCTCGCGGAACAGCCGGTCGACGACCGCGCTCCGCGTCACGGGACGTCCGGTTTCGACCATGATGGCGCGCACCGCGCCGTCGGTACGGAAGAATGTGGCTTCTAACCGTCGCGCGCCCTTGCCCTGCTTCTCCATCGACGCGATCAACGTATCCGCCAGGCGCGACAGCGTCATCGCGATCATGGTGTCGGTCGCGATCGGCTCGGCAAAGCGTTTCTCCACGATGTAATCAGGCGGCGGCTTTCGTGGATTGATCGGCGCATCGCCCTGCCCCAGCGCATGCGCGAGCAGCGTGGAGAACCGCGCACCGAACCGCGCCGTGATTTCGCTCGGCGTGCGCGAGGCGACATCGCCGATGGTCTTCAGGCCGGCGCGTCGCAGACCGGTGGTAATGGCCTCACCCGCGCCAAGTGCGGACACCGGAAACCGACTGATTGCCGCCGCCTCCTCGCCATCGGCAACGATGGTCCCTGAAGATTGCCGCGTCAGCGTGCGCGCGCAGACCGAGGTGCCGGCGATCGCCGCGCTGACGGCAAAGCCCTGGCGGTCGAGGGCGCGGACAAGGGTTTGCAACAGCGCAGCCTCGCCGCCGAACAGATGCGCGCAGCCGGTGATGTCGAGGAACAGCCCGTGCGGCGGATCGAGCGCCACCAGCGGCGTGAAGCGGTCGCACCAGTCGGCGATGTCGCCGATCGTCTTCGCATCGGCCATGGCATCGGCGTCGAACACCTTGAGATTTGGACACATCGCCCGGGCATTGGCCAAAGGCTGGCCGATATGCAGACCGAGGCGCTCGGCCGCCTCGTCCAGCGCATGGATCACCAGCGCGTTGCTATCCTTGGCAACGACGATGCTAGGCGCATTATTTTTATGCAGTCCGACGTTGCCGAAGAACCGCTGGATCCGATCGATGGGCAGGCGCGGTAGCCACAGGCTGAGGATACGCCGACGATTCAGAGAACTGGCACTCATCACATTTCCATTCCATGATCCACCGGCCACACGGACCGTGACGATTGCGCAGGAGCTCGGCATCGAAGCGCGGCGCCCCCCAGGCGCTCCACATCGCGCCCGGCGGCGAATGCGCCGCGCGCAGCATCCATCTGGTCTCGGCGGTCGAGGGTAAAGGTTGCGCGGCCATCCGCAGCAACAGGCCGGTGACACCGGAAGATTGCGCAGCCAGCGTCAGCTTGCGGCTCGCCACGAGATCGAACTGCCTCGTCTCACCCCAGAGCTCGAGCACGACGGCGCCCAGCGCGTCGCAGGCGAGCGCATCGGCCGACGTGCGCAACGCACTCTCCACGTCGGCGGCGCGCACCATCACCATACGGCGCGGATCGAGACCGATCTCGGTGAGCCCGCTCATCGACAGCGCACCGGTTTCAATTTCTGAAAAATCCTGCCGCACCCACAGCAGCGGTTTGCGTGCCGTCATGCGCCCCGCAAGTCCGGTGACAAAGCCGGTCGCGGCCGCGCCCTGACGTCCTTCGCAAAATACCTCGTGGATTGCCGCGCGTGCGAGCCCGCCCTTTAGCGCGCTGTCGGCCTCGCGATGGCCGAGCGCGACACGGTCGCGATGATGCACGACCTCCGCCGTCTCGATGCGCTCGATCTGGCCGCGCAAGGCTGCAAGCGCGCTTGTTCGTGCGCCGCTCATATACGCCGCTCCTCAGGAGTGATTGCCGGTGGCTCTCAAAAAGAGAACCAGCGGCTAGCTCATTTGTTCATGATATGTTCTAATATAAAGCTAACGACGCCCCAGGAGTCAATCGAATTGGCGGGCCTTGGGATTCATGAGCTGAATCAAAGGGATCCAATATGGACGTGCAACGCAAGCTGGAAATCCTGGCCGACGCCGCCAAGTACGACGCGTCCTGCGCCTCCAGCGGCACCGAGAGGCGGGATTCCAGCGACGGCAAGGGCATGGGATCGACCGCGCCCGGCATGGGCATTTGCCATTCCTACGCGCCGGACGGTCGCTGTATCTCGCTGCTCAAGGTGCTGCTGACCAACGCCTGCAATTACGACTGCCTCTATTGCGTCAACCGGGCCTCTTCCAACGTGCCACGCGCCCGCTTCACCATCGACGAAGTCGTCAAGCTGACGCTCGACTTCTACCGGCGCAATTACATCGAAGGACTGTTTCTCTCCTCCGGCATCATCCGCAACCCCGACTACACCATGGAGCAGGTGGTAAGCGTCGCGCGCAAACTGCGCGAGGAGCATCACTTCCGTGGCTACATCCATCTCAAAACAATCCCCGAGGCCGACGATGCATTGATCTCCGAGGCCGGCAAATATGCCGACCGTCTCTCCATCAACATCGAGATGCCGCAGGAGACGAGCCTGCAGCAATTCGCGCCCGAGAAGGACGTGCGCGCGATCCGCCGCACAATGGGCCGACTGCGGCTGAAGCTGGACGAGGCCGAGGAAAGCCGTAGCGCGAAGACGAAAGCCAAGCCGCAGCGCTTCGCACCGGCCGGCCAAAGCACGCAGATGATCGTCGGCGCCGACGCGGCCTCCGACCACACTATCCTCCACACCAGCGCCAATCTCTACAGTTCATACAGGCTGAGGCGCGTCTATTATTCCGCGTTCAGCCCGATCCCCGATGCCAGCCGCGCGCTGCCTCTGCGCGCGCCGCCCTTGCTGCGCGAGCACCGACTCTACCAGGCCGACTGGCTGATGCGGTTCTACGGCTTCGACGTCGGCGAGATCGTCGACGACAGTGCGATGCTGCCGCTCGACATCGATCCAAAACTCGCCTGGGCGCTGCGCCACCGCGACCGCTTCCCGCTCGACGTCAACCGGGCCAGCCGCGAGGAATTGTTGCGCGTGCCGGGCTTCGGCACCAAGGCGGTCGAGCGCATCATCGCGGCGCGCCGCACGACCACCATCCGCGTCGCCGATCTCGCGCGGCTGCATGTGCCCCGGAACAAAGCGCTGCCGTTCATCGTGCTGAGCGATCACCGGCCCGCGCCGCACCGCCTCGACGAGGCACGGCTGATCGAACGGTTCAAGCCGAAGGCCACACAACTGGGATTTGGCTTCTGATGCAGTACATCACCCTCGAGAACGAAACCGATTTCGACGGCTGGCGCAAAGCCGCGCGTAGCCTCGTGCTTCACCAAATGAAACCGGTCGATGTCACCTGGACCGTGCAGGGCGGCGAAGCGGAGCTGTTCGCGCCACCCTCGCCGTCTCCGCTGCCGGCCGGTGGCGATAGCACCTTCAACGTGCCAGCAAAATTCGTCGAGCTCGCCAAGGCCGCGATCCTGCATCGCGATCCCGAGCGTTTCGCGATCCTCTATCGCCTGCTGTTTCGGCTGAAGGACAATCACGACCTCATCGAGGTCGCGACCGATCTCGATGTCGCGCAAGTCACGGCCATGGCAAAGGCGGTCTACCGCGACGAGCACAAGATGCATGCCTTCGTGCGCTTCCGCGAGATCGGCAGGGAACGCGAAGCACACTACGTCGCCTGGTTCGAGCCGGAGCATCATATCGTCGAGCTCGCCGCGCCGTTCTTCGCCAAGCGCTTCGCCGATATGCCCTGGTCGATCCTGACGCCGGATTTGTGCGCGCATTGGGATGGCCACGCGCTCTCGTTCACGTCAGGCGTCGGCAAGAGCGAGGCGCCGAGCGAAGACCGGCTGGAGGAAACCTGGCGGCGCTACTATGCCAGCATCTTCAATCCGGCCCGCCTGAAGGTGAAGGCAATGCAGACCGAGATGCCGAAGAAATATTGGAGGAACCTGCCCGAGGCTTCGATCATTAAGCCCCTGATTGAGGACGCCGAGCGCATGACCGGCGCCATGATCGCCAATGCCGCAACCGATCCGCACAAGCCTCAAAAGCGGCCGGAGGCTCCGATGAAACGCAAGACCGCTGCCGACGATCTCGAAGCGCTCCGCGAGGAGGCCGCCCACTGCCGCGCCTGCCATCTCTACAAGGACGCGACCCAGACCGTGTTCGGCGAGGGTCCGAAGTCCGCCAATATCATGCTGGTCGGCGAACAACCTGGCGACAAGGAAGACCTCGCCGGCCATCCCTTCGTCGGTCCAGCCGGCCAGATGCTCGACAAGGCGCTGCAGGAGGCCGGCGTCGACCGCAAGAAGGTCTATGTCACCAACGCGGTGAAACACTTCAAATTCGTGCCGCGCGGCAAGATTCGCCTGCATCAGAAGCCGAATACGCCGGAGATAAAGGCCTGCCGGCAGTGGTATGAGCGGGAGGTCTCCGTCATCCAGCCCGATCTCATCGTCGCGATGGGCGCGACCGCCGCGCAGAGCGTGTTCGGCAAGATCACCCCGATCGGAAAGAACCGCGGCCGGCTCATCGACCTGCCCGACGGTCACAAGGCGCTGGTGACGGTGCACCCGTCCTATCTGCTGCGGCTGCCCGATCCGGAAGCCAAGGTGCTGGAATATCGGCGCTTTGTCGAAGATTTGAAGATCGTCGCCGGGTTGCAGAAGAAAGCCGCGCGCGCCGCCTGAATACGGGCGGGAAAACCCCTTTCATGCCTCGCCTGTCATCCAGCCTTCAAATCCATCGCGGACAATAGCCCCTACAGAAAGTTAAGGGGCCTCCAGACATGACCGATGTTGCATTCGACCGCGCGGTAGCCGATCCCGCGCCGATCCAGCCGGCCTCGCGGCCAAATCTCGACAAGGGCTTCAATCCGCTGACGATGATCCTGTTCTTCGGCATCCTCGCCGCGGGCCTGCTCTATGTGGCCTACAGCATCTATTCGGATGTCGATGCGACCGGCACGCGGGTCACGAGCTATCTGCCCTACATCCTCTTGTTTGTCGCGCTGCTGATCGCGCTCGGCTTCGAATTCGTCAACGGCTTCCACGACACCGCCAACGCGGTAGCGACCGTGATCTACACCCATTCGCTGCCGGCCGAAGTCGCGGTGATGTGGTCGGGTTTCTTCAACTTTCTCGGCGTGCTGCTCTCGTCCGGCGCGGTCGCCTTCGGCATCGTCTCGCTGCTACCGGTCGAGCTGATCCTGCAGGTCGGCTCCAGCGCCGGTTTCGCGATGGTGTTCGCGCTGCTGATCGCCGCGATCCTCTGGAACCTCGGCACCTGGTATTTCGGCCTGCCGGCCTCCTCCTCGCACACGCTGATCGGCTCGATCATCGGCGTCGGCGTTGCGAACGCGCTGATGCGCGGCCGCGACGGCACCTCGGGCGTGGACTGGGGCAAGGCTACGGAGATCGGCTATGCGCTTCTGTTGTCGCCACTGGTCGGCTTCATCTGCGCCGCCGGCCTGCTTCTGCTGCTCAAGCTGATCATCAAGAACCCGGCGCTCTATGCCGCCCCCGAGGGTCACAAAGCCCCGCCGATGTGGATTCGCGGCCTGCTGATCCTGACCTGCACCGGCGTCAGCTTCGCCCATGGTTCGAACGACGGCCAGAAGGGCATGGGCCTGATCATGCTGATCCTGATCGGCACCGTGCCCACAGCCTATGCGCTCAACCGCGCATTGCCGGAGTCGCAGGTCGCCCAGTTCGCGAAGGTCTCGGATGCCGCCTCCAAGGTGGTTGCGGCCAAGGGCGCCGGCCATGCGATCATCGGCGATCCCCGTCCTGCGGTGACGCAGTACGTCACCTCGCATCACATCAGCGAAGGCACCTACCCTTCGCTGTCAGTGCTGGTGAAGGATGTCGGCGAGCAGGTCGCGAAATACGGTTCGCTGAACAAGGTGCCGGCGGAAGTCGTCGGCAACACCCGCAACGACATGTACCTGACTTCGGAAGCGATCCGATTCCTGATGAAGGACAAGGAAAACGACCTCAGCAAGGAAGAGGTCGCGACCTTGAACGCCTACAAAGGCGGGCTAGACAGCGCGACCAAGTTCATCCCGACCTGGGTGAAGGTCGCGGTCGCGATCGCGCTCGGTCTCGGCACCATGATCGGCTGGAAGCGCATCGTCGTCACCGTCGGCGAGAAGATCGGCAAGACCCATCTCACCTACGCGCAGGGTGCCTCCGCCGAGCTCGTCGCCGCCGCCACGATCGGCGCCGCCGACGCGTTCGGCCTGCCGGTCTCGACCACCCACGTGCTGTCGTCCGGCGTCGCCGGCACCATGGCCGCGAACGGTTCGGGCCTCCAGGTCGCCACCATCAGGAACATGGTGATGGCCTGGGTGCTGACCCTGCCCGTCGCCATCCTGTTGTCAGGCACGCTGTACGTGATCTTCTCGCGAATCTTCTGAAGCCGGTCGCATCACTCAAAGACAAAGGGCCCGTGCGATGCGCGGGCCCTTTTCGTTTGTGCCTTCGGCTAGATGTGCGCTTGGCCTTACGATGCCGCGAGCGATTCCTCGACCAGCTTGACCCAATACGACGTGCCGTAAACGATGGCGTCGTCGTCGAAATTGTAGGCGGGGTGATGCAGGCCGGCGCTGTCGCCGTTGCCGCAGAAGATGAAGGCGCCGGGGCGCGCTTCCAGCATATAGGCGAAATCCTCGCCACCCATCAGCGGCGACATCTCGAGCACATTGGCCTCGCCCGCAACTTGCCCGGCGATGCGACGCGCGATCTCGGTCTCCGCGGCGTGATTGTTCACCACGGGATAATTCCGCTTGTAGTGCAGATCGATCTTGGCGCCTGTGATCTGCGCCACGCCCGCCACAACCTCGTGGACGCGCTTCTCCACCAGCTTGCGCACCTCCGGCGACAGCGTGCGGATGGTGCCCCTCAGTGTCGCGGTTTGTGGAATCACGTTACGGGCATTGCCTGCGTGGAACTCGCAGATCGAAATCACGGCCGATTCCAGCGGATCGACGCTGCGCGCAACGATCGACTGCAGCGCCGTGATCACCTGTGCACCGACCAGAACGGAATCCACACATTTGTGCGGCCGCGCGGCATGGCCGCCGAGGCCCTCGATCATGATATCGACCTCATCGGTCGCCGCCATGATCGGACCCGGCCGGATCGCGAACGAGCCCACCGGAATGCCCGGACCGTTGTGCATGCCGTAGACCTGCTCGATGCCGAAGCGCTCCATCATGCCGTCCTTGACCATGGCCAAGCCACCCGCGCCGCCCTCCTCGGCCGGCTGGAAGATCACCACCGCATCGCCGGCGAAGTTGCGGGTCTCGGCGAGATAGCGCGCAGCACCGAGCAGCATCGCGGTGTGGCCGTCATGGCCGCAGGCGTGCATCTTGCCGGGGGTCTTCGAAGCGTAAGGCAAGTTGGTCTGTTCCTCGACCGGCAGGGCATCCATGTCGGCACGCAGGCCGATGGCCTTGAGGCCCTCGCCGGCCGGCTTGCTGCCCTTGATCACGCCGACCACGCCGGTCTGGCCGATGCCCGTCACGACCTCATCGCAGCCGAATTCGCGCAGGCGGTCCGCGACGAATGCTGCGGTGCGGTGGACGTCGTAGAGCAGTTCCGGATGCTGGTGGATGTCCCGGCGCCAGGCCTGAATATCGGGTTGAAGGTCGGCGACGCGGTTCACGATGGGCATGGAGGGTCTCAAGCTTTGTTGAAAATGCAGGCCTGTCTACCATGCAAGCACCAGTCCACCCAACTGGCAGGGATCTGGGTAGCTCTGTCCTCCCGTCATGGCCGGACTTGTCCCGGCCATCCACGTCTGACTATTAGAACGGAAAGTGCGTGGATGCCTGGGACAAGCCTGGGCATAATGCCTATTGGGTGGAAGCAGAATGCCAAGGCGGCTCGAAGGTGAGTTTGACTATATTGTCGTTGGGGCCGGCACGGCGGGCTGCATCGTCGCCAACCGGCTGTCGGCCAATTCCAGCAATCGCGTCCTCCTCCTCGAAGCCGGCGGCGACGACAACTGGATCTGGTTCCACATTCCCGTCGGCTATCTCTTCGCCATCGGCAATCCGCGCTCGGACTGGATGTTCAGGACCGAGGCCGAGCCCGGCCTGAACGGCCGCTCGCTCGCCTATCCCCGTGGCAAGGTGATCGGCGGCTCCTCGGCGATCAACGCCATGATCTCGATGCGTGGACAGGCCGCCGATTACGATCACTGGCGCCAGCTCGGCATGACCGGCTGGGGTTATGACGACGTGCTGCCGCTGTTCAAACGGCTCGAGGATCACTTCCTCGGCGCAAGCGAGCATCACGGCGCCGGCGGCGGCTGGCGCATCGAGGCGCCGCGGCTGTCCTGGGACATACTCGATGCCGTGGGCGATGCGGCCGAGGAGATGGGCATCAAGCGCATCCCGGATTTCAATACCGGCGACAACGAAGGCACCAGCTATTTCCACGTCAATCAGAAGCGCGGCCGGCGCTGGTCGTCGGCGCGCGGCTTTCTCAAGCCGGTATTGAACCGCCCGAACCTGCGGCTCGAAAAGCATGTGCTGGTCGATCGTCTGATCATCGAACAGGGCCGCGCCGTCGGCGTGCGCTTCATCCAGAACGGCGAGATCATCGAGGCGCGTGCTAAACGCGAGGTGGTCCTCTCGGCAGGCGCGATTGGCTCGGTACAGGTGCTGCATCGCTCCGGCATCGGACCTGCCGACTGGCTGTCGCCGCTCGGCATCGACATCGTGATGGACAAGCCCGGCGTCGGCCGCAATCTGCAGGATCATCTGCAGCAGCGCGCGATCTACAAGGTCGAAGGCGTGCGCACACTGAACGAGACCTATTACAACCTGGTTCGACGCGGCCTGATGGGCCTCGACTACGCCTTCCGCCGCCGCGGGCCGTTGACCATGGCGCCGTCGCAGCTCGGCATCTTCACCCGCTCCGATGCGACGCGCGCACGCGCCAACATCCAGTTCCACGTGCAACCGCTGTCGCTCGACAAGTTCGGCGATCCCCTGCACCGCTTTCCCGCGATCACGGTGAGCGCCTGCAATCTCCAGCCGACATCGCGTGGCACCGTACGTCTGCGTTCGGCGGCGCCGGACGAGAAGCCCATCATCGCGCCGAATTATCTTTCAACGGACGACGACCGTCAGGTCGGCGCCGATGCCATCCGCACCACCCGCCGCCTGATGCAGCAGAAGGCCTTGGCAAAATACCGCCCAAGCGAATATCTGCCCGGCCCCGCCGTCGGCGACGACGATGCCTCTCTTGCCAAGGCCGCCGGCGACATCGGCACCACCATCTTCCATCCCGTCGGTACCGCGAAGATGGGCGCAGCAAATGATCCGATGGCGGTGGTCGACGAACGCCTGCGCTTCTACGGTCTCGGCAGCCTTCGCATTGTCGATGCCTCGATCATGCCGACCATCACGTCTGGCAACACCAACACGCCGACCGCGATGATCGCCGAAAAGGGCGCAACAATGATTTTGGAGGATTCGAAGTGAATGCGTAGCCTGATGGGGCGTAGCGAAATCCGGGAGAGGACGCTCGATTGGTCCCGTATTCCGCTACGCTCCATACGGGCTACGCGTCCAACCACCTCACGAAAACGTCATCGCGTCCGGGAATAACACCCCCGCTCCCCCAATCACCTCCCCGAAGCCCAATTCCGGGCGGAGTGGAGCTGCGCGATGAGCGGACACGATCACGGTGAGGACGGCTTAAGCCGCCGCAAGGTGTTGGAATGCATGACCTGGGCGGGCACCGGTGTGCTCTGGACCGTCACCGGTGGCGTCCCGCGCTCGCTCGGCATCATCGATTCCGCGCAGGCTGCGACCGCGGCGGCGCCCGGAATGACCTTCCTCCAGATCAGCGACAGCCATGTCGGCTTCGACAAGCCGGCCAATCCCAACGCGCTCGGCACGCTGGAGGAAGCCGTCAACAAGATCAACGCGATGCCGGTCAAGCCGTCGTTCATGATCCACACTGGCGACATCACGCATCTCTCCAAGGCCGCCGAGTTCGACAATGCCGATCGCATCATCTCGCAGAGCAAGCTCGACGTGCACTACGTGCCCGGCGAGCATGATTTCCTCGACGAGGAGGTGAAGTTTTATCGCGAGCGCTACGGCCGCGGTACCAAGGGCGCAGGCTGGTATTCGTTCGACGCCGGCGGCGTGCACTTCATCGGCCTCGTCAATGTCGTCGACCTCAAGGCCGGCGGCCTCGGCAATCTCGGTGCCGAGCAGCTCGCCTGGCTCGAGGACGATCTGCGCGGCAAGTCGAAATCGACGCCGATCGTGCTGTTCGCCCACATTCCGCTCTGGACCGTCTACCCCGAATGGGGCTGGGGCACCGAGGACGGTGCTCGCGCGCTGGACCAGGTGAAAGGCTTTGGTTCGGTCACCGTGCTGAACGGCCATATTCACCAGGTGATGCAGAAGGTCGAGGGCAACGTCACCTTCCACACCGCACGCTCGACCGCCTTCCCGCAGCCGGCGCCGGGAGCTGCCCCCTCGCCTGGACCGATGAAGGTCGAGGACGCAAAGCTCCGCGCGATGCTTGGCGTTGCCAGCATCAACTTCAAGCAGAACGAGCAGCGGCTCGCGATCATCGACACGCCGCTCCAGGGTTGATGCAAGGCTAACGGAAGCTGACAATGAAGATTCTCAATCGCCGCGACTTCGGTGTCGCCTTCGGTCTCGCTCTGGCCGCGGCCATGCTATTACCCGTCACAACCGCCCGTGCCGAGGACATGGAGGTGCATATCGACAACTTCGTCTTCCAGCCGGCCGAGCTCAGGATCAAGGTCGGCACCACCGTGACCTGGACCAACCGGGACGACATCCCCCACACCGTGGTGTCGGCCGGCAAATTCAGGTCCAAGACCCTGGACACTGACGACAAGTTCTCGTTCACCTTCACCAATGCGGGCGACTACAAATATTTTTGTTCTCTGCACCCGCACATGACGGGGATGATCAAGGTTGAGTAACACCTCGAACCAAGGCATCAACGTCTTGCCCGGCCGGTGGTCCCACACCGGCCGAGCCCGTGTGCCTTCGGTCACACTCAGGGACGAAACGAATAGGGACGAGACGAACAGCGACGAAACCAAGCAACGAGCAGAACAAGAGGCAAAGCGAGGAGCGATGCCCGCCAACGACGATTTGCAGAAGGCGCAACGCTTCCGCGAGGCGGCGCTCCCCCATCTCGACGACGTCTACACGCTCGCGCGCTATCTCTTGCGTGACCCCTCCGATGCCGAGGACGCGGTGCAGGAGTGCTATCTGCGCGCGCTGAAGCATTTCGACAGCTATCGCGGGCCGGCGATAAAGCCTTGGCTATTCGCGATCCTGCGTAACGTCTGCAATGCCGAATATGCACGGCGCGCACACAGGCACAGCGCGATCGAGGATACGCCCGGCGCTGCCGAGCAGACGCCGATCTGGCAGGAGACCGAGGCCAGCCCCGAAACCGAAGTGCTGCGCAGCCGCGATGCGGGCGCGATCCGCAAGCTGATCGACGCGCTCGCCGAGCCGTTCAAGGAAACGTTCGTGCTGCGGGAGATCAACAACCTGTCCTATCGTGAAATCGCCGAGGCCGCCGGCGTGCCCGTCGGCACTGTGATGTCCCGCCTCGCCCGCGCCCGTGCCATGCTGCGCGCGGCCTGGACGGCGGATGAGGAGCAAGCAAGATGACCTGCGACGAAGCAAGAATCCTGCTTCACGCGCTGCTCGACAACGAGCTCGATGCCGGCCACGCGCGCGAGGTCGAAGCCCATATCGCCGGCTGCCCGGCCTGCGCTGCGGAGTTCGCCGCGCAGCGCGAGATGCAGCGCGTGCTCGCAGACGCCGATTTGCGCTACACCGCACCGGCGAGCCTGCGTGCGCGTATCGAGGCCTCGCTGCCGCAGCCGCAGCATCAACAGCCGAGCCGCCGCTCCGTGCTGCGCGGCTTTGCGATGGGCTCGGCAGTCTCCGCGCTCGCCGCCTCCGGCGTCGTCGCATTGGTGCTGCGCCAGGACGACCAGCAGCGCATCCTGTCGGAGGTCGTCTCCGCGCATCTGCGCTCGCTCCAGGCCGGCCACCTCATCGACGTGGTCTCGACCGACCAGCACACGGTGAAGCCGTGGTTCAACGGCAAGCTCGACGTCGCCCCGCCCGTGATCGACCTCACCGCACAAGGCTTTACGCTGGTCGGCGGCAGGCTCGATTATATCGACGCCCGCGCCATCGGTGCGGTCGTCTATAAGCGCCGGCAGCACGTGGTGAATTTGTTCGTATCGCAGACATCGAACGCGGAATACCGCGCACCCAGGACCGAAGCCATGCAGGGCTTCAACTGCCGGCGCTGGGGCAATCGCGGCCTGAACTTCTGGGCCGTCAGCGATCTCGGCGCAGACGAGCTTGCCGAATTCGTCGACAAGTTCGAGGCGGCGATGAACGGTTAGCTTCTGCGCATGCCGTCATTCGAGCGGAGGAAATCGTTCGAAGACGGGCAGTTCGTGAGCCCGCACCATCCAGCCAATCCGCTCGGCGACCTGAATGTGCATCGTCGCCGGAACGGCATCAGGGTCATCATAGGTGCCGCTCTGGATATCGATGATATCGGGCATCAGGTTTTCGTTGATGTAGAACAGCCCCGTGCCGCAATCGGCACAGAAGTGACGTCGTCCATGTTCGGATGATTGATAGATCTTCGGCTGACCGCGCACGACTTTGACCGCCTTGAGCGAATACATCACCCAGCCAACCATCGGTGCCCCGGAGTGACGGCGGCAATCCGCGCAATGGCAGAGCGCATGCACCATCATGTCGCCGTTCACTTCATAGCGGATGGCGCCGCAATGACAGCCGCCAGTCAAAGGCATCGCCCACTCCTCTCCCGGCCAGGTCAATGCCGGGAAATAAGCGTCGATTTGGAATTTCGGGAGACGGACTGCTTCAGCAGGTCGCACGTCGCGACATCAGGCCGCAGCAGAGGCCTTACGCAGACCTTCGCACCGCATTGTCCACCAGCGTCTTGCCGAGCGACCAAATCGCGCCGGGGACCTTGTGGCTGCCGGCGATGACGTCGTCGAAGGCGCGCTCGATCCAGCCGCAATCTTCCTCGGTGATGGTGAGCGGCGGCAGAAGCTTGATGGTGTGGCTGCCATGGCCGGCGACTTGCGTGAGGATCTTGTGGTCCTTGAACAGCGGCACGGTGATGAGCTGGCAGAACAGACCCTTGTTGGCTGCCTCCAGCACGTTCCAGGACGCCCGCAGCCGCAGCGATTTCGGCGGACCGAACTCGACGCCGATCATCAGGCCCTTGCCGCGGACCTCCTTCAACAGCTCGTAGCCGGGCACCATGCGCGTGAGCGCGAGGCGCAGCTCGGCACCGCGCTTGGCGGCGGACTCGATCAGCTTCTCGGACTCCATGATGTCAAGCGTGGCGATGCCCGCAGCCATCGCCAGGTCGTTCTTGGAGAAGGTCGAGCCGTGCACGACGGCGCGGTCCATCTGGTTGAATATCTTGTCGAAGATGCTTTTGCGCGTCAGCACCGCGCCGACCGGCACATGGCCGCCGGACAGCGACTTCGACAGCAGCACCATGTCGGGCTCGACGTTCCAGTGCTCGACCGCGAGGAAGCGGCCGGTGCGGCCCATGCCGGTCTGGATCTCGTCGGCGACGAACAGCGTGCCGTATTTCTTGCAGAGCGCAGCTGCACCCGGCAGGAACTCGTCGGTGGGCATGTTGACGCCCTTGCCCTGGATTGGCTCGACGACGAAGGCCGCCACCTCGCGCGAGGCCAGCGCCTTTTCGAGCGCGGCGAGATCGTTGAACGGGATCGAAGTGCATCCCGGCAGCAGCGGCTCGAAGCCGGTGCGGAAGTTCGAATCACCGGTCAGCGACAGCGCGCCATAGGTCAGGCCGTGATAGCCGTGGGCACAATAGACGATCCCCGGACGACCGGTGGCGCCGCGGGCGAACTTGATCGCCGCTTCGACGCATTCGGCGCCGGAATTGGCGAAGAACGCCTTATCAAGATAGGGGACGTATTTCAGGAGCCGCTCGGCGAGCACGCCGGCGAGCACCGAGACGTCGAACTGGACGAGGTTGGGCAGGTCGGCATCGAGCACGCTCTTGAGCGCCTCGCGCATGACAGGATGATTGCGCCCGATCGCAAACACGCCAAAACCGGACAAGAGGTCGAGATAGCGCGCCCCGTCGCGGTCGTAGAGATACTGTCCCTGCCCCTTCTGGAAGCCGACATCGTAGCCGATGGTCTTCAGAACCCGAACGAACTGCTCGTTCAGATGCCGATTATGCAGGGCGCTGCGCTGGGCCTGGCGGTCCGCGAACAGCTGAGACATGTCTGGATTTGGGCTGTGCATCCGCTACATACTTCGGTTGAGGGCCGTCTCGTCAACTGAAAACGGAACGTCGCTGAAAACGGTCTGTGCGGCCTTTTGCCCTTTTTCGGACCATCTTCGCAAGCAGAGCTTTAGACCATGTTGCACTGCCAAGGAACGATCATGCGTTTAGCCCTTTACACCGGACTAATACTGGCTGGCGGTTACACCTGCCTGAACCCGGCGCTCGCGGCCGATCCGACCGGCGACTGGCGGGTTGCCGACGGCGTCGCCAACATTCGTGTCGCCCAATGCAATGGCAGCATGTGGGGCGCGGTTTCCTGGGAAAAACAGCCCGGGGGCCGCGACGAGAACAATCCGGACGCGTCGAAAAAGACCCGGCCCACGCTGGGCATGGCGACCCTGATCGACATGAAGAAAAAGCCCGGCGCCGATCAATGGGAAGGTCAGGTCTACAATGCCAAGGACGGCCAGCTCTACAGCGCAACCATCACGCCGGTTGGCACCGACCAGCTCGAGATCAAGGGCTGCGTGATGGGGTTCCTGTGCGGTGGCGAGACCTGGACCCGGGTCAGCCCCCCGATTCCCTTGAGCTCCGCCAACGCCATGGCCAAGGGCGCGCCGAAGCCCACCGGCGCGGCGTCGAAAGCCCCGGGAACGACCGGCGCTACGGTGGCGCAGCCTGCGCCCGCAGCCCCGAAGGCCGCCGGCACCGCCAAACCCGGTCAGAAGGGCGCCGCCGACCAGGTCGGCGACATCTGCCTACTCCCTGAGATTGCGGGGTTTGCCCATTAGGGCAGGCTGAAACAGCAGCACGGCGGCGAGCGTCGTCACCAGCGACAACGCCAGCAGCTTGCCCATGCTGGACGTGCCGGGATGGCTCGACAGCCAAAGGCTGCCGAACGCGGTGGCCGTTGTCAGCGCGCTGAAAAAGATCGCGCGCGTCAGGCTGGTCTGGAGCAGGTTTGTCCTGCCCGAGCGCCAGGCCACGACATAGTAGATCTTGAAGGCCACGCCGACGCCGAGCAGCAGCGGGAACGCGACGATATTGGCGAAGTTGAGCGGCAAGCCGATCAGCACGCAGATCTCGAGCGTGACCGCGCCTGCCACCAACAGCGGCACCAGCGTCATCAACACGTCGACGAACCGGCGCAGCGTGATCCACAGTAATAGGCCGATCACCAGCAGCGCATAGATTCCGGCATGGATGAACGCCTTCACCACGGTGTCGCCGGATTTCAGGATCGAGACCGGACCGCCGATCGCGGTCGGCTCGGCAACGAGCACCGCCGCCGCAAATTTGCGTAGCGTGTCGTTGTCGTTGGGATCACCCTTCGGCAGCGCCTCGACGCGGATGATACCGTCCTTGCTCTTCCAGGCGCTGACGAGATCTGCCGGCAATGACTTCAGGGTGACCGGCTCGGCCTGCAACGCGTTCCGGAGCTGGTCGAACACGATCTTCATCGGCGCGACGAACACGTCCTGCGCCTTGTTCCGTGTGGCTTCATCGGCATTGGCGAGCTTTTCCAGCGCATCCGCGAGCCGACGCGAGGCAACCGCACCCGGGCCCTTCGCATCGCCTGCGGTCCGGCGCAGATTGTCGACCGACGATTTCAGCGCATCGACGTTTTCCTTGTCCGACGGCGCGGCGTCGATCTGGTCGGGATTGAGCGCGGGGTTCAGCACCTTGGCGCCCTGCGCGAGCAGCTTCAGCTTCGGCGGCTGGTCTTCAGGAACGAAGCTGTTGAGCGACATCACCCGCAACACCTCCGGCACCTTCTCCAGCTTCGCCTCCACCTGCCTTGCCTGCTCTTCCGACGTGGTCATCACGTTGATGGCATTGGCGCCGGTGTTGGGATCCTTGCGCAAGTCGAGGAAGGTCGCGATCGACTCTGCCTTCGGGTTGCGCAGATTCATCGGGTTGAAGTCGAACTTCATGAAATAGAGCAGCGGCAGGCCGGCGACCGCCAGAAACATGGTGCCACCGACGACCAGCACGCGGTGCTTCTCCAGGAAGTGATCGAGCGGCGCCAGGAAGGCATAGCCGACCGGCTCTTTCTCACCGGGCGGGTTCAACAGCTTCAGCATCGCCGGGAGCACGGTGATGCTAGTGAGGAACGCGACCAGCATGCCGACGCCGGCGATCTGGCCGAGTTCGGCGATACCCTTGTAGTCCGTGGGGATGAAGCAGAGGAAGCCAGCCGCGGTCGCCATTGCCGCCAGCGACAACGGAATTGCCGAGCGCTTGGCGGCCAGGATCAGCGCACCGGAGAGATCGTTGTGCTTGTAGCGCTCGGAGCGATAGCGGACGCTGTACTGGATGCCGAAATCGACGCCGAGGCCGACGAACAGCACGGCGAATGCGATCGACAGCAAATTGAGCGAGCCCACCATCATCAGGCCGGCGGCGGTGGTCAGCGCAAGACCGACGAAGAGATTGACGAACACCGCGAAGATGATCTTCGCCGAATGCAGCGCCAGCCACAGGATGAGCAGCACGACGAGGACCGTGCCGATGCCATTGACGACGGCGCCTTCCTGGACGGTTGCATATTCCTCGTTGGCGATCGGGACCGGCCCGGTCAGCCGGACTCGCGCCTGATATTTGGTGGCAAAATCCAGATCGGCTGCGGCCTTGCGGATCGCGTCGGTTGCGCCCTTGCCGGGCTCAAGCGCGTTGTAGTCGAGGATCGGCTTGAACTCGATGAAGGCGCGCTTGTCCGAATCCGTCAGCGGCTCGTCACTGACGAGCTGGCGCCAGGAGAACGTCGCATTGCCCTTGTTGAGCACGGTCTCGACCGTTTGCGCGATCTGGTTGAAGGGCCGTTCGGTGTTGTCGAGCTTGACCTGCCCGCGCTTGACGCCGGCAAGTCCCGTCTCGAGCGCGCCGGTCAGGCCGCGGATCGAGGGATCGCCCGCCATGATCTCGATCAGGGGTGCTGCGGATTCGAACTGGCCGGTGACCTTGGCAACTTCCTCTGTCGGCAGGAACAACAGACCATTCTTCTCGAAGAACTCGCCGGTGCCGAGCTGCTGCATCGACTGGAATTCGGTCTTGTTGTCCTTCAGCTTGGCATAGAGCGCGTCCGACGCCGCGGTCGCCATCTCCGGCGTCTTGGCTTCGACCACCGCCGTAATCGTCGCATCGCGGTCGAAGGCGCGATCGAACTGCTGGTCGCGTTGGCGCCAGTCCAGATTTTGGGCAATCAGCGAGTTGATGTCGGTGTTGATGGCGAAATGCTGGGACGTGTAATAGCCCGCCCCCACCGCCAGCAGGAGCCCGAGAACGACGACGAGGGAGGCAAACCGGGTGCAGGCCCTGACGATGGCAACGACGACGCTTTGCAGCACTACTTTTCTTTCTGCGGTTAACAGCTTGCCGGAAACGCCCGCTGTTTAACGGAGTTCCCGGCCGAAACCTATTGCTGTTTTGAGTGGTTATCGCCGTCAGAAGCTTCGAGGTAAACGGCGGAAGACCATGGCATTATCATGCGGGCCATCGGTATAGCCGAGGAGTTGAGGCGGGAAAGTGACGAAGCGTGCGCACAAATGTCGCCACGTTGCTGCCACGGGCACCCTCTACTATAATACCGCCAAACTGATCCGGCAGGGAACCAAAGTTCATTCCACCTTTCCTTACTGCCGATTTTTTGACACAAAGTACTGCACCTCCATGCACCGGGGCCCCGGCAGGGGTGGGCGGCTACCGCGTGCGCCGAACCGATGGTGCGGATATTGCAACTCATTGGTTCGTATCGGGGTGTCCCCTGAACTTGAGAGCGGATTGGTGCAACTTGCGTGATGGCCGTCCAATGGAAGTTTATCTGGCGCAACCGCGCGGCTTTTGCGCGGGGGTAGTGCGTGCGATCGAGATCGTGGAACGGGCGCTGGAGAAGTACGGCCCGCCCGTCTACGTGCGCCATGAGATCGTGCACAACAAGTACGTCGTCGAGAGCCTGAAGAACAAGGGCGCGATCTTCGTCGAGGAACTGTCGGAGGTGCCGCCGAAGGCGGTGACGGTCTTCAGCGCTCATGGCGTCGCCCGCAGCGTCGAGGAAGAAGCGGCCGCGCGCGACCTTCCGGTGCTCAATGCCACCTGCCCCTTGGTCACGAAAGTTCACAATCAGGGGAAGCGCTACATCGCCAGGGGCCGCACCCTGATCCTGATCGGCCATGCCGGCCACCCCGAGGTCGAGGGTACGATGGGCCAGGTTCCCGCCCCCGTACTGCTGGTCCAAAGCGTTGAAGAGGTTAAGGCCCTTGAGCTGCCGGCGGATACGCCAGTGGCCTATATCACCCAGACCACCCTGTCGGTGGATGACACAAAGGACATCATTTCGGCCCTGCAGGCCCGCTTTACAGATATTCAAGGCCCGGATATCCGGGATATCTGCTATGCGACACAGAACCGCCAATCTGCGGTAAGGGACTTGAGCAAGCTGGTCGACGTGATCTTGGTGGTGGGCGCTGCCAATAGCTCGAATTCGAACCGGCTCCGCGAAATCGGCACTGAGGCCGGTGTCGCGAGTTATCTGATTGCCGACGGCAGCGCGCTCAATCCGGAGTGGTTGAAAGATGCCAGAACCGTCGGTGTCACGGCTGGCGCTTCGGCGCCCGAGGTACTCGTGGATGACGTGATCGAAGCAATGCGGCGGATCGGACCGGTCAAGGTCTCGGTGCTCCCGGGCCGCGAGGAAAACATCGAATTCCGGCTTCCGGCCGAACTGGCTGCGAGCTGACCCACCCGAATTTCAAGCCCAGAAAGAAACTTGTAATGGCTATCCCCTTCTTCAAGGAAATGCGTATCGGCGGCTATTTGATCAAGCAGAAGCTGCTTGGCCGCAAGCGCTATCCGCTCGTGCTGATGCTGGAACCGCTGTTTCGCTGCAACCTCGCCTGCGTCGGCTGCGGCAAGATCGATTATCCGGATGCGATCCTCAACCGCCGCATGACGGCGCAGGAGTGCTGGGACGCGGCCGACGAGTGCGGTGCGCCTATGGTTGCCATTCCCGGCGGCGAGCCGCTGATCCACAAGGAGATCGGCGAGATCGTGCGCGGCCTCGTCGCGCGCAAGAAGTTCGTCTCGCTCTGCACCAACGCGCTGTTGCTCGAGAAGAAGCTCGATCTGTTCGAGCCCTCGCCCTACCTGTTCTTCTCCGTGCATCTCGACGGCCTGAAGGAGCACCACGACAAGGCCGTGTCGCAGAAGGGCGTGTTCGACCGCGCCGTCTCCGCGATCAAGGCGGCCAAGGCCCGCGGCTTCACCGTCAACGTCAACGCCACCATCTTCGACGGCCACCCGGCCGAAGAGATCGCCAAATTCCTCGACCTGACCGTCGAGCTCGGCGTCGGCGTCTCGATGTCGCCGGGCTACGCCTATGAGCGCGCGCCGGACCAGGAGCACTTCCTCAACCGCACCAAGACCAAGAAGCTGTTCCGCGACGTCTTTGCGATGGGCAAGGGCAAGAAGTGGAATTTCATGCATTCCGGCCTGTTCCTGGACTTCCTCGCCGGCAACCAGGAATACGAGTGCACGCCTTGGGGCATGCCCGCGCGCAACATCTTCGGCTGGCAGAAGCCCTGCTATTTGCTCGGTGAAGGCTATGCAAAAACCTTCAAGGAGCTGATGGACACCACCGACTGGGAGACCTACGGCACCGGCAAGTACGAGAAGTGCGCCGACTGTATGGCCCATTGCGGCTACGAGCCGACGGCGGCGACCGCCGCCATCAACAACCCGCTGAAGGCGATGTGGGTGTCGCTGCGCGGCATCAGGACCACGGGTCCGATGGCGCCGGAGATCGACATGTCCAAGCAGCGTCCTGCGCAGTACATCTTCTCCGCGGAAGTGCAGAAGCGCCTGTCGGAGATCCGCAAGGACGAGGCCGCCGCCGCACAGGAGAAGGCCGCACGGAAGGCGTCGACCGCCGCGTAAGCGCGCTAGTCCCACCAACAAGAAAAGGCCCGATCGCCAATGGCGACCGGGCCTTTTGTTTTTAGTGATCGCAGAACCCGCTCAGGCCGCCTCGGAGACCAGCGCCTCGCTGTCGACCAGTTCGGTGCCGATCAGGAAGTCGCGGCAGCCGCGCAGGCTGCGTAGCGCGCGGTTGAAGTCGAGGCCGGTCGAGACCAGTCCGTGCAGCGCAGTCGGGTTGCGCGCGATGCCGCGCAGCACGGCCAGCACGTCGATCTGGCCATTCGGCTTGATGGCGGCGCGGGCGAGCGCCGGCAGCGCGCGATGGGCGGGATCGCTGATGACGCGGACCGCGGCGAACGGCAAGCCGGCCTCGGCGGCGTAGGCCGCCGCGATGTGGCTTTCCATGTCGACGGCGGCCGCTCCCGTCTCCGAATGCAGCGCCGCCTTGCAGGAGCGCCCCGTGACCACTTCCTCGGCACCCGCGAGGCTGCCGCGCACAACGCGGCGGCGCCCCGACGTCAGGCGGTCGATGAGGTCGTCGCCGAGCGAGAGGCCAGCGGCCCAGCGGGTATCGCCCGCGAGCACCTCGGTCGCCAGCACGACGTCGCCGGAGCGCAGCGTCGGGTCGAGCCCGCCGGCCACGCCGAAGGAGATCACACCGCGAATCGTCTCGGGATCCAGCACCGTCAACAGCGCCCGCAACTGGGTGGGGCTGCTCGACGAACAGATGACCGCCATGCCAGGCCCGGCCGCTATGCGGGCCTCCTGAACCAGTCCAGTCACGATCAATATCGGCCGCGGATCAACGGTTTGACCCGCGGTAAGATAGTCCCCCGTCCCCAAAGTCACATTCCGACCCCTACCACCCTGCTGTTGGTGTTCCGCAAGTTCCGATACCGCGCCAACGCCCACAGCGGGAAGAACTTCGGATAACCATGGTACCGTAGATAGAATACACGGGGAAAGCCCGTGGCGGTGTACCGCTGTTCGTCCCACAGTCCTTTTTCGTTCTGTGTTGCAATCAGGTACTCCACCCCGCGGGCGACGGCCGGGTGATCAACCTCGCCAGCAGCCATCAAGGCAAGCAAGGCCCATGCCGTTTGCGAGGCGGTCGAGGGGGCGGCCTCCCAGCCCCGGTAGTCCAACCGGTAGCTGACGGCATCCTCGCCCCAGCCGCCGTCCTGGTTCTGGATCGAGGCCAGCCAGCCGGCGGCTTTCCGGATCATGGGATCGTCATGGCGGACGCCGGCCATGTTGAGGGCGCACAGCACCGACCAGGTTCCGTAGATGAAGTTCAGGCCCCAGCGGCCGTACCAGGACCCTTCGGAGTGCTGGGTCTTGCGCAGGTAGGCGATCCCGTCCGCGACATGCTTGCTGGTCTCCGCGGTCTCGCCGAGCTGGGCCAGCATCGAGACGCAGCGGGCGGTGACGTCCTCGGTCGGTGGATCGAGCAGTGCGCCATGGTCCGAGAACGGGATGTTGTTCAGGTAATATTCGAGATTGTTGACGTCGAAGGCGGCCCAGCCGCCGTCGTTGCTCTGCATGCCCTCGATCCACTCCCGGGCACGGTCGATCGCGGCGTCATAGCCGGCCGCACCGTGCTCCCGGCGCATCCGGTCCATCGACATCACGACCACCGCGGTGTCGTCGAGATCGGGATAATGGGCATTGTTGTACTGGAAGGCCCAGCCGCCCGGGCGTACGTCGGGCCGCTTCACCGCCCAGTCGCCCTTCACCTCGAGCTCCTGCTTCGGGATCAGCCAGTCGAGACCCTGCTTGGCGGCCGGCACCGCCTTGTCGCCGCCGGCTTCGAGCAGCGCGTGGGCGGTCAGCGTCGTGTCCCACACCGGCGAGACGCAGGGCTGGCAATAGGCTTCGTCGTCCTTGATCACGAGCAGCTTGTCGATGCCCCGGCGCGTGATCGCGCGCGGCGGGAAGTTCTCGTCCTTGCCGAGCGCGTCGTACATCATGACGATGTTGGCCATCGGCGGATAGATCGCGCCCATGCCGTCCTCGCCGTTCAGCCGCTCCTCGGTGAAGGCGAGCGCCGCGTCGATGGCGCGTTTGCGCAGGCTCTTGGGAAACATTGGCTCGACCACGCGCAAAATGCCGTCGAGCGCGCGGAACAGCACGAACCAGGCCATGCTCTGGTGCGGCGCCTTGGCGGTCATGCCGATCGAGCGCGGATCCTGCAGGAACAGCTCGTCGATGCCGACGCCCTTGGGATTCTTCGCCCGTGGCTTCAGCGCGGCGATGACCATCAGCGGCACCATGGTGGTGCGCGCCCAGTAGGAGATCTTGTTGATGTGGAACGGCGACCAGAACGGCAGCAGCACGATCTCGATCGGCAGCACCGGTACCGCGCGCCAGGTCACGACGCCAAACATCGCAAGCATGAAGCGCGTGAAGACATTGCTGTGAATGGCGCCGCCGCGGGAATGGATCGCCTCGCGCGCACGCACCATGTGCGGCGCGTCGATGGAATCCCCGATCATCTTCAGCGCGAAATACGCCTTGACGCTGGCGCTCATGTCGAACTCGCCGTCATGCACCAGCGGCCAGCCGCCATGGGCGCCCTGCACGCGGCGAAGATAATTGGCGATCTTGGCTTCGAGCACGGCATCGACCGGCTCGGCGAGATAATGGCGCAGCAGGACGTATTCGGCCGGAATCGTGCAATCTGCCTCGAGCTCGAACACCCAATGGCCGTCGGGTTGCTGGAAGCCGAGGACGCCTTCGGTGGCCGACGCAATGCTCGATTCCAAGTTCCTGAATTCTTGGGCTTCGCGGCTGGTCGCGTTCACGGAATCCATCTCGCTCGATTGCTCCGATAGTCGATTGAATGGGCCGAAATTGACTGGGACAAATGCCCGTCAGGGCCGCCTGTCACTATCGCTTGGCGGCCAGAACCAGATCGGCGGCGCGATCACCGGATCGGACCGATCCCTCGATGGTTGCAGGCAATCCCGTAGCAGTCCAATCGCCTGCAAGAAACAGGTTTTTCAGCGCAGTGACCGGCCCTGGACGCAGGGCATTCTGCGCCGGCGTCGCCGCAAATGTGGCACGGCGCTCGCGCACGATCTGCCAGGGGGGCAGCTCGCCGGAAACACCGCCCGCCTTGCAGACGTCGTTCCAGATCGCCTGCGCGAGTTCCTCGCGCGGCATGTCGACCAGACGGTCGCCGTTGCTGATGGTGACGGACAGCCGGTTCGGGAACGAAAACAGCCATTCCACGACGCCGCCGATCACGCCGAGGATCGGTGCCGATCCCGCCGGCGGCTCGACGCGGAAATGCGCATTCACGATGGCGCGGAATTCGGTCGGCGTCTTCAGGCCCGGCAGCAGGTTGGAGGCAGCGCGCGGCGGCACCGCCATCACGACGACGTCGCCTTCGCTGATCTGGATCACATCCTCGCCGCCGAAATTCAGCGCGCCGACCTTGCCGTCATGGGTCGCAAACGAGCGCAGCTCATGGCCGAGCTGAACGCTGTGCCCGCGCCCCTGCAGGAACGTCACGGCGGGCTCGATCAGTACCGCGCTGAGCCCGTCGCGCGCGATCAGGGGACGGCAGGCCTGCCCGCCGGCGAGCAGCGTCTCGCGCACGATCGCGCCGGCAAGCCCCGCCGAGCCTTCGGGTGGATCGACGTTGAGGGCCGCGAGCAGCAGAGGCTGCACCAGGCGCTGATAGAGAACGCCTTCGCACGGAATTGACTTGCCGACCAGCGTCTCTTCCGATGCCCAGATCAGCGGCGCCAGCTTCAGATAATCGGTCAGCGCAGTGTCGGGGACGCGGCGGCTCTCGTCGAGCACCCAGGTCGGGAGCCGGCCGTCGCCGAGGTCGATCTGCCAGCGCTGCCCGGTCTTGAGATCGACGAAGGGAAACTGCGCGCGCTCCGGACCGACGAGGCCCGCCTCGGTCCCGATCGAACGCGCATAGGCGCGCGCATGGCTATTGCCGGACAGCAGCAGATGGTTGCCGTTGTCGATGGTGAGATTGGTGGCGCCGTCGAAATAGGAACGGCAACGGCCGCCGGCCTGCTGCGTCGCTTCGTGCACGGCGACCTTGAAGCCGGCATTGGCAAGTCGCACGGCGACGGAGAGGCCGGAGATTCCAGCGCCAATGATGTGAGCTGTTTTTTGCATCAGATGAGAGCGTATCGGAGCAGGATGGCGATACGTGTGATCTTCGACACACGCACCGGCTCGCGCGGCGCGTTGAACCCGCGCGCGATCAGGAGATCCAGAATGGCATGATAGTATTTCGACATCATCCGCGGCGCGCGCACCGCGCGGCGCCGGTTGCGGTTCATGATCTCGTCCGACTTCTCGAAATACACCTTTGCGCGCTGCGCCAGTGGCAGGCAGACCTTCGGCAGCGCGCGCTCGACGATCACGCGGTCCGGATCGTTGGAGGTGATGCCGGCATGCAGCAGCGCTTCGCGCGGCAGATAGAGCCGGCCGAGGCCCGCGTCCTCGTCGATGTCGCGCAGGATGTTGGTGAGCTGGAGCGCGCGGCCGAGATGATGGGCAAGCTCGATGCCGTCTTCTTCTGGCAAGCCGAAGACCCGGACCGACAGCCGCCCTACGGCGCTCGCGACGCGATCGCAGTAGAGATCCAGCGTCGCCATGTCGGGCGCGCGGATGTCCTGCGGCACGTCCATCTCCATGCCGTCGACGATGGCGAGGAAATCCTCGCGCTTGAGGCCGAAGGTCTTCACCGAGGTGACGTAGTCCTTCAGCCGCGGCGGCGGATTGCCCTGGTAGAGCGCATCGATGTCGTTGCGCCACGCCTGAAGGGCGGCGAGCCGTTCGTCGCGCGGGCCATCGGAATCGGCGATGTCGTCGACCTGGCGGCAGAAGCTGTAGATCTGGAACATCGCTTCACGCTGGTCGTGCGGCAGGATGCGCATCGCGGCGTAGAACGAACTGCCGGATGCGGTCGAGCCATAATTGGCGCCGGGCGAGGTCGCCTCAAGCGTCATGTGCAGTCCCCGGTCTGGAAATGGCCTTGCGTCCGACCGTGCGGCGGCCGACTTCGCCGATCATGCCGGCGAGGCTGAAGGTGAGGAGCTCGAGCTTGTTCAGGTGCACGCGCTCGCGCAGGGGATCGCGCACCTTCAACAGGCGCACGATGCGGTCGGCATAGGCCTGGATCACCGAGACCTCGACGCCGAGGCGGAAATCCCGGATCTCCGCAGCTAGCGACCTGCCCTCGGCGAGCAGCGCTTCGTTGCGGACGGCGAGAGCCTGAAGGCAGGCCAGCATCGCCGGTGGCGACTGCGCCAGTCCGAGCTGCTCGACCGAGGCGCCACTCGCGGCCAGCGCATCGCGCGGCAGATAGACGCGGTTGAGCTCGCGGAAATCCTTGCCGCAATCCTGGAGGTGGTTGTTGATCTGCAGCGCTGCGCAGAGCGCATCTGACGCGGCCCAGGTCGAGGTGCTCTCACCATGGACGTCGAGCATGAAGCGGCCGACCGGCATCGCCGAGTAGCGGCAATAATGGATGACCTCGTCCCAATTCTCGTAGCGCAACTTGGTCACGTCCATACGGAACGCGATGAGCACGTCGAGCGCGTGGCGCGACGCCATGCCGCGTTCGGCCAGTGCGTGCCGCAGGCTGACGGCCTCGGCCTGGGTGTCGCCTTTGCCGAGCAATTCCGCCTCGAGCAGGTCGAGATAAGCGAGCTTCTCGTCCGGCGGCAGCGTGGCGTGGTCGGCGATGTCGTCGGCGGTGCGGACGAAATTGTAATACGCCAGGATCAGCGCGCGATGACGCGGATGAATGATCCAGGACGCGACGGGAAAATTCTCGTCGCGCTCACCCTTGCCGGATCGCAATTCGCTCGCAGAGGTCATCGAGGGCTGGTCTACAATCGTTTGGACAGGAAGGGCTTTTTCGCTCGCGCGAGCCCGTGCGGGCGATGCCGCCGCGGCCCCCATATAGGGGAATACGGCCGCAAAACCAATCCTGTCTCTCGATGGCTGCCCTTTGCGGATCAGGTCCGAAAAGGCGGCCCCGGGGCCGCCTTTTGTGGGCCAGTGGCCGAGCTTACTGGTTGTGGTTCTTCAGGACCTGGTCGCAGGCCTGAGAGATCTTGGCCCGGTTCTCCTTGAGGCAGGCCAGGATGGTGAAATCACCCTGGTCGATGACCGGACGGCAGAGCTTCTGCACATCGCGCGAGCAGGCCTTCTGCTCGGCGTCCGTGCCGCGCCCTTGCTGGGCGAACGCTGCGGTCGAGAGGGAGGCCGACAGCAAGGTGAGAGCGACGAGAAGCTTACGCATTGTATTCCTTCATTCTGACGGCAGAATCGCACCAATCCCGGACAGCACAGGGCGACGACCGGAGCGGATTGTTCTGATGGCAAGTCGCCGCGGGAGGAGCGGCCTCGGAGAAGGCACAAGCACTGGCAAATGCGGCCAAATTGGCGCCACGTCCACCAAATCAGGGCTTCCCTGCGTCTTCTCTGGCAAATGTAAGAGACTGATACTACGTCATAATTCAGGTGCGCCGCGTTTTGCTGCGCACCTGTTGCAGAGCTGCATCTCTCGATACCGCCTCGGGACCAAGAAACATGCCGAAATACGACAAATCGAGAGGTGGAAGCATGGCGCAAGGCGTCGTGAACTGCCATCTCTGGCAGTCGGGCATTGAACCTGTCACTGGCTCGGAACACTAAACTTTCGATGTGGCGAGACGTTCTTCGTGAGAAGCGGACGTCGTTCTAAACGGGATATTTTGAGATGAAATTCTTTGGACGGACTGAACTGGCAATCAAGGCGGCCGGCATCGGCGCTGCGCTGCTCTTCTCGGTTTCGACAAGTCAGGCTCAGTCGTCCGGACCGTTTGCAGGTTTCGAGGGCGCATGGACCGGGACGGGTACGGTGTCGCTGTCCGACGGCTCGACCGAGCGCATCCGCTGCAAGGCGGACTACAAGGTTGCCGGCACCGGTCTCAGTCTCAAGCAGGCGTTGCACTGCGCCTCCGACAGCTACAAGTTCGACCTCACCAGCGATGTGACCAGCCAAGGCGAGCGCATCTCCGGCAATTGGAGCGAGACCAACCGCAACATCTTCGGCAATCTCCAAGGCACCGCCGGTGGCGGCCAGATCGAGGTGTTCGTCGAGGCCAACGGATTTGCCGCCAATTTGTCGCTGCGCACCAACGGCACCAAGCAGACGGTGCAGATCTCATCCAAGGGCGAGATTCGCGGCGTCAACATCACGATGACGAAGGGCTGACAGCTCTTACCGCTTCGAAGCGACAAGCCCCGGTTCTCGCGAACCGGGGCTTGTTGTTTTTCGGAGGCGCGGCGCAATCGTCCGGACCGCGCCGATTCCGTGTCCGATGGATGCAGCCGCTCAGATCGCCGGCTTGTCGGTGCCCTGAAGCTTGGCGTGCAGATTGATCAACCACATCGCCGTCGGCCGCAGGATGAAGAGGTCGGCGACGAGCGCCATCACCATCGAGAAGGCGCTGAGCCAGCCGAACAGCCGTAGCGACGGCAGATCGGAGAACACCGTGACGACGAGACCGCAGGCCAGCACCAACGTGGTCAGGATCAACGCCGGGCCGACCAGCACGGTCGCGCGCTCCACTGCGAGCGCCGAGCCGACGCCCGGCTTGCTCTCGAGCCTGAGGCGGTTGAGGAAGTGGATGGTGGCGCTTAAGCCCAGGCCGAACGAAACGGTCAGAGCTACGACACTGGCAAATTGCAGTCCCTCGTCCATCGCCCACAGCACTGTTCCCGACATCACGACGGGGAAGATGCCCGGCAGGATGCAGGCGAACATCACGACCCAGGAACGGAAGGCAAGGCCGATGAAAATCGCGACCAGCGCGAATTCGACGGTGAGCCCGCGGTTGAGCTTCTCGATCATGCCGGCCGAATTGCGCGCGGCAATCGCGGCAAGACCCGTGACCGCCACTTCATAGCCGGGATGCTTCTTGCGGACGGCGTCGAGCTCGGTATCGAGCTTGTCGACGATCGGCAGGAGCTGGCTGGAATCCTTGTCCGGCACGCGACCTGCGACCACGACCGCGTCCTGCTCGGCATCGATGAACCGGCGCACCAGATGCTCCGGAATGACGCTGACATATTCCTTCAGGGTCGCGACGTCGGCGCTGCCGGCCTTGTCCGCGAGCCAGCGGCGCAGGGTCTCGACCGACCAGACATTGCCGACACCGGCGGCCTTCTCCACCGTCGCGTGCACGTCCGCGATGGTCTGCAGCGTCTCCGGCGAATAGAGCGATTCACCCTTGGGGAACTGGATCAGAACGTTGACCGGGTTGGCGCCGGTGAGCTTGGCGTCGAGCCGGTCGCTGGCCGCGACCGCTTGGCGCTTGTCCGGCACCTGGTCGGCGAGCCGGTAGCGCGGCTCCAGATTTGCGTAGATGACGCCGAGGCCCGCCACGAACACCACCGCGATCAGGCTGAACAGGCCGGGACGGCCCACCATGCGCACCGCGATCCAGTAGCAGAAATTACGCAGCGCTTGTACGCCGGCATCCGCGCTCTGGAACTTGGTCGCAAAGACCTTCTCGTTGCGCACGAGCAGCACGCCGAACACCGGCACGAGCGACAACACCGCAACCAGCGCGATGATGGTGGCGGCGAGACCCGCCTCGCCGAACTTGCGGATCAGATCGGAGTCGGAGAACTGGAGCGCGATGAAGGAAATGCCTGCGGTGCCGTGCGTCAGCACGCAGGCCGGTCCCACCACCAGCACCGCGTTCTTGAATGCGGTGAACTTGTCCTGGCCCGCGATCAGCCGGTCGCGGGCGGCGAAGGTGAGCTGCATCGAGTCCGAGAAGCTGATGACCATGATGAGCGGCGTCATCACGTTCAGGAACATGTTGAGATTGAAATTGGCCCAGCCGAGCGCGCCGAGCGCCAGCAGGATCGCGATCATCGGCGGGAACGCCGCCGCCACCATGAACGAGATTTTGCGGAAGAAGATGATGGCGATGACACAGCCGGCGAGAATGCCGAGGATGTTGTAGGTGAGCCCGTCGCGCTCGACCGCGTTGCGGATCTCGAGCTGCATCACCGGCACGCCGGAAAGCTGCACGTTGAGCCCGGTGTCACTGAGGTCTTCCTTTATCAGCGCGCGGATGTCGGCGACGGTCTTGGTCAGCTTGTTGGAGGCGACCACCTCCGGATCGAGCGACAGCACGATCAGCGCCAGCGTGCCGTCCTCGGACAACAGCTTGCCGCGGATGATCTCGTTGGCTTTGACGCCCTCGATGAACTTGTCATAGGCCTCGCCCTCGGGCAGCTCGGGCGGGAACAGTGCGGCGGGAAGCTTGCCCGGAGCGGGCGCCTGACGCGCGGAGAACAGCGAGACCAGTCCGCGCGTACCCTCGACCAGCTGCATGTCGGTGACGAAGTCGCGCAGCTTCTCGAGGTTGTTCCGGGCCAGCAGGGTCTTGCCCTCGACTACGACGAGGACATCGAATTCCTCGGCCGGGAACTTCTTGGTCACCGCTTCGTACTGGCGGAATTCCGGCGTGTTGGACCGGAACAGCTGCGACAGCGAATCGTCGATCTTGATCCGGTGGATGCCAAACACGGCGCCGACGATCAGCACGAGCAGGACGACGCAGGAGACGATGGGCGCCCGGACTGCGATCAGCCCGATGCGCTCCAGCCCGAAGGCGATCGAGGACGCAGGTCCCTGCTCGACCTTGTCGACATGAACCTCACTCTCGCTGTGCTTTTCGAGCATGCCTTGTCCAGTTCCTAAATCGGCTCGGGTCTGTGAGCTTGTCGCGCCCCGCGAACGGCTTGAAAATGCCATACCAATGGGAGGCTTGCCCTTTGAAAATGCGCAGAAAATCGCTGCGAGGGGTTTAGCAGGTCAATCGCCCTTCTCGCAAGCAGGCGGAGTGTGGCCGAATCGATCAAGATGTGGCGATTTTGCCTTAATGCCCTTCATCCGGGCAAAGCCGTGCCAATTCGACGCGGCGCCCGGTCTGCGCTCTCGTCCTTCAGCGCCACACCGCTCACTTCCCGCGCGAGCCCCTCGCGGACCAGCCAGGCGATCTTGAAGGCAGCCTCGTCATAGCTCAACCCGGCCTTGTGGATGTTCGACACGCAATTGCGCTCGGCATCGGTACGGCCCGGCTTCGGGGCGAACGTCAGATAGGCGCCGAGACTGTCGGGCGCCGACAGGCCCGGCCGCTCGCCGATCAGCATCACGACCATGCGCGCGCCGAGAATGGCGCCGATCTCGTCGCCGAGCGCGACGCGCGCGCCTGAGGCGACGACGACATGGCCGATCGCGACACCATCGTCGGCCGCGAGCAACGGCAGCAGGCGCATCACCAGCGCGGCCGCATGGGCGTGGACCGCCGCCGCCGACAGGCCGTCGCCAATCACGAGTGCGAGTTGGCACGGCTCCGAGGCGCTCCGCGCCAAGGACTCGGCTGATCCGGCATCGAGCCGTCTGCCCAGATCGGGCCGCCGCAGATAGTCCCCGCGGTCGACCGCCCGGCTGTTCGCCTCGGTGACGACGAGGCCAAGCGCGCAGAGATCCGCGACCAGCCGCGGCGCATCGAACACGGCGTGTACGGCATCGCGGGCGCGGGCGTGGTCCAGTGTGAAATCGAGCAGTGCCCGCGTCGGCAGGCTCGCGCCGCTGCGCCCCAGCGCCACGCGCGCGGGCGTGAGCGAACGCAGATCGAGGGTCGGACGACGCGGGATGGCCGGATCAGACATGTTGTGTCATTCGGCGGGAACGGAGGCCTCGCGTAGCCGGATCGAATAGTTCGAGGCGTTCTGCTGGCCGGTCGAGGCCGCCCGCGCAAAGGTGATGAGATGGTGCGCGATCAGGGTGCAGCCGATCAGGCCTTCGAGATCGCCGCGCTTGATGCGGCCCAGCGCGAACTTCCAGAACACGCGCTTGTAGTCGCCGAGCACGCCGACCTTCCAGAAGATGTTTCGCAGCATGACGAGGCCGCGCCTGATGTTGGTCCAGGTCTTCATCTCGTCCGGCGTTGGCATCTTGAGGCGGTGCACGTAAACGTGGTCGCATTGATACTGGAAGCGCCCGTAGACCTTCTCGGGCTCGTAGGCGACGGCCATGGCGTGCTTCCAGGACGCAACGACGTCGTCGTAGGGCAACAGGAAGTCAACATTGGAATCGCGCCCGTCGTCCTCGACCAGGCGCCCCTCGCGCTCCAGACGGTCCCACAGCGGCGTCTTCGGCAACGCCTGAAGCAGGTTGATCGTGAGCAGCGGAATTCGGGACTCCTCGACAAAGGCGAGCAGCGCCTCCGAAGTGTTCGGCTTGTCGGTGTCGAGCCCCATGATGATGCCGGACACGACCTCCATGCCGTAGGAGTTGATGGTTTGCACGCCCTCGAGGATCGGGACCATCATGTTGTGGTCCTTGTGCATCGCCTTCAGCGCATCGGGGTCGGGCGTCTCGATGCCGCAGAAGATGGTGACGAAATAGGCCTCGCGCATCTTCTCGAGGATTTCCGGCCGCTTGGCGATGTTGAGCGTCGCCTCGCAGGCGAGCCGCACCATGTAGCCGGTCCTCTTCTGCCATTCGATCAGATGCGGCAGGAGGTCGAGCGCCGCCTTGCGGTTGCCGATGAAATTGTCGTCGACGAAATAGACCGTGTCGGTCATGCCGCATTCCCGCAGGCGGTCGAGTTCGGCGATGATCTGCTCCGGCGACTTGAGGCGCGGGTTGCGGCCATAGAGGCCGGGGATGTCGCAGAACTCGCACTGATACGGACAGCCGCTGGAATACTGGATGCTGCCGAGGAAGTATTTCTTCACGTCGGCGAGCTCGTAGGCCGGGATCGGAAACTCCGTCATCGGCACGCGGTCCTTGGTGGTCAGAACCACCTGGGTCTCGGGACGCGAGATGTCGCGCGACAGTATCTCGAGCAGCTGATTGGTGGCGTCGCCGAGCTCGCCGACATGGAGATAGTCGAAGGATGGATAGTAGTTCGGGCAGGCGCTGACGGAGGGGCCGCCGAGCGCGACCGGCAGATCGAACTCGTGAGCGCGGCGGCAGATATCGTTCATCTGCTGGCGCTGGATGTGCATGCCGCTGACGAAGACCGCCTCGGCCCATTCGAACTCTTCTCTGGTCGTACGGCGAAGGTTCTCGTCGACGAATTTGACCTGCCATTCCTCGGGCAGATAGGCCGCGAGCAGCAAAAGTCCCTGCGGCGGCATGAAGGCGCGGACGCCATCGGTTAGTGGGTAGGAATGCTCGAACGTCCCGAACGACGATGTGTATCGCGGAAACACGCAGAGAATCCGCCGGGACGTCCCGTTACTTTCAGCTCGCATCAAAGCTCCCCCGCCACGCTCGACTTAGCTGCGGAAATTGCCAGACAGCTACATAGCGTAATGCTGCCGCCGGAATTTCTCAATATTGTGGCAGAGCTTAATTCCCTTGGGCACCAATGGTTTCCTCGGGCCACCGGGTGCTTCCGCCACGTCACGCGATCAACCGTGAGGCAAAATCGGGCAGCAGGCCTGCATCGCCGGCAAGACGGAAGTCAGCGCCCGCAATGCCCGACTGCGCCAGCCAGTCGTCGAATTCCGGCGCACGACGCAATCCGAAGACGTCGCGGACATAGAGCGCGTCGTGAAAAGACGTGGATTGATAGTTCAGCATGACGTCATCGGCGCCGGGGACACCCATGATGAAGGTAACGCCGGCGGCAGCGAGCAGCGTCAGCAGATTGTCCATGTCGTCCTGGTCCGCCTCGGCGTGGTTGGTATAGCAGATGTCGATCCCAAGCGGCAGGCCGAGCAGCTTGCCGCAAAAGTGATCCTCCAGCCCGGCCCGGATGATTTCCTTGCCGTAGTAGAGATATTCCGGGCCGATGAAGCCGACCACGCTGTTGACCAGGAGGGGCGCAAAGGCGCGGGCCACCGCATAGGCGCGGGCCTCGCAGGTCTGCTGGTCGACGCCGTGATGGGCATTGGCCGATAGCGCCGAGCCCTGCCCGGTCTCGAAATACATCACGTTCTGCCCGACCGTGCCGCGCTTCTGCGACAGCCCGGCCTCTTGGGCCTCCTTGAGGAGCGCGAGGTTGACGCCGAAACTGCGGTTGGCGGCCTCGGTGCCGGCGACCGACTGGAACACGAGGTCGACCGGCGCCCCCTGCCCGATCAGCGACAATGTCGTGGTGACATGGGTCAGCACGCATCCTTGGGTCGGGATCTTGAGCCGCGCGATGACCTCGTCGAGCAGCCGCAGCAATTGGCCGATCACGGCCGGGTCGTCGCTCGCCGGGTTGATGCCGATGCAGGCATCGCCGGCGCCGAGCAGGATGCCGTCAAGGATGGAGGCGGTGATGCCCCTGGCGTCGTCGAAGGGATGGTTGGGCTGGAGCCGGGTGCTCATCCGGCCTTTCAGGCCGATGGTGTTGCGGAAAGCGGTGGTGACCTCGCATTTCCGCGCCGCCAGGATCAAATCCTGGTTGCGCATCAGCTTCGAGACCGCGGCGGCCATCTCCGGAGTGATGCCGCCGGCCAGCTTGCGCAAGATTTCGGGCGTCGCGGCGTCCGATAGCAGCCAGTCGCGAAAGGCGCCGACCGTCAGCGAAGCCACCGGCGCGAACGCCTTGGCGTCGTGGCTGTCGATAACGAGGCGGGTGACCTCGTCGGTCTCATAGGGGATGACGGCTTCCTGTAAGAACTGCCCGAGAGGGACGTCGGCCAGCGCCATCCGCGCCGCGATCATCTGTTCGGCACTGGCGGCGGCGATCCCGGCCAGCCGGTCGCCGGAGCGCGGCGGCGTCGCCTTGGCGAGCAGATCGCGCAGATCAGGGAATGCGTACGTCGTGGCGTCGATGGTGTGGCGGTAGACCAAGGGTCTCTCCGGGGTTCGTCGGCCAAAGGCCGACTCCAGGGCAATCCCAAGACTATACCTTCAGATCAAGACGCTGAAATATCGACCTTTCTTTCGACCGAGGGCGAAGGAGGCCAAACCCGGCGTTAACGCTGCGTCCATCTTCATTCTGCATAGTTTTGCATCGATTTGTTACGACCGCGCTCTCCGGCCGCTCCCGGCCATTCGGGCCCCTGAAACCATGAAAACCGACCAATCTGGGAATGCCGCCGGCCTCGCCGGCCGCTTCACGCTTGCCAACAAGCTCTACGCGATCTTCGCGCTGTTCGCGCTGCTCACGGCCGCGATCGCGATGCTGTCCGACTACAACAGCCGCCGCGGCGCCGAGCTGACAAGCGCGATCGAGACCGCGAACGCCGCCGCGCTGAACGTCGAGCGGGTCAACTCGCTGGTCTATGCGGTCGTGATGGAATCGCGGGGCGTCTACATGTCGACCGAACCGGCCGTGGTGAAGAAATACGGCGAGGGCCTGCTCAAGTTCAACGCCCAGATCCTCGACGTCGTGAAGCGCTGGGAGACCATCGTCAAGGCTGACGATGCCGAGCAGTTCGCCACCTTCAAGAAGCGCATCGAGCAGTTCGTCGAGTTTCGCAAGGAGCTGGTGCGCCGCGGCGTCGAGATCAATGCGGCCGCGGGCCGCGAATGGGGCGACAACGACGCCAACCGCGCCGTGCGCTCGGCGCTGAACAAGGATCTCGAGGCGCTGTCCAAGGTCTATGCCGAGCGCGCGAGGCAAATCGCGCACGAGACCGAGACCAATCGCATCCTGTCCTTCGTCCTGACCTGCCTCGCCGGCGTGGCGCTCGCCCTCGTCGTGATCGGCATCGTCATCATCGCCCGCTCGATCGCACGCCCGCTCTCCGCCATCACCGCGACCATCAAGCAGGTCGCTGACGGCGCCGAGAACATCGTGGTGCCCCACTCTGACCGCGCCGACGAGATCGGCGCACTGGCGCGCGCGATCCAGATCTTCCAGGACGCAATGGGGCGCAACCGCAACCTCGCCTCGCAGGTCTCGCAGGACTCCGCCGCGCGCGAGGAGCGCGCCCGCCACATCGAGCAATCCGTCGACGCGTTTCGCGAGGCGATCGGCGCGATCATGCGCGGCCTCAGCGACAACGCCTCCGTCATGCGCGAAACGGCGCAGACCATCACCCGCGTTACCGCGGACGCGAGCAGCCGCGCCGGCACGGCGGCGAACGCCACCGAACAGGCATCGCACAACGTCACGGCGGTGGCAGGCGCGGCCGAGGAGCTGTCTGCGTCGGTGGTGGAGATCGGCCGGCAGGTGCGGCAATCCGCCAGCGCGGTCGAGCAGACCGGGCAGCGCACCGAGAAATCGATTGCCGAGATCGAGAGCCTGGCGGCCGCCACGCAACGCATCGACGGCGTGCTCAGCCTGATCCAGGCGATCGCCGAGCAGACCAATCTGCTCGCGCTCAATGCCACCATCGAAGCGGCGCGCGCGGGCGACGCCGGCCGCGGCTTTGCCGTCGTCGCACACGAAGTGAAGGCGCTCGCGGGGCAGACCGCGAAAGCGACCGCCGACATCAGTGAAAACGTCTCGATGATCCAGTCCTCCACCCGCAACGCGGTCGACGCCGTCCGCGAGATCGGCGGCGCGGTGCGCGAGATCAACGACGTCACCTCGGCGATCGCCGGCGCCATCGGCCAGCAAGACGCCGCCACGCGCGAGATCTCGTCCAACGCGCAATCGGCTGCCCAAGGCAACGAGACCCTCGTCGCCAACATCAGCTCGCTCCGCGACGCCATCGGCGAGACCGATACTGCGGCCTCCTCGGTGCTGAGGGCTGCGAGCAGCGTGACCGAGACGGCGGAGACGCTGTCGCGCGAGGTGGAGAAGTTCTTCCAGAACCTGCGCGCAGGCGCGGCGGACGGCCGCATCGCCAAGGCCGGGTAGCCGCACGTCCATCGCCAACAGAGCCGGCGGTGGGGTCGCTCCATCAAAAAACGCGAAAACAACCCCATGCACAGTAGCCGGGGACAGCAATTTCAATGGCTTGGCTACCGCCCCCGTCTTCTGCGGATTTGACGAATCTACTTGCTCCGTCGGGCAAAACAGGAGCATGATGTCAATGTTGGAGCTTTCCGCGCTGGGCCGGCAGGATCTCGAAGCCGATCTTCACAGAGACCGCGCGATGCCTCTCTCCGCAATCCCATCTTCCAGGTCATGATCGCCAATCATGGCGAGTTCACCTGTCTTTCGGGCAGGGAATGCCTGCGAACAGAATGGCGGCAGCTGACGATATCTGTTCAGCCATGGAACCATTGGGTTCCCAGTCTATTGCCTCACTGACACATCACATTTGGGAGAAACACGATGAAATTTTTCACAGCCGCTCTGGCGGCCGCAGCAAGTACCCTTCTCGTGACCGCCGCTGCTGCAGCCCCGCTGTCTCCCACCCTGTCTGTCGCTCCGGACAGCAACATTCAGAACGTGCGCATGGTCTGCAACGAAGACGGTCGTTGCTGGCGTGAGCGCGGCGAACGCCGTGTCATCATCCGCGAAGGGCGCGATTCCTACGGATATGCGCCTCGCGAGCGCTACATCGAGCGGCGCGGCTATGAAGAGCGCAGCGGCATCGGCTTCCGCGCTCCCGGCGTGAGCGTCGGGATCGGCACCGACCGCTACTGAGATACGAATCCTGTGAATGCAAAAGCCGCGGAGCAATCCGCGGCTTTTTTGAACTCACTGGACGTCAACAAACTCGCCGCTTTTCCCGGCCTAGCGAGGAGCTGTGATCAGGCAGCCATTCAAAGCACGAACACCGGAAGAATTGATTTCGCTATTGAGCGCCGTGGCGATGGCCATTCTCGCCGCGATCATTGTCATGGTGCTGTATTATGGTCGCGAGATCATCATCCCCATAGCGCTGGCCGTCTTGCTCAGCTTCGTGCTGGCGCCCCTGGTTCGACTGGTTCAGCGTCTGCGCATTCCACGCAGTTTGGCTGTGGTGAGCGTGGTCGTGATCGCCTTCGCATTCATATTTGCGATGGGCAGTCTCCTTGCTACCCAACTCACGCAGCTGGCTGGCGATTTGCCGCGATATCAGTCCACAATAAGCGAGAAGATCCAATCCTTCCGTGAGACCACCGCTGGTCGAGGCACGCTCGAGCGGGCTTCGAGCATGTTGAAGGACCTCAGCAAAGAACTCGACAAGCCCAAGGAGGCCGCGAATTCGTTGGGGACCATAGCAGCTCCGAAAGCGGCCGCGCCGAGGCCCGTTCCTGTGGAAGTGCTTCAGCCCGATCCCGGCGCGCTGGAGAGCTTGCAAACGCTGATTTCACCCTTGCTTCATCCGCTCGCAACGACCGGGATCATCGTCATATTCGTGATCTTCATTTTGCTTCAACGCGAGGATCTTCGTAATCGTCTGATCAGGCTGGCCGGTTCGGATGACCTGCAGCGCACCACGGCTGCCCTTGATGACGCGGCGAGCCGCCTCAGCCGGCTTTTCCTTATCCAGCTTCTCGTGAACGGCAGCTTCGGCATCGTCATCGGAATGGGTCTCTGGCTGATCGGCGTTCCAAGCGCGATCCTGTGGGGTATTCTGGCAGCAGTGCTGCGCTTCGTGCCCTACATCGGGGCGGTCATCGCCGCCGCCTTTCCTCTCGCTCTCGCGGTCGCGGTCGATCCAACCTGGACGATGCTGCTTTGGACGATCGCGCTGTTCGTGGTGGTGGAGCCCGTCGTCGGCCATGTGCTGGAGCCGATGGTCTATGGACACAGCACGGGACTGTCGCCGGTGGCCGTTGTGGCTTCTGCGACGTTCTGGACGGCGCTCTGGGGTCCGATCGGCCTCGTTCTGGCGACACCACTCACGGTGTGTCTCGTCGTACTGGGCCGCCATGTCGAGCGGCTGGAGTTCCTGGACGTCATGTTTGGAGACCGACCAGCACTCTCTCCGCCTGAGATATTCTATCAGCGGATGCTCGCCGGCGACCCGACAGAAGCATCTGCAAAAGCCGAGGAGTTCTTGAAGGAGCGATCTCTCAGCTCCTATTACGACGAAGTCGCCCTGCGAGGACTGCAACTGGCTCAAGCGGATGCCGAGCGCGGCGCTCTGGATCCCGACCGGCTGACCAAAATCAGGGATGCGGTCCAGGAATTTGCCAATAACATTTCGGAGCAGGATGAGCGTCCGCCGCCGAAGGTCGGCCCGACCACAGATGTCGAAGCTACATCTGCCATAGAGGGCGTGGCTGAGGACGCGCCTTATGAGAGTCTGCGGGTTCTGCGCAAGGAGGACTTGCCCACTGGATGGCAAGGCGAACATCCCGTCCTCTGTGTGGCCGGGCGAAATCCGATCGACGAAGCCGCTGCGATCATGCTGGCTCAACTGACCGGTGCGCATGGCTTGTCGGCACGAGTTGAAGCAGCGGAAGCGCTATCGACGGCGAATATCTTCCGGCTGGAGACCACCGGGGTCGCCATTGTCTGCCTCGTCTATATGGATGCAAGCAGCCCCGCCCACATGCGTTACTCGGTGCGACGCCTTCGCCGTAAATTGCCGAAGGCCACAATCATTCTGGGTTGCTGGATGAAGGACATCGACCCAGCGGCGCTGGAAAGCCTGCGGGAAGGTGCCAAGGCGGATCTGGCTGCTGCAACTCTGGGCGGGGCGCTTAAACTCTGCATAGAGGCGACGGGTGTGGACTCCCTTGGCACTGGAGCCGAAGGCCCGGCTTCGAAGATCACGGCCGCTTAGCAGTTTGTACGCTAGACATGGCTGCTTTCAGCCAACGAGGCGCCGCGTCTCCACGCGTCAGGCGCGCTTCCCGCCGATCGAAACAAACGCCATGAGGCAGGGTTCGGGCAATGGGTTGCGCCAGCGATGGCGCGTTCCGTTTTGCACGATGCAATCACCCTGACGCAAATGGACCTTCTGGCCGTCGTCCAATTCCAGCGTCATCTCGCCGCGAACCACGACTCCGTAGTCTATTGTATCCGATGTGTGCATCCCTGGAGCGCCGCGCTCAAAATGATCTCCCATGCCGGGGATCTTGTCCGACATTTCTCTAAGCCCACTCTCGAACGTGACGCCAGGCGGCGGCTTCCAACCTTCAGGACGCTTCGGCGGATACGAGATCAATCGAAAGATGGTCCCCGCAGGCCCCGGAAACGCCTTCGTTCCTGCCGACATCGGATCCGGCTCCAGGCCAGTCAGTCCTGGCACTCCCTCAGTCATATACAGTTCATAGAAAGTCAGTCCTGGATTGGCATCGATTTCCACCAGCTTTGGAGTCACCTCAAAAGACTTCAACACCGACTTGCCGGCTTCATCGCGGCCGGTCAGTGCACGCCTTGGAGGTGGCAAATCACTGGAGTCTTTTGCTTCGGCGGGGTTTGACATCTCCCCCAACGCGCTGCCGGCGGCGAAGACGGACAGCGCCTGCAGCAGGTGTCGCCGACCCCCGCCTTCGAACTGTTCGGACGAAGGCTCCACCTTGTCCGAAGGAGGCTCCGCACGATCCAGCGATTTGTTCTTGTGCTTTTGCCACAAGGGCCAAGGGAAGCTGCTCATCTGCGTTCTCCGCGGTTGCGTGCAATCGCACACCGCTCCAGTGGCACTGCCTCGCAATGACATCGATACTGGCGAACATGCGTGGGCGTAGAACGCTGATAAAAACCGTCGGAAAAAAGCAAGTTGATGAGACCGCCGGAGCAACGGCTGCCCGCCCCACTTGCCTTTCCATTCTTTCAATCTAGACGCGCAGATTTCACTCCGCTATTCGGCTTTGGTCGAGCATGGAGATATGTCGGTTTTCCCAAACATCCTACCACCGTCGCGCCGGTGGGCAACGCCTCGCCGACCGCATGGAGAGCCATCGAAGCGTTTCGCCTATTGTGGAAGGGCCGTGCTGCGCGACCTCCTGGTGCGACGGTTCAGCCAACCGGTCCGGGGGTCCAGTCGCCGCCGGCAAGCGGTCGGACTTTGACGTCAGGAATGACCCCGCGCTCCAGGCTCGGATCGAAATGGCGCATCGTCCGCTCGTTGAAGTCGATGATGCGGCCAGGCCTTAGCGGTCCCACGTCATTTATCCTGACGATGACCTTCTTGCCGACGGCCTCGACGAGGGCGTATTTCGGCTTCGCGCCAAACTGGACTCCACCGAATTTCTTGCGCAAGCTCGTCTTGATGGCGGCCGACCAGACCGAGGGGTCATAGCGCTCGCCGGAAGCCGTCTTCGGGCCGCCCTCCTCTTTGCCTGGTTTGAACGGATTGTACATGGATGCCGCGCCAACGATCGTTTCCCCGGAAGCGGCGTTGTCGACAGCGCTTGAGTGAACCCCACCAGCTTCACATCGCGCAATAGAAACGGAAACGGCAAGTGCAATCACGGCGCCGCAGATTGCGGCGCTCGATCGGAACCCCATTATATCTCCTGTGATTTTCGATTGTTCGGTTCCGATGCCGCAAATCGTTTTGCGGATCGAGCCAACCCTTGGCTCCGGAACCGTTTGTAGGAACCCCAACAGTTCCAGCACGTGTTTTACTTGTCGCCGTCTAAGACAGACATTGCGTCAACAGCATGACGACGAGTGCGGCAGTGAAATCGCGCGACGGCATGACTCTACGGCGCCACCAATCAGGCCAATCGATGCGCTCGCCTGCCTGACCGTGTTTTCATCCTTATCGGCGTTGGTTTTGGCAGAAGCGATCATTGCTGCGGCGGAGGCAGCCACCTAGCGTGAGAAGGCTTGCTTGCGCGATGTCGCAGAGAGAGAGAGTTTGCGATGTCCTTGCGCAGCGAGGCCCGCTGCTGAACGCGTTCCCGGACAACGAGCCGACGCACAGATCCGATCAGCTTGGCTACTCTATCCAAGGCAGCGGCATGGGACAGCAATGCTGAGCTTGTCTTCCCTCACCTTCAGCGGCCGCAAACGCTCACAGCATTTAACAACGGCTAACGAGCCGTTGGCCAGCTTTTAAGCCATGTTCGAGAGCCAGACGAAGGACTGCCCTGCTCCGCAGGCTCCGATCGCCTGAGGCCAGGAGGCAGTCCCATGCCGGTGCCATACAATTCCGAGAACACCATCGACAGAAGCCGGCGCGCGCTTTTGAGCACGGCAGCGGTTGGAATTGCGGCGGTGATTTCCACGAGCGTGTTTCCGCTGCGTGGAGCGGCGGCCGCGGGCGAAAGCACAATTCGCCCCTTCCACATTGCCGTGCCGGAGGAGGACTTGGTCGAGCTTCGGCGGCGCGTGTTGGCGACGCGATGGCCCGATCGCGAGACTGTTTCCGATCACTCCCAAGGTATCCCGCTGGCGAAGCTCCAGTCCCTCCTCAACTATTGGGGGACGGCCTACGACTGGCGAAAGATCGAAGCGAAGATGAATCGACTTCCGCAGTTCATGACCAACATCGACGGCATCGACATCCACTTCATTCATGTCCGCTCCAAACATCCCAATGCCCTGCCTGTCGTCATAACCCATGGCTGGCCGGGATCGGTATTCGAGCAGCTCAAGCTGATCGATCCACTCACCGATCCAACGGCCCATGCGGGCCGGCCCGAGGACGCGTTCGACGTCGTGATCCCCTCGATGCCCGGCTATGGCTTCTCCGGCAAGCCGGTCGATACCGGTTGGGGTCCCGACCACACAGCGCGCATCTGGGCGGAACTGATGAAGCGCCTGGGCTACACCCACTATGTCGCGCAGGGCGGCGACTGGGGCTCGCCGGTCTCGAGTGCGATGGCACGGCTGGCGCCGGCAGGCTTGCTCGGCATCCATATCAACTTGCCGGCGATCGTCCCGCCCGCTATCGCCGCGATCCTCGCGGCCGGCGGGCCTGCTCCGGCAGACCTCTCCGCCAAGGAACGCGCGGCGTTCGATGCATTCAGTGCGGCCGGCAAGATGGGCAACCGGTCCTACGCGCTGATGATGGGAACGAGGCCGCAAACGATCGGCTACGGCTTGACGGATTCTCCCGCGGGCCTGGCAGCCTGGATGCTCGGACATCCCGGCTTCTCGCATTGGAAGTTCGACGACACCGACTCCGAAAAATCCCGCGACGAGGTGCTGGACGACATCACGCTGTACTGGTTGACGAACAGCGCCACCTCCTCGGCGCGACTTTACTGGGAATATAGCGGGCGCAGTCCCGCCCTTGCAGGTCCGGAGAAGACTGCGGAGATCTCACTGCCGGTGGCCATCACGGTCTTCCCGGGCGAGAGCTATCAAGCCCCGGAGACGTGGGCCCGGCGCGCCTATCGCAACCTGACCTACTTCCACGAGGTCGACAAAGGCGGTCATTTTGCTGCCTGGGAGCAGCCTGCGCTTTTCTCCGCCGAGCTGCGCGCCGCATTCAGGCCCCTTCGGCCCGCACATCTGGTCCAGTGACGGTGGTCAAGGCGCCGCCGGCAAGGTGTTCATGCCGCCTTGCTTTGCGCGGGAAAGAAGAAATGGGGCCGTCAGTGATGGCGTTTGCTAGCCCATCACCCCGCCACGCTTGATCAGCTCCTTCCCCACCGCGGCCAGATGCACCTGATCCGGTCCGTCGCCGATGCGGATGAAGCGGGCGTAGACGTAAGCACGCGCCAGGAACGTGTCCTGCGAGACGCCGGCAGCGCCGTGGATCTGGATGGCGCGGTCGATAACGCGGGCGGCCATGCTGGGCACCACGATCTTGGCGGCCGCAATCAGGTCGCGCGCGATCTTGTTGCCCTCGCGGTCCATCCTGTCGGCGGCTTGCAGCGTCAAGAGCCGCGCCTGCGCGATCTCGCAGAATGAGTGCGCGATGTCCTCACGCACCGAGCCCTGTTCTGCGAGCGGCTTGCCGAAGGCCGTGCGGGAGACCGCGCGCTGACACATCAATTCGAGCGCGCGCTGGGCGCAGCCGATCAGCCGCATACAATGGTGGATACGGCCGGGGCCGAGCCTGCCTTGCGCGATCTCGAAGCCGCGGCCCTCGCCGAGCAGGATGTTCTCCGCGGGCACGCGAACGTTCTCGTAGACGATCTCGGGATGGCCGACCGGCGCGTCGTCATAGCCGTAGGTCAGCATGTCGCGGACGATGCGCACGCCAGGCGTCGCTCTCGGCACCAGGATCATGGATTGCTGGCGGTGGCGATCGGGATCGTCGGGCGCGGTCTTGCCCATCACGATCAGGATCTCGCAATCCTCGTTCATCGCGCCCGAGGTGAACCATTTGCGGCCGTTGATGACGTAGTCGCCGCCGTCGCGCCTGATCTCGCACTGGATGTTGGTGGCATCGCTGGAGGCAACCTGCGGCTCCGTCATCGAGAAGCCGGAGCGCATGCGCCCTTCCAGCAGTGGCTTCAGCCAGCGCTCCTGCTGCGCCGGCGTACCGTAATTGGCCAGCACCTCCATGTTGCCGACGTCGGGCGCCGAGCAATTGAACACCTCCGGCGCCCAGAGGATGCGGCCCATGATCTCCTTCACCGGCGCGTATTCGAGATTGGTCAAGCCAGTGGTGTTGGGATCCTGGCCGTGCTCGCCGGAGAGGAACAGATTCCAAAGCCCCTGCTCGCGCGCCAGCCGCTTCAGGTCCTGAAGGATCTGCGGCGTCCTGTAGCGTGTCGCTTCCGGCTTCACCTGCTCGTAGTAGAGCTCCTCGACCGGCTCGACATGCGTCCGCATGAACCGGCGGACCCGCTCCTGCAGCTCCAGCGAACGTTCGGAGTGTTGAAAATCCATGGGGTCCTCCTGTTCCCTTCTCCCCTTGTGGCAGAAGGTGGCGCGAAGCGCCGGATGAGGGGTTGTATCCGCGAGTTCAAATGTAGAGACGACTCGCGGAGAGATACCCCTCACCCGGCTCGCCGCTTCGCGGCGATCCACCCTCTCCCGCAAGGGGAGAGGGTGCACTGTCTATGCTGCCGCTCGCGTGCCCCTCACGTGCCGCGCAGCAGCTCGCTGGCGACGATCCAGTCGTTGCCGTTGAACTGGAGCATATAGCCGTCCTTGATCGGGCGGAAATCCTGCGGCGTGGTGTTGAGGGTGATGCCGGGCATCAGTAGCGATAGCGGCACGTTCTTCAAATTGGCCGCCTGCGCCATGATGTTCTCGCGCGTCAGATTGTCCTTGCACTGCTTCAGCAAGACCACCAATGCCTCGGCGACGGTGTAGCCGTAGAGACCCGCGACGTTGTTGACGTCGGCATTGGGCAGGCGCTTCTTCATGAAATCGATATAGGCCGTCATCGCCGGATCGTCCTTCGGCGCCTCGACGAACGGCTTGAGCGAGCCGAGCGAGAGCACGCCCTTGCCGGCATCGAGGCCGGCCGGGACCATCACGGTCGCCTTGTTGGCACAGCCCGAGGCGAGGAAGCGCGTCGCCTGCCAGCCGACCTCATGCGCTTTCCGAATCGCCTGGGCGCAGGCGCGCGGCGTCACCGAATAGATCATGAACACGTCGGCCTTGGTGTTGGCGAGCGTCAGCACCTGGGAATCGACGGTGGGGTCGGCGACCTCGAAGCTCGACGCCATCGCGATCGCCTTGTCGGCGTCGGCACCAAGCGCTTCCTTGACGCCGCGCAGATATTCCTTGCCGGCGTCGTCGTTCTGATAGAGCACCGCGAAGCGCGCGTTCGGGTTCTTGGCGCGGGCATAGGCGACGTCGATGGCGGCCTCGCTGGTGTAGTTCGGCGCCCATGGCAGTGCCATCGACCAGGGCATGTTGGCGGGATCGTTCCACTTCGAGGCCGAGCTGATCAGAAACAGCTGCGGCACCTTGTTGCTGTTGAGATATTTCGCGATCGCCGAGCTCGGCGCCGTGCCCATGGTCGCGAAGATGAAGGCGACGCCGTCGCCCTCGACCAGCCGCCGCGCCGCTTCCATGGTCTTCGGCGGCGAGAAGGCGTCGTCGAGCGACAGGAGATTGAGCTTGCGGCCGTTGATCCCGCCCTTCTCATTGACCTCGTCGAAATACGCCGAGATCACCCTGCCGGTGATACCGAGGGGCGAAGCGGGACCGCTATAGGGCATGGTGTTGCCGATCTTGATCTCGGTGTCGCTGATGCCGGGACCGTAGGATTTCTGCGCGGAGACAGGCGTGGACAGGCAGGCAGCCAAGGCTGCAGCCAGGACCAAAGCGGCTTTCATGGTTTCTCCCCGGTGATGATCGCCGCGCGACTCGGAAGGCGCGCGGCGTGCTGCTTTTTGCCAGCACGTCAGATCAGCGGAGTTCCGCAAGGCGGTCTTGCGTCGAGTTGCTGATCAGCCGGTGCACAGCCGCCCTCGCGGGCAGCACCATTGACGCAAATCGAGACCGGATGCGCGCCTCAGCCGCGTGTCCGCTCCATCTCCAGCTCGGCCTTGAGATTGTCGAGATCCCTATAAATTGAAGCAACCGCAAGAACGCGGTCGCCCTTGCTATACTTCAGCAGGCTGTCCTTGCCGGAAATGCTACCGTCGATCGCGATGTCGTCGAAGCTCTCGGCGTGGCCGACATAGTTGATCGGCACGTCATAGTGCTGCGACCAGAAGAACGGCACGGCCTCGAAGCGCTCGCGCTTGCCGAGCATGTTGCGCGCCGCGGTCTGGCCCTGCCGCTCCGCCACCACCCAATGCTCGACGCGGATGGTTTGCCGCGAATGCGGATCGGGCCAGCGCGCGATGTCGCCGGCCGCGAAAATGCCGGATACGCTGGTCTCCAGATATTCGCTCACGCTGACGCCCCGATCGGCCGCAAGCCCCGCCTGCTCGGCAAGCGCAAGGCGCGGCTTGACGCCGATGCCGACCACGACCAGGTCGGCCTCGATCACGCCGCCGCTCTTCAACGTGGCGCGCGTGCCGTCCAGCTTTTCCACGGTGTCCTCGAGATGGAAGTTGACGCCGTTCTCCTCATGCAGCGCGCGCACGAAGTCGCCCATCTCGGGACCGAGCACCTTCTGCATCGGCCGTTCGTCCGGCGCGACCACGTGCACCTCGATCTTGCGTGCCCGCAAAGAGGCCGCAACTTCGAGGCCGATGAAGCTGGCGCCAATCACCAGCGCCCGCTTGGCGCTGCCCGCCGCCTTGATGATGGCGCGGCTGTCGGCGACCGAGCGCAGGGTGTAGACATGGGGCTGGTCGGCACCCGGAATCTGCAATCGGACCGGCTCGGCGCCGGTCGCGAGTAGCAGCCGGTCGAACGGCAGCCTGTCGCCGTTGCCCAGCGTCACGCTGCGCGTCTTCGCCTCGATCGCGGTGACATTCGTGTTGAGCCTGAGATCGATGCCGGCGTCCTGATAATAGTCCTCGCCCCGCAGCGGCAGCCAATCCTCCGGCGCGTTGCCCGCGAGGTAATCCTTGGAAAGATTGGGCCGGTCGACCGGCATCGCGCTGTCATTGCTGAGCATGGTGATGGCGCCGGCAAAGCCCTCGCGACGGAGCGTCTCCGCCGCCGCGAAACCCGCCGCGCCGCCACCGATGATGACGAATTTTTCCGACGCTGGCGCTGTCCGGTGAGGTGCCGGAGGCTTCGGCATCTCGCGCTTGCGCTGGACGACGATCTTGTCCTGATCGCGCGAGACCTCCCACACCGCCAGCGCATTCAGCGCCGGCGGACGGGTCGCCTCGCCTGACCGCAAGGAGAAGCAGGCGTGATGCCAGGGACAGCGGATGGTGTCGCCAACCACCAGTCCTTCTGCGAGCGGACCGTGATAGTGGCTGCAGGCCGGCTCGATCGCGAAGATCTCGCTGCCGGCCTGCACCAGCAGGACGTCTTCCTCGCCGACATGGCCGAGCAATTTGCCGTCCTTGAATTCGGCGAGCGTCACGCCTCGGCTCAGGTCGGGCCCGCTTGGCTTCTTGTCTTCGGTCATGGCGTTGCCTCCTTGAGCCGTCGCGGATCAATCGTCCGAATTGGCCAGCCCCAGCAGTTCCTGGCGTGTCAACGCATTGTCGCGGAACACGCCGAGCATGCGGCTGGTGACGAGATCTGTCCCGGGCTTATGTGCGCCACGCGTGGTCATGCAGTGATGCGTCGCCTTGATGATGACCCCGACGCCTTCGGGCCTCAGCACGTCGTTGATCGTGTTGGCGATCTGCGCGGTCATCTTCTCCTGGATCTGAAGCCGCTTGGCGTAGATGTCGACGAGACGCGCGAGCTTGGAGATGCCGACGACGCGCCCTTGCGGGATATAAGCGACCCAGGCGCGGCCGACGATCGGTGCCATGTGGTGCTCGCAATGGCTTTCGAAGCGAACGCCGCGCAGGACGATCATCTCGTCATAGCCTTCGATCTCCTCAAAGGTCTTTTGCAGGATTTCGGTCGGATCCTGCGCATAGCCGGAGAAATACTCCTCGAAGGCGCGCGCGACCCGGTCCGGCGTATCGCGCAGACCGTCGCGCGCGGGATCGTCGCCGGCCCAGCGGATCATGGTCCGGATCGCCTGCTCGACCTCCGCCCTCTCAGGCCGCTCGCTCGGCGCCTGCGCGACCGCGACACGTTCCAGCCTGCGCGTTTGCGTCTTCATCGAAAACTCCCCTGCAACGAACCGCATACAGAAGGCGGCCCACAGCTTGGACGGCTGCGATCGGAAAAGGTTCCCAGGAAAAATTGGAAGCTGTGAGAGCGGCAAGACAGCGGGACGAGAAATCCGGCGCTATGAGGCCGCTTTCCGTACATCGAGCACGGCCTGGGCCCATTCGGCCGGCCGCTCCTGCGGTAAATTGTGGCCGGCCCCTGTAAAGACGCGCCGCTCGAAAAAGCCCACGAATTTGCCTGCGTGGTGAGCGGTGCCGGAATTGACGCCGTCGCTGTCACCGTCGATCGCGATGGTCGGTACCCGAACCGGGGGCTGGGCGGCGAGCTTCGCCTCGATCGCGGCATAGGCGGGATCGCCCGCGACCAGCGCGTAACGATGTCGATAGGAGTGGATCACGACATCGACGAAATCAGGATTTTCGAACGACATGGCGCTGGTCTCGAACGTCGCGTCGTCGAAGGCCCATCTCGGCGACCACATCGACCAGAGCTGGCGCGCAAAACCGCGCCGGTTGCGCTCCAGCGCGCGGCGGCCGCGTTCGTTGTGGAAGAGATATTGATACCAGAGCGCCGCCTCCTCCGGTGGCGAAGCCGGCTCCATCGAGCGCGCGATGTTCTGGATGTTGTAGGAATTGCCCGAGAGGAGGCCGATCACGCGCTCCGGATGCAGCACCGAGACCACGCAGGCTGCGCGCCCGCCCCAGTCGTAACCGCCGACGACCGCGCGCGCAATTCCAAGCGCATCCATGAAGGCCAGCAGATCGGCGCCCAGCGCCGCCTGCTCGCCGGAGCGCAACGTCGCAGCGGAGCGGAATCGCGTCGGCCCGTAGCCGCGCAGCCAGGGCACCAGCACCCGGGCGCCCGCTTGCGCCATGATCGGCGCGGTCTCGGCATAGGCGTTCACGTCGTAGGGAAAGCCGTGACCCATGATGCAGGGCCAGCCGTCCGGCGCGCCGTATTCGCGATAGGCGATGTCGAGAATATTGGTGGCGACCGTTTTTTGTTGCATTAGAAAGCGGAGCTATTTTTGCGGCCCGGACAACGTGATGTCACGCTCGGCGCGGAACACGTTGCTGTAGAGGTTGGCGATCCACTGCCGACCGATCTCGGTCTTGTTGAGGTAGCCGATCTCGGTCTGGATGTGCGGCGCGACGCTGTTCCAATAGAATTGCGGATAGCGGTTCACGATGTCGGCAGGCGAATCGTAGCCGAGCTGGCGGTTGATGCCGACTTCCTCGAACTCGTAGTAGAGCGCATTGGCCTTGCGCAGATAATTGGGGTCGCCGAGCTGGCCGATGAAGTCGGCCGCGCGCAGGATCGAGGCCTCGTCGTCATAGTCCTGGCCTTCCCGGGCCGGAAACCGGGTGCCCTCGATGGCGCGGGCGATGCGCTCCGGATCGAGCCCCGGAATGTGTCGCAGCCGCCGCGAGACATAAAGCTTGGAACGGTCGACATGATACATCATCAGGCTTGCATCCGAGGCGCCGCGCGGCAGTGACACCTTGGTGCCGGCTGCATCGATGACGAAGCCATCGGTGTCATCCTCCTCGAACAGGCCGCGCACATAGCCGATGTCATGGGCCAGGCAGGCGATCAGGACATGGACATAGTCTTCCGCCGACAGATGGGCGTGAAGATATCGGCCGCTGAGGATGGAGTGACCCGCCAGCGTCACCAGCATCGTATGCTCGATATTGTGATAGAGCGCGTCGCTATTGCCGATGCATTCCATCGCCGTGCGGGTTGCGCTCTCGACGATGCGCGCAGAGGGCTCGTCGAACCGGCGACGCATGAACGAGCCCAGCAATTTTTCAAGGGAGTCCGCCGCCAGTTTCGGTAACGTCATCATGGATGCAGCCCCGTCTGTCGGTGGTTTTCCACGCCAATTCCCGACGTCTCATTCTCGTCCTCGAGCAGGCGCCAGCATAGCCCATCTTGGCCGACTGGCCAAACCCGGGGGCGCAAACTCGGAAATATGTTGCGGTTTGTGCCCCGCGATATCGCGGTTGCGGTGCAGACCCGCCACACCCGGGATGGGTGTCGCGGGCAGGACCCGCAATCATTCCACCAACAGCACGTCGACGGCGACGTCGAGCTTCTGCTTCGGCGAGCCGACGATGATGCCGTCGACCGGCGAAACGTCGGAGAAGTCGCGGCCGACTGCGAGCACGATATGGTCGCCAGCAACCATAAGATCGTTGGTCGGGTCGAAATCGACCCAGCCAAGCTCGTCCCCGCACCACAGCGACACCCAGGCATGGGTGGCGTCGGCGCCCTGCAGGGGCGGCTGGCCCGCCGGCGGAATGGTGCGCAAATATCCGCTGACATAGGCCGCGGGCAGGCCCAGCCCGCGCAAGCCCGCAATCATGACATGGGCAAAATCCTGACAGACGCCATGGCGCTTGACGAAGACCTCGTTGAGCGGCGTCGAGATCACCGTCGCCTTGGGGTCGTAGCGAAATTCGGTGCGGATGCGATGCATCAGATCGACCGCCCCGGCAAGGATGCCCGCGCCGGGCGCAAAGCTTTCCGCCGCATAGGCGCTGACCGGTCCCAGCACCGGCACTAGCGGGCTCGCAAAGACATAGCCGACCGGCGAGGACGGCCCGAGGCTCGTCGCCTCGAAGGCGATGTCGCGAATGTTCTCCCAGGCCGGGCTGACAGCGGCGCGCGCCGGCGGCTGGCGCGACACCTTCACGCGAGAGCGGGAATCGATGCGCAGGGTGCGATGCGCGGCCTCGATCACGACACTCTCGGTCAACGTGCCGAAGAAATCGCGCCGGACGCTACGCTCCGCAGGGCGCGGACGGATCTCGACCTTATGCGAAATCAGCTCCTGGCCATTGCCGCTCCTCGGCTCCAGCCGCAGCGTGCAGCGCGCGAAGCTAACCGGGCTCTCGTATTCGTAGGTGGTGACGTGACGGATATCGTAGATCACGCCAGCCCCGTCAGCTTTTCCGGCCGGCTCGCATTGGGACCGTGCGGGAAATAGTGCTGCCCGACCGCCTCGGCGAGGCTGAGCAGATCCTGCTCCAGGGCGAACAGCGTCTTGACCTCGAGCTTTTCGGCCTGCGCGGTCGCGAGCATCGCCTGCAGCGCGACCGCAAGCCGCTGCGGCTTCTCGATCAGGCCGTGCTCCTTCAGGCTCGGCAGTGCGGCGATGTGTTCGTTCAGCGTCGTCACCTGGAACGCCACGGAACGCGGATTGTAATTGTCGAGCACGGCGAGGTCTCGCACCGGCGCCAGGATCGGCGCCAGCAGATAGCGCGAGCGGTAGGTGATTTGGCAATCCACCAGCGTCAGCAGGATATCGAGATCCTCGTCGCCGGCCTCGTCATAGGCAAACTGCCGGGCAAAGCGCGTGGTGTTGATGGCGCGCTCGGTGCGCCGACCGATATCGAGGAAGCGCCAGCCGGCGGCGCGGTTCATGTTCTCATGCGCAAGGCCGGCAAAGCTCGCGAGCTCCTGCAAGGTCAACTCGGCCGCGCTCAGCACGCTGTCGTCGTCCTCGACCTCGACGGCCAGCCGCTCGACCATCTCCGTGATGACTTGCCAGGCATCGGGCGACAGCCGCTCGCGCAAGGAGGTCGCCGTGCGCTGGGCCGCGCGGACCAGCGACAGTGCCGAGCCGAAACGCTCCGGGCTCTGCAGCGCTTCGGCAACGATGCGGCCGGGCGCCGCGCGCGAGGTCTGCGAGATCGCGCCCCAAGTCACCAGCAGGCGCTGGATACGTTCCGCCGATTGCAGTGAGGCCGCGGTGCCCTTGTTGGGCCCGCTCGGCGAGCCCAGCGCCCGCACCAGCCGCAGCGTCGCCTCGGCGCGTTCGAGATAGCGGCCGAGCCAGAACAGATTGTCGGCGGCGCGGCTCGGCAGCACGCCGGCGATACGGCGGATGCGCACCTTGTCGATCGCAGGCAGCAGCGTCGCGGTCGAGACCTGCTTGTCCGAGACCACCCAGACGTCGGCGGAGCGCGCGCCGTCGCCCATCGACACCGCGCGCGCATCCGGCTGCTCGGCGATCCGGCAGAAGCCGCCGGGCATGATGGCCCAGCCGTCCGGCGTCGCGGCTGCGAACACGCGCAGCACGAAGGGACGCGGCGTGATTTGCCCCTGTTCCCACACCGGCATGGTCGAGAGCCGCACCACCTCCTGGCCGACATAGTCCATGCCGCGCGCAGCGATGGCGTCGCTCAGGCGCCGGCGCCCGGCGGCGTCGAGTTCGCTCGCGAGCACCGGACCGTTGCTGTCGAAACCGGGAACGCCGCGCCGATACGCGCCTTCGATCGCGACCTCGTCGAGCCGCGACAACACTTCGTCGCGCGCCGAGCGCTGGCCGCACCACCAGGTCGCGATGTGCGGCATCTTCAGCTCTTCGCCGAGCAGCCGGCGGCTGAGCGCCGGCAGGAAGCCGAGCATCGCGCGCGCCTCGAGGACACCCGAGCCCGGCATGTTGGCGACGACGACGCCGTCCTTGCGCAGCACGTCGATCAGGCCGGGGACGCCCAGCCGTGACGAGGCATCGAGCTCGAGCGGATCGAGCGAATTGGAATCGACACGGCGCAGCAGCACGTCGAGGCGCTTGAGGCCTGCAACCGTGCGGATGTGGATATGATTGTCGCTGACGGCGAGATCGTCGCCCTCGACCAGCAGGAAGCCGAGATAGCGCGCCAACGTCGCGTGCTCGAAATAGGTCTCGCTGAAGCTGCCCGGCGTGAGCACGCCAATCCGCGGCTCGTCGCGGTCGGCGCGCGCCCGAAGACTGTCGCGAAACGCCTCGAAGAACGGCGCGACGCGCGGCACGTTCATCGACTTGTAGAGGTCCGAGAAGGCGCGCGAGAGCACCAGGCGGTTCTCCAGCGCATAGCCCGCACCCGACGGCGCCTGCGTGCGATCGCCGAGCACCCACCAGCGTCCGTCGGGCCCGCGGCCGACATCGGCGGCATAGAGCGAGAGATAGCGCCCGCCCGGCGGCGGCACGCCGCAGGCGGGACGGAGATATTCGGGGCTCCCCGCGATCGCGGCCGCCGGCAGCGCGCCTTCGGCGACGAGGCGGCCCTCGCCATAGATGTCACGCAGCACGAGCTCGAGCAACTCGGCGCGCTGGGTGATGCCGTCGGACAGCTGCTTCCAGTCGGCCTCGTCAATCAGCAGCGGCAGATGGCTGATCGACCAGGGCCGGTCGGCGCTCTCGCCGGGCGCGCGATAGGTGACGCCGGCCTCGCGGAGATGACGGTCGGCCATGCCAAACCGCCGCTCAACCTCATCGGGCGCGAGCGCACCGAAGGCATCGAAGAAGCGGCTCCAGACCGCGCGGGGCTTGCCGTCCGGGCCGAGAAACTCGTCGGGGATGTCGGGCAGGCGCCTGTAGTCGCGGACCCATTGCGCGAAGCGGCGCTGGCCTTCGCGCTGGCCATCACGTTGACCTTGCGCCTGACCCGCCCTGTCGTCCTCTTCGGCTGCGCCCTCGGCCATGCGCCACTCCCTGCCCCGGCATCATACTCATTGCAGGAGCGGGGTCCGCAAGTCGAGGGTCAGCGGAAACTCATTTGTGCGTTCCTCGGGCGGCGGCTGCATCGGACCCGGCGTATGGCCATGGTCCTGGAAGCGCGCCAGCCGCCGCGCCTCGGCCTCGTAGGTGTTGACGGGCTTGGTGTCGTAGCTGCGGCCGCCCGGATGGGCGACATGATAGACGCAGCCGCCGAGCGAGCGGCCGTTCCAGGTGTCGATGAGGTCAAAGGTCAGGGGCGCATGAACGGGAATGGTCGGGTGCAGGCCTGAGGCCGGCTGCCAGGCCTTGAAGCGGACGCCGGCCACGGCTTCACCAGAGCGGCCGGTGGCGGTCATCGGCAGGCGGCGGCCGTTGCAGGCGACGATATGGCGGCCCGCGACGAAGCCTTCCGCCTTGACCTGAAGCCGCTCGACCGACGAGTCGACATAGCGCACGGTGCCGCCGGCCGAGCCCTCCTCGCCGAGGACGTGCCAAGGCTCCAGCGCCTGCCGCAGCTCCAGCGTCACGCCGCCATGATGGATGCGGCCGAACGCGGGGAAGCGGAATTCGAGCTGGGCCAGATACCATTCAGGCTCGAACGGATACCCGGACTGCTTCAACTCGGTGAGCACTTCGAGGAAATCCTCCCAGATGAAGTGCGGCAGCATGAAGCGGTCGTGCAGCGCGGTGCCCCATCGCACGAACTTGCCTTGTTGCGGCTCGCGCCAGAATTTTGCGATCAGCGCGCGGATCAGTAGCTGCTGCGCCAGCGACATGCGTGGATCCGGCGGCATTTCGAGCGCGCGGAATTCAACGAGACCGAGGCGGCCGGTCGTGCCGTCCGGTGAATAGAGCTTGTCGATGCAGATCTCGGCGCGATGGGTGTTGCCGGTGATGTCGACGAGGAGATGCCGGAACAAGCGATCTACCAGCCACAGCGGCGCCTGAGTGCCCGGCGGCGGCACGTGCGTAAGCGCGACCTCGAGCTCGTAAATGCTGTCGTGGCGGGCTTCGTCGATGCGCGGCGCCTGGCTGGTCGGGCCGATGAACAGGCCGGAGAAGAAATAGGACAGCGACGGATGCCGCTGCCAGTGCAGCACCAGGCTCTTCAACAGATCAGGCCGGCGCAGGAACGGCGAGTCCTGCGGGCTCGAGCCGCCGACCACGACGTGATTGCCGCCGCCGGTGCCGGTGTGGCGACCATCGACCAAGAAGCGATTGGCACCGAGGCGTGTCTTGCCGGCATCCTCATAGAGCCCGACGGTGATGTCGACCGCCTCGCGCCAGTTCTTTGCCGGCTGGACGTTGACCTCGATCACGCCGGGATCGGGCGTCACCTTGATCACGTCGACACGCGGATCGAATGGCGGCGGATAACCCTCGACATGGACCTGGAGCTGCATCTCCTCGGCAGTCGCTTCGAGCGCCGCGATCATCTCGAGATAATCCTCGATCTTCTCGACCGGCGGCATGAAGGCGCAGAGCACGCCGTCGCGGACCTCGACCGACATCGCGGTGCGGACGGGGACCGAGGTGTTGAGCTGTTCGGGCTCGAGCCGCTCCGGCGCGGCCGGACGCGCCGGAAGGCTGAACACCGGCAGTTTGCCGCGGGCCTCCATCGGATCCCGCTCGACGATGTAGGGATATTGATCGGGCGGGACATAGCCGAGCGAGTCCAGCGGCAAGCGCAGGCCGAGCGGCGAATCGCCCGGCATCAGGAACAGATGACTGCGCCGGAGCTGCCAGCGCTCGCTGCGCCAGCGTGGCGCCGCATTCCAGCGCTGCACCGGCAGCACGAAGCCGCGAGGGTTGTTGAGCCCCTGTTCGAACACCCGCGCCATCCGCGCGCGGGCCTCCGGATCGGACAATTTGGAATCGGAAGGATCGACGTTGACGGGAAGCTCGGATTCCTTCTGCAGCCAGTACGCGGTGTCCTCATAGGCTGGCATGATGTAGCCGGGATCGAGCCCGAGCCGCAGCGCCGTGCCCTCCACGAACGCCTGGACGTCCTTGGCCTGCGCCGACCGCGGATTTTCGATGCTGGCGATGAGGTCGGCATTCTTCCAGATCGGCACGCCGTCCTTGCGCCAGTACAGGCCAAACGCCCAACGCGGCAGGCTTTCGCCGGGATACCATTTGCCTTGCCCGAAGTGCAGCAGGCCGCCGGGTCCGAAACGCGCGCGCAGGCGGCGGATCAGATCGTCGGCGAGCCCGCGCTTGGTCGGGCCGACGGCGTCCGTGTTCCACTCGGCGCCTTCGAGATCATCGACGGAGACGAAGGTCGGCTCGCCGCCCATGGTCAGACGCACGTCGTGGGCCGCAAGATCGCCGTCGACCTGCTCGCCGAGATCGTTCAGCCGTATCCAGGATTCGTCGGAGAACGGCTTTGTGATGCGCGGCGCCTCGCGAATGCGCTTGACGCTCATGTCGAAGGCGAATTCGACCTCGGCGAAGCCTGCGCCGCCGGAGATCGGCGCCGCCGAGCGGTAGTGCGGCGTCGCGGCGACCGGGATGTGGCCCTCGCCCGCAAGCATGCCCGAGGTCGCGTCGAAGCCGATCCAGCCCGCGCCCGGCAGGTAGACCTCGGCCCAGGCGTGCAGATCGGTGAAATCGTTCTCGACCTCCGGCGGCCCCTCGATCGGATCGATGTCGGGACGGACCTGGATCAAATAGCCGGAGACGAAACGGGCGGCGAGACCGAGGTGACGGAAGGTCTGGATCAGAAGCCAGGCGGAGTCACGGCATGAGCCGGCCGCGGAGGAGAGCGTCTCCTCCGGCGTCTGCACGCCCGCCTCCATGCGGATGACGTAGCCGATCCTTTTCTGCAACTCCCTGTTGAGATCGACCAGGAAGTTGACGGTGTTCGGGGCTTCGTGCGGGATCGTATCGAGATATTTCGCGAACAGCCGATCGGGCTTGACGGTCTCGAGATAAGGCGCGAGTTCCGTCTTGAGATCTTGCGTATATTCGAACGGAAAGCTGTCGGCATAGGGCTCGACGAAGAAGTCGAACGGATTGACCGTGGTCATCTGCGCCGTGAAATCGACCTCGATCTTGAGCTCGGTCGTCTTCTCCGGGAAGACGTAGCGCGCGATCCAATTGCCTAGCGGATCCTGCTGCCAGTTCACGAAATGATTGGCCGGCGTGACCTTGAGCGAATAGCTCAGGATCGGCGTGCGGGTATGCGGCGCCGGCCGCAGACGGATGGTCTGCGGGCCGAGATCGATCGGGCGGTCGTATTTGTAATGCGTGACGTGGTGTAATGCGACGTAGATCGACACGGGGTGCGGTACTCCAGCAGCTTTTTTGAGCAGAACACCGCTGGTGACCTCGATCAAGCACTAACAACGGGCAGACCGTGCCTACGGCACGGGCTACGCCTTTGCTACATCGTCGCGCCCAGCACCCAGGGCGCGAACTCGGCGCCGCCGAAATCAAAACTCTCGCTCTTGGTCGGCTGTCCGGACGCGGTCTTGAGGATGAGATCGAAAATGCGCTGGCCGCACTGCTGGACGCTCTCCTCGCCTTCGAGGATGGTGCCGCAATTGACGTCCATGTCCTCTTCCATGCGCTTGTACATGGGCGTGTTGGTCGCGAGCTTGATCGAAGGCGCCGGCTTGCACCCGAACACGCTGCCGCGACCCGTGGTGAAGCAGACCAGATTGGCGCCGCCGGCGACCTGCCCGGTCGCGGCAACGGGATCGTAGCCAGGCGTGTCCATGAACACGAAACCCTTCTTGGTGATGGGTTCGGCGTAGCGCAGCACCTCGACGAGATTGGTGGTGCCGGCCTTCGCCATCGCGCCGAGCGACTTCTCCAAAATGGTGGTGAGACCGCCGGCCTTGTTGCCCGGGCTGGGATTGGCGTTCATCTCGGCGCCTTCGCGCGTCGTGTATTCGTCCCACCAGCGCATGAGATCGACCAGCTTCTCGCCGACTTCGCGGCTGACGGCGCGGCGCGTGAGCAGATGCTCGGCGCCATAGGTCTCCGGCGTCTCCGACAGGATCACGGTGCCGCCGTGACGTACGATGAGATCGCTGGCCGCACCCAGCGCCGGATTGGCGGAGACACCGGAATAGCCGTCCGAACCGCCGCATTGCAGCGCCACGGTCAATTCGCTCACCGGAACGGACTCGCGCTTGACCTTGTTGGACTCCGCAAGCGCCTCGCGCACGAAGGCGATGCCGGCTTCCACCGTCTTGCGGGTGCCGCCGACCTCCTGGATGTCCATCGCGCGCAGGCGGCCGGCGAGCTTCTGCTCTTCCATCAGGCCGCCGATCTGGTTCACCTCGCAGCCGAGGCCGAGCACGATGACGTGGGAGAAGTTCACGTGCCGCGCATAGCCACCGAGCGTGCGGCGGAGCAGCGCTAAGGGCTCGTTCTGCGTCATGCCGCAGCCGGTCTTGTGGGTCAGCGCAACCACGCCGTCGACATTGGGGAAGTCGGCCAGCGGATTATCGCCGGTGAAGGGATTCTTCTTGAAGACGTCGGCGACGAGGCTTGCGACATGCGCGCTGCAATTCACCGAGGTGAGGATGCCGATATAGTTGCGCGTGGCGACGCGGCCGTCCGGGCGGCGGATGCCTTCGAAGCTCGCCGGCAGATCGAAATTCGGCGTCGGCTTGACGTCGGCGCAATAGGCATAGTCCTTGGCGAAATCGCCCATGCCGCAGTTCTGCACGTGCACGTGCTGGCCCGGCGCGATCGGCACCGTCGCAAAGCCGATGATCTGGCCGTAGCGTATCACCGGCTCGCCCAATGCGATCGGCTTGATCGCGACCTTGTGGCCGGAAGGAATGCGCTCGACCGTCGTCACGCCGTCGGCCACCAATGTTCCCGGCGGCAAGCTCGCGCGCGCGATCAGCACGCCATCATCGGGATGCAGGCGAATGACGGGGCTGATGGTCATGGGAGGTCTCCTTCAGACGAATAGTGAGTAGCGAGTGGCGAATGGAAAAGGGGAGCAGCTCATTCGCTACTCCCCATCGCCATTCGCGAGTTCTCAGGCCTTGCCGCCGGAATCCTTCCGGGTGGCGTTGACCTGCATCTTGGCGTAGGTCGTCATCAGGCCGACCTCGTTCGAGAGCGTCACCAGCTTGAAGCCCATGTTGATGGCGCGCGCGGCACCTTCGGCGCCGCTGCAATGGATGCCCGGATTGAGGCCGCGCTTGCCGCACTCCTTGATGATCTTCTCGTAGATCGCAAGGATCTCGGGCTCGGTGCGATCGAGCTTCGGTTCGAGGCCGTAGGAGAAGCCGAGGTCGGACGGGCCGATATAGACGCCGTCGATGCCTTCGACGTCGAAGATCGCTTCCATGTTCTCGACCGCGGTTTTGGTCTCCATCATCGGCAGCAGCACGATGTCGTCGTTGGCCGTCTTCTGGTAGGAGCCCGCGGTGCCGTACATGCCGGCGCGGATCGGGCCGTTGGAGCGGACGCCCTTCGGCGGGTACTTGGCATAGGAGACGAGGTTCCTGGCTTCCTGCGGCGTGTTGACCATCGGGCAGATCACGCCATAGGCGCCGCCATCGAGCACCTTGCCGATGATGCCGGGCTCGTTCCAGGGCACGCGGACCATCGGCGTGATCGGATGCTTGTCCATCGCCTGGAAGCACTGCACCATCGACAGATAATCCTGCACGCCGTGCTGCATGTCGACGGTGACGCTGTCGAAGCCGCATTGCGCGATCATCTCGGCCGAGAAGCCGGAGGGAATCGCGAGCCACGCGTTGACCACGGCCTTGCCCGACTTCCAGATTTCCTTGACCTTGTTCGCCACGTTGCCTTCCTTCTTTGTTTTGGACCTTCGTCACCATGACGAGCGCCGCGACAGCACGATGCCGTTATTAGCGCGAACCCGACCGCCGCGCTACGCTCGCGATGACGCAAGCTGTCACTGGCAAAGGCGGCGCAATCCGTCCCGGCGCGCCGATTTTTGCGCATCGGCTGCGGGGCACTTTGAGCGAAAAAATGCGGCGATGTCCATGATTGTTGCCGCGCGCTCGCGCATATCTGCTTTCACTCCTCGGCACTTGCCTCCTCGCCCGCGCCGAGCCCTGCGAGACTTTGTTCGAGCTCGCTGAGCATCTCCTGCAATTCGACGAGCTTGCGTGCGCCAAAGCGGCGCGTGATTTCGGCATAAATCGCTTCGGAGGACGGCGCGACGGAAGCCATCAGCTTCACGCCCTTTTCCGAGATCGAGACCATGCTGCGGCGCTGGTCCGCCTTGGCGGTCTTGCGCTCGATCAGATTGCGCGCCTCGAGATCACGCAGGATGCGCGACAGGCTCGGGCCGAGCAGGAACGCGGTGCGCGCGAGTTCCGTGACCTCGACCGTGTCGATCGCCGCGAGCGCGCGCAGGATGCGCCATTGCTGCTCGGTCAGGCCATGCGTGCGCAGCGAGGGACGGAATTGCCGCATCACCGCCTCGCGTGCCCGCAGCAACGACATCGGCAGCGAACGCGAGAAGTCGCGCATCGGCACCTGCCGCACGGCGGGCTCACTTCCGTTCGCAGGATCAGCCGGTCTCTTCGTCATGACGCCCTTTCAAGCCGCGAAACGTTTGCAGTGCAGCAAGCCAATTTGCGATTGACGCATTCACTTAACATGTTAAGCATCTTCCGGCACGACGATTTGTAAGATTACACATGGCGCTTTCAAACGACGATATCCGAGCTTGCGCGAACCGTCTGCACCAGGCGGAAAAGACCCGTACGCAGATCCGGCAGCTCTCGCAGGACTTTCCCGACATCAGCATCGCTGACGCCTACGCGATTCAGAAGGCCTGGGTCGACGTCAAGGTCGCCGAGGGGCGCATCGTCCGGGGACACAAGATCGGCCTGACCTCGAAGGCGATGCAGAGCGCGCTTGGCATCAACGAGCCGGATTCCGGCGTATTGCTCGACGACATGTTCTTCGCCGATGGTGGCCTCGTCCCGACGGAGCGCTTCATCGCGACGCGCGTGGAAGCCGAGCTCGCCTTCGTCATGAGCAAGCGCCTCGCGGGCCCCGACTGCACGCTGTTCGACGTGCTCAACGCCACCGACTTCGTCGTGCCGGCGCTGGAGATTCTGGACACGCGCATCGAGCGCGTCGATCCCCAGACCAAGGCGACCCGAAAGATCTTCGACACCATTGCCGACAACGCGGCCAATGCCGGCATCGTGCTCGGCGGACGGCCGATCCGCCCGCTGGACGCGGACCTGCGCTGGATCGGCGCGCTCTGTTTCAAGAACGGCCAGCTGGAAGAGACCGGCCTTGCCGCCGGCGTGCTCAATCATCCCGCGACTGCAGTCGCCTGGCTCACCAACAAGATCGCACCGCTCGGCCTTGCGCTCGAGCCCGGGCAAATCGTGCTCGCCGGCTCCTTCATCCGTCCGATCGAGACCCGCAAGGGCGACACAATTCAAGCCGATTATGGCGCCTACGGCTCGGTGAGCTGCTACTTCGCTTAGACGACCAAAAAGACAGGGAGTGAAACCGCGATGCCGCATTTCACGATCGAATATTCGGCCAATCTCGACGACCGCCTCGACATTGGCGCGGCGTGCGAGGTGGTGCGCAAGGCGGCGGTCGAGACCGGCATCTTCCCGCTCGGCGGCATCCGCGTCCGCGCTGTCAAATGCGAGCATTATGCGATTGCGGACGCGCGGCAGGATTACGGCTTTCTCGACATGGTGCTGCGCATCGGCGAAGGCCGCGATCTGCCAACCCGCAAGAAAGCCGGCGAACAAATCTTCCAGGCGCTCTCCCGCCATCTTGATCCCGTCTTCGCAAGCTCGAAATTCGCGCTCTCGTTCGACATGCAGATCAACGACAAGGATACGAGCTGGAAGCGCAACAACATCCACGACGCCCTGAAAGCGGAGGCCGCCTATGGATAAGCCCACGCCGAAAACCGACGTATTCCAGGCCAATCGCGACCGCATCGCACCGCTGCTGAAGACGCTGCGTGCCGACGGTATCGGCCACATGATCGACGGCAAGATCGTGCCGTCGATCTCCGGCGAGACGTTCGAGACGAAATCGCCGGTCGACGGCGCGACGCTGGCGAGCGTCGCCCGCGGCAATGCCGAGGATGTCGATCGCGCCGCCACCGCTGCCGCACTCGCCTTCAAATCCTGGCGCGACATGGGGCCGGCGATGCGGAAGAAGCTGCTGCATCGCGTGGCCGACGCCATCGAGGACAATGCCGAGGACATCGCGGTGCTCGAATGCATCGACACCGGCCAGGCCTATCGCTTCATGGCCAAGGCCGCGATCCGCGCCGCCGAGAATTTCCGCTTCTTCGCCGATCGATGCGGCGAGGCGCGCGACGGCCAGAACACACCGAGCGACGAGCATTGGAACGTCTCGACGCGCGTGCCGATCGGCCCGGTCGGCGTGATCACGCCGTGGAATACGCCGTTCATGCTCTCGACCTGGAAGATCGCCCCTGCCCTCGCGGCCGGCTGCACCGTCGTGCACAAGCCGGCGGAGTGGTCGCCGGTCACGGCGGCTATCCTCGCGAAGCTCGTCAAGGAAGCCGGCGTGCCCGACGGCGTGCTCAACACCGTCCACGGTTTTGGCGAAGAGGCCGGCAAGGCATTGACCGAGCATCCCGCCATCAAGGCGATCGGCTTCGTCGGCGAAAGTTCGACGGGCTCGGCGATCATGGTTCAGGGCGCGCCGACCTTGAAGCGCGTGCATTTCGAACTCGGCGGCAAGAACCCGGTGATCGTGTTCGACGACGCCGATCTCGACCGCGCGCTCGATGCGGTCGTGTTCATGATCTACTCGCTCAACGGCGAGCGCTGCACGTCGTCGAGCCGCTTGCTGATCCAGGCCGGCATCGCCGAAAAATTCGTCGAAAAGCTGACCGCACGGGTGAAAGCGCTGAAGGTCGGCCATCCCCTCGATCCCGCCACCGAGATCGGGCCGCTGATCCACGAACGTCATCTCGCGAAGGTCTGCTCCTATTTCGACGTCGCACGCCAGGACGGCGCGACGATTGCCGTCGGCGGCAAGGCCTATGATGGCCCGGGCGGCGGATATTATGTCGAGCCGACCCTGGTGACCGGCGCACACGGCAAGATGCGCGTGGCGCAGGAAGAGGTGTTCGGCCCCTTCCTCACCGTGCTGCCCTTCAAGGACGAAGCAGACGCGATCGAGATCGCCAACGACATCCGCTACGGCCTGACCGGCTATGTCTGGACCAACGATGTCGGCCGCGCGTTGCGTGTCGCGGATGCGCTGGAAGCCGGCATGATCTGGCTGAACTCGGAAAACGTCCGCCATCTGCCGACGCCGTTCGGCGGCATGAAGGCCTCCGGCATCGGCCGCGACGGCGGCGATTACTCGTTCGATTTCTACATGGAAACCAAGCACGTCTCGCTGGCGCGGGGCACGCATAAGATTCAGAAGCTGGGAATCTAACGCCCGCGGTTCCTCGGCGCGCGGAGCGCCAACGAGGAATGGCTGGGTCTAGAGAGGGGAAACGCAATGCCCGTACCGCAACATATCTTCGAGCCGCCGTTCAACATCATCCGCTCCAGCCACGCCGTGCTGGACGTCACCGACCTGAAGCTCAGCCGCGAGTTCTATGAAAGCGTTGTCGGCCTGCATGTCGAGGACGCCGACGACAAGGTCGTCTACTTGCGCGCCGCCGAGGAGCACCAGCATCACTCGTTGGTGTTGCGCAAGGCGGCGGCGCCTGCCTGCAACCGCCTCGGCTTCAAAGTCGGCAATGACGGGGATCTCGACAAGGCCGCGAAGTTCCTGTCCGAGAACGGCCTTGGCTACGCCTTCGTCGATCAACCGTTCCAGGGCCGCACGCTGCAGTTCACCGACCCCTTCGGCTTCCAGATCGAGCTGTATGCGTCGATGGACCGGCGGCCGCATCTGCTGCGCCGCTACGATCTCTACAGGGGCTGCCACCCGCAGCGGCTCGACCATTTCAACGTGTTCGCCGCCGAGGTGCAGGACACCGTCGAATTCTATGCCCGGCTCGGCTTTCGCCTCACCGAATACGCCGAGGAGGACGGGCCGAACGGGCGCATAGCCGCGGCCTGGATGCATCGCAAGGGCAATGTCCACGATTTCGCCATCACCAACGGCAAGGGCCCGCGGCTGCACCACTTCGCCTACTGGACGCCGACGGCGATGAACATCATCCACCTCTGCGACGTCATGGCCTCGCAGGGCTTCGTGAAGAACATCGAGCGTGGCCCCGGGCGCCACGGCATCTCGAACGCATTCTTTCTCTACGTCCGCGACCCCGATGGACACCGTCTCGAGCTCTACACCAGCGACTATTTCACCGGCGATCACGACCACGAGCCGCTGCGCTGGTCGCTGCGCGATCCGCGCCGCCAGACATTGTGGGGCGCGCCCGCCCCGCGCTCCTGGTTCGAGCAGGGCTCGCCGTTCTCCGGGCAGACCGTGCGTGAACCGAAGTTCGTGGCCGACGTGCTGGTGGCGGATTAAGCAATGAATCTCCCTCGCCTCGCCACCTATTCCGTCAACGGCGCCGTCAGCTACGGCGCCGTCGTCGACGGCGGCATTGTCGATCTCTCCGCGCGCCACGCCAAGGATTATCCGACGCTGCGCGAGGTGATCGCCGCAGGAAAGCTCGCGAGCCTCGCCGAAGAGGCCGCCGGCCGCACGCCCGATCACGCGCTCGGTGACATCATCTGGCTGCCACCGGTGCCCGCGCCGGAAAAGATCATCTGCATCGGCGTCAATTATCCCGACCGCAATGCCGAGTACAAGGACGGCCAGGACGCGCCGAAATATCCGAGCATGTTCATGCGCTCGCCGCGCTCCTTCGTCGGCCACGACACGCCGCTGGTGCGCCCGCGCGCCTCCGCGCAGCTCGACTATGAGGGCGAGATCGTGCTGGTGATTGGCAAGCAAGGCCGGCACATTCCGGAAAGTTCGGCGCTCGATCACGTCGCCGCGCTGACGCTCTGCAATGAAGGCTCGGTGCGCGACTGGCTGCGCCATGCCAAGTTCAACGTCACGCAGGGCAAGAACTTCGATTCCAGCGGCAGCCTCGGCCCGTGGCTGGTGCCCTACACGCAGGAATCGCAGGTCGCCGACATCCGCCTCACCACGCACGTCAATGGCGAGCTGCGGCAGGACGACCGCACCAGCCGATTGATGTTTCCGTTCCGCTATCTCATCAGCTATATCTCGACCTTCGCGACGCTCGTTCCCGGCGATATCATCGTCACGGGCACGCCGACCGGCGCCGGCGCGCGGTTCGATCCGCCGCGCTATCTGAAGCCGGGCGATGTTATCGAAGTCGCGGCCGATGGCATCGGGACCTTGCGAAACGGCGTCGTCAACGAAGCCTGAACACCGATTGAAATGGAATAATGCCATGACCACCCTCACCGGCGGCGAAGCGATCGTAAGCGGCCTTGTCGCTCATGGCGTTGACACCGTGTTCGGCCTGCCCGGCGCGCAGGTCTACGGCCTGTTCGACGCCTTCCACCAGGCCCAGCTCAAGGTGATCGGCGCGCGGCACGAGCAGGCCTGCGGCTACATGGCGTTCGGCTATGCCCGTTCCAGCGGCAGGCCCGGCGTGTTCAGCGTGGTGCCCGGCCCCGGCGTGCTCAACGCCAGCGCCGCGCTGCTCACCGCCTTCGGCTGCAACGAGCCGGTGCTGTGCGTCACCGGCCAGGTGCCGACGCAATTTCTCGGCAAGGGCCGCGGCCATCTGCATGAGATGCCGGACCAGCTCGCGACCTTACGCACCTATGTGAAATGGGCGGACCGGATCGAATATCCCGGCAACGCGCCGACCACCGTCGCGCGCGCCTTCCAGGAGATGACGTCCGGACGGCGTGGCCCCGCTTCGGTCGAGATGCCCTGGGACGTCTTCACCCAGCGCGCCGACACCGCGGCTGCGCAAGTGCTGGAGCCGCTGCCCGCGCCGCAGCCCGACCCTGACATGATCAAGCAAGCGGCCGCGCTGATCAGGAACAGCAAGGCGCCGATGATCTTCGTCGGCAGCGGCGCGATCGAGGCGCGCGAGGAGATTCTCGAACTCGCCGAGATGATCGACGCCCCTGTTGTCGCCTTCCGCAGCGGCCGCGGCATCGTCTCCAACGCGCATGAGCTCGGCCTGACCATGGCGGCAGCTTACAAGCTGTGGCCGACAACCGATTTGATGATCGCAATCGGCACGCGCGCCGAACTGCCGGCATCGGGCTTCCGCTGGCCGTATCAGCCGAAGGGGCTGAAATCCATTCGTGTCGATATCGATCCGGCCGAGATGCGCCGGCTCGCCTCCGATGTCGCTATCGTCGCCGATGCCAAAGCCGGCACCGCCGATCTGGTCGCAGCCGTGAAGAAGGCCGGCTATGCCAGGACCAGCGGCCGGCGGGGAGCGATCCGCGAGGCCACTGCGACAGCGCACGCCGAGATCCAACGCATCCAGCCGCAAATGGCGTATCTCAACATCCTGCGCGAGGTGCTGCCGGCGAACGCGATCGTGACCGATGAATTGTCGCAGTTCGGCTTCGCCTCCTGGTACGGCTTCCCGATCTACGAGCCGCGCACCTTCATCACATCCGGCTATCAGGGCACGCTCGGCTCGGGCTTCCCGACCGCGCTCGGCGCCAAGGTCGCCAATCCCGACAAGCCGGTGGTGGCGATCACTGGCGACGGCGGCTTCATGTTCGGCGTGCAGGAGCTCGCCACCGCCGTGCAGTTCAACATCGGCGTGGTGACGCTGGTGTTCAACAACAACGCCTATGGCAATGTCCGCCGCGACCAGCGCGAGCGCTTCGACGGCCGCGTGGTGGCGTCCGATCTGGTCAATCCGGATTTCGTCAAGCTGGCGGAGTCCTTTGGCGTCGCATCCGCGCGCGTCACCGCGCCTGACCAGTTCAAGGCGGCGATGGAGAAGGCGCTCGCCCATGGCGGGCCGTATCTGATCTCGGTGGAAGTGACGCGGGATTCGGAAGTGAGCCCGTGGGCATTCATCCACCCGCCGAAGCCGTAAACGAAGCATCGTCGTTCCGGAACTCTTTCCTTCTCCCCTTGCGGGAGAAGGTGGATCGCTGACGCGCAGCGGCGGCGAGACGGATGAGGGGCTGTCTCCGCGGATGGAGACCCCTCATCCGCCTTCCCTTTCGGGAAGGCACCTTCTCCCAAAAGGGGAGAAGGAAGATCAGCGCGTCCTGCGAAACGTCAGATTGATCCGCTTAGGCCCGAGCAACGCATGTTCACCATCGGCGAGCGGCGCGACGCCATGATAGGCGAGCCTGCTAGCCCCGCCCCAGACCACGACATCGCCATGGACGAGCCGGAACCGGCGCGGCTTGTCGTTGCGTGCCAGGCCGCCGAACAGGAAGGTCGCAGGTAGCCCAAGCGAGACCGAGACGATCGGCGCCGAATAATCCAGCTCGTCCTTGTCCTGATGCAGCGACAGCCGCGTGCCAGGCTCATAGCGGTTGACGAGGCAGGCATCGGGCGCAAAGCCAGTAAAGCCGCCCTGGTCCGCCGCGCGGCGGGCGAGATCGCGGAGCACGGGTGGCATCGCCGGCCACGGCGCCCCGGTCCGCGGGTCGATGGGATCATAGCGATAGCCGGTATGATCGGTGATCCAGCCGCGCTCGCCGCAATTGGTCATGGCGACCGACATCAGATGCCCGCCGGGCGTGGTCATGCGCCGGAACGGCGACTGCGCCACGATGGCGCGCACCGCATCGATCAACTCGCTTTCGATCGGCTTGACGAAGCCGCGCAGCAGCACGGCGCCGTCGGCGATCTTCTCGCGCGACGGCTGAGCTTCGGCGACATTATCGAACAAATCCCCCATCAGCGGCAGCGTTTATTTCGCATCGTGAAAGATCACACCCAGCGTGTAGCGCTGGCCAGAGCGAATCCGGCTGACGCCATGGCGGAGATTAACGCGGTAGGTGCCGCGTGTCCCCTGCACTGGACGATGATGCACAGCGAAGGCAACGGCGTCGCCCTGCGCGAGCGGAACCACTTCGGCGCGGGACTGCATGCGCGGGCGTTGCTCGGTCAGCACGAACTCGCCGCCGGTGAAATCGCGTCCCGGCTCGGACAAGAGGATCGCGACCTGGAGCGGGAACACGTGCTCGCCATAGAGATCCTGATGCAGGCAGTTGAAATCGCCGGCCTCATATTGCAACAGCAGCGGCGTCGGCCGCGTTTGGCCTGCCTCGTGGCATCGTTTCAGGAACGCGGCGTGAGTGGCGGGATAGCGAATGTCGATCCCCATCGCCTCGTTCCAGCGATTGGCGACGCCCTGGAGATGCGCGTAGAGCGCCGGGCGCAACTGCGCGATCAGATCGGGCAGCGGATAGGAGAAATATTTGTATTCGCCGCGGCCAAAGCCGTGGCGGCCCATGACGATACGGCTGCGGAAGTTGGTGTCGTCGGGATAGAGCGCGGCGACGGCGCGGCACTGCTCCGGCGTGAGCAGGCCCTTCAGGACGGCGGAGCCGTGGGTGTCGAGCTCGCCGGTGATTTGCGGCCAGTCGAGGGCATCGACATGGGCGGCAGTATCCGCTGACGGGGATTGAGGCGATTTGCGTGCTGTTGCTGTCATGGCTCTCTGACCTTCGCAGGACCGCCCCGTCCTCTACCACCCGATTTCCGTCTCTCTCCCCGTCATTGCGAGCGGAGCAAAGCAATCCAGAATTCCTCCGCGGAACCAGTCTGGATTGCTTTGTCGCAAGAGCTCCTCGCAATGACGAAGGAGAGACTTTAGCCCCGCACCGGCAGCGTCACCACGTCATAGCCGTGCTTGATCGTGCGCTTCAGCACGGGGTCCTCCAGCTCGAAATCGAAGCGATCGGCGGGACGGATGCCGCCCTTCGCCGCAAACGTACCGCCGAACATGGCGCAGCCGTCGGGGAATTTCCCACCGTCGAAGCCACGCGCGATGAGGTCGACGACCGGCAGCATCGCGTCGAGCGTGCCCTCCTGGTAGAGCACGCGCTCGCCCTTGATCGTGGCCCAGGAGCGCAGGATCATCCTGTCCCAATGGCCGATGACGTCCTCGAGCTCCCACACGGTGGATGCGATCGGCTTGTCGCACATCTGCTTGGACACCGTGACGTTGTAGGCTTCGACCTTGCGGTCGGTGTGGTCGGAACCGCAGCCGACGAAAATGCGACCCTGCCAGCCGATCAGCACGAACTCGACCTCGCCGGAGGAATCGCCGCCGGTGCATTCGATGCTGTCCTCCTGCGTCAGCCGCCGCGCCGAGGCACGGTAGTAGATCGGCGTCGAGGCCGGCGGCGCGATACCCATCTCCTGCAGCTCGGCAATGTGCTTGTCGCGCGCGACCGGATCGCGGCCGGTCCAGCCGGCGATGACCATCTGGTCGATCGCCAGCGTCAGCGGCGTGGTGGTGTCCTGGGTGTCAACGGTGAAGGTCAGGTCAAACACGAATTACGGCCTCCATGCCGGCAGCAAGCTCGAAGATACAGCGGTCCGATCCGCCCGCGCCCGCCAGCATCAGGCCGACGGGAATTTCGCCCTCGCGATGCGCCGGCAGCGAGATGGCGCAACCGTCGATCATGTTGATCAGGGTGCAATTGCGGAGCGCCCGCAGGTTTTCCCTGGTGAACTCCTTGTCGTCGGCGAGATCGGCGATTTTCGGCGGCGTGTTGGCGGTGGTCGGCAGCACCAGCGCGTCATAGGGCGCGATCCGCGCATTGACGCGGGCGATCAGCGAGCGGCGCTCGTGGAGAAGATCGATGTAGTCCGCCGCGCTCTGCGCCTCGCCGCGCATGATGCGCACGGAGACTCGGGGATCGTAGACGTCACCCTTGGATGTGAGGAGGTAGCGGTGCCAGGCGTAGCTTTCGGAAGCCGCAAAGCCGCCCTTGGCGTTCATCGGTCCGATGTCGTGGAATTCGGCCATCTCCATGCGCTCGATGATCGCGCCGTGATCGGCAAGGCTCTTGAGCGCACGCTCGAATGTCCCGGCCACAGCCGCGTCGAGGTCATCGAGCGCGATCGTGGTCGGCACCGCCAGCCGCATGCCCTTGACAGGTCGCGGCTTCAGCGGGCCGATCAGCTCGTTGGCGAGCACGGCATCGAGAATGGCACAGCAACTGACCGATCGTGCCAGCGGCCCGATGCTGTCGAGCGAGAACGACAGCGGCACAGCCCCGTCGAGCGGCACGCGCCGCTGCGTCGGCTTGTAGCCGACGATGCCGTTATAGGCCGCCGGAATCCGGCAGGAGCCGCCGGTGTCGGTGCCGAGCGCGCCATGCGCCATGCCGTCGAGCACGGACACCGCGGCACCCGAGGACGAACCGCCGGGCACGTGGCCCTCGGCCCGGTTCCAGGCGCCCTTTGGCGTGCCGTAATGCGGATTGATGCCGATGCCGGAATAGGCGAACTCGGTCATGTTGGTGCGCCCGATCACGACGAAGCCGGCCTTGCGCAGCCGCGCTACCGTGGGGGCATCCTGCTCGGCCGGCGAGGAATCATCGAGCGCGCGGGAGCCGGCGCGCGTCACCTGGCCCTTGATGTCGAAGAGATCCTTGATCGAGACCGGGATACCGGCGTAGCGCGACGGCGCCGCCTTCACCTTGCGCAAACCGTCCATCGCATCCGCCGCCACAAGCGCGGCGTCCCTGTCCACATGGATGAAGGTACGCTGCCCCTCGCCGGCCGGATCGGCGATTTTGGCGATGCAAGCCTCGACCAGCTTGCGGGAGCTGGTGCGGCCGCTTTCGAGGTCTTCGGCGAGCTTCTTCAGTGTCGAAAAATCGGGCATGTCTGTCTCACGGAATATTTGCGCGCAATGTATAGCGCTGCCTCACTTCGACACAAGCATTGTGCGCATGATGGCATGCATGCGCATTGCTGGACCGTTGACGCGCCATGGTCGATTGTCGCATCAAGATCGCAACAGCTGGGCTTCGCTTGGCCTTGGGAGGACCTGCCGAGATGGCCGAACCGCATCGCGCGCGACCGAAACCGACGCCGGAGACCCAGCATTTCTGGGACGGCACCAAGGCGGGCGAGTTGCGCCTGCAGCGCTGCGACGCCTGTGCGCATGTCTATTTCCCGCCGCGCCCGTTCTGCCCGTCCTGCGCCTCGCGCAAGGTCAGCATCTTCAAGGCGAGCGGCAAGGGCTTTCTCTACAGCTACGTGATCAACCACCGTCCCGCCGCGCCCGGCTTCACGCCGCCTTACGCGATTGCGGTAGTCGAGCTCGAAGAGGGACCGCGGATGATGAGCAACATCATCGACTGCCCGCAGACACCGGAGGCGCTCGAACTCGACATGAAGCTCGAGGTGGCCTTCGAGGCGCTCGACGACAAGATCACCCTTCCCGTATTCCGTCCGGCGAAGGGGTAAGCCCATGCGCAGCAATCAGGTTGCCGTCGTCGGCGCGGCCGAGACCACCGAGCTCGGTGTCATCCCCAACGCCTCGCAGCTCCAGCTTCACGCGGATGCGGCGCTCAATGCCATTGCCGATGCCGGGCTGAAGCTGTCCGACATCGATGGTTTCGCCACCGCCGTCGAAACGCCGCAGCAGGTCTGCCACTATCTCGGCATCAAGCCGACCTGGGTGGACGGCACCTCGGTCGGCGGCTGCTCCTTCATGCTGCACGTCCGCCATGCCGCCGCAGCGATCGAGGCCGGCCTGTGCAAGACGGTGCTGATCACCCATGCCGAGAGCGGCAAGTCGATGATCGGCAAGGCGCCGCGCTCGATTCCTGCCGACAGCCTGCAAGGCCAGTTCGAGGCGCCGTTCGGTGTCTACGGCCCGCCCAGCATGTTCCCGATCCCCGTGCTTCGCTTCATGAAGACCTATGGCATCACGCACGAGCAGCTCGCCTCGGTCGCAGTGGTGCAGCGGGAGTGGGCGGCGAAGAATCCGCGCGCGATGATGAAGGATCCCATCACGGTCGCGGACGTCCTCAACTCGCGCATGATCGCCTATCCGTTCCGCCTGCTGCAATGCTGCCTCGTCACCGACGGCGGCGGTGCGCTGATCCTGACCTCGGCGGACCGTGCCAGGGATTTTCCGCGCAAGCCCGTCTACATCATGGGCACCGGCGAGAGCGTGGAGACGCCGATGGTCAGCCAGATGGAGACGTTCAACTCCTCGCGCGCGTTCAAGACCGCGGGGCCCCTCGCCTTCAAGGAGGCCGGCATCGCGCATAAGGACGTCGACCATCTCATGATCTACGACGCCTTTGCGCATCTGCCGCTGTTCGGCCTCGGCGACCTCGGCTTCATGCCGCACGAGGAGACCGGAAAGTTCATCGCCGACGGCAACACGCGGCCCGGCGGCAAGCTGCCGCTCAACACCAATGGCGGCGGCCTGAGCTACATGCATTCGGGCATGTACGGCATGTACGCGCTCCAGGAGAGCGTGCGGCAGATGCGCGGTATCGCGCCGGCGCAGGTCGCCAACGCGAAGATTTCGGTGTGTCACGGCGTCGGCGGCATGTTCGCCGCGTCGGGCACGATCGTGTTTACGAACGAGAGGTAATCCACATGACGAAATCACTGCAAGACAAGGTCATCATCGTCACCGGCGCAGGCCGCGGCATCGGGCGCGAAATCGCGCTGCTCTGCGCCGGCGAGGGCGCCAAGGTCGTCGTCAACGATCCCGGCGTCGCCGCGGACGGCGCTGGCACCAGCGCCGCGCCCGCCGAGGAAGTGGTCGAGGAGATCAAGAAGCGCGGCGGCACCGCCGTCGCCAATTTCGAGTCGGTGGCCGAAGCCATCCCCGCCAGCAAGATCGTGAAGACCGCGACCGATCATTTCGGCCGGCTCGACGGCGTGGTCAACAATGCCGGCATCCTGCGCGACATGATCTTCCACAAGATGAGCGTGGAAGCGTTCGAGGCCGTCATCAAGGTGCATTTGATGGGCTCGTTCTACGTCAGCCACGCCGCGGCGCGGATTTTTCGCGAGCAGGAGTCCGGCTCGTTCGTGCACTTCACCTCGACCTCCGGCCTGATCGGCAACTTTGGACAAGCCAATTACGCCGCCGCCAAGCTCGGCATCGTCGGCCTGTCGAAGTCTATTGCGCTCGACATGGGCCGCTTCAACGTTCGCTCCAACTGCGTCTCGCCGTTCGCCTGGACCCGCATGATCGGGACCATCCCGACCGAGACCGAAGCCGAGAAGGCGCGCGTCGAGAAGATCAAGCAGATGGGCCCGGAGAAGATCGCGCCGGTCTGCGCCTATCTGCTCTCCGATGCCGCCAAGGACGTGTCCGGGCAGATCTTCGGCGCGCGCATGAACGAGCTGTTCCTGTTCAGCCAGAACCGTCCGCTGCGCTCGGTGCACCGGAGCGAGGGCTGGACGCCGCAATCGATCGCGGAACACGGCATGCCGGCGCTGAAGGGATCATTCTACAAGCTCGACCGCTCCGCCGACATCTTCCCGTGGGATCCCGTGTAAGGATCCCGTCGAGCCGCACTTCCGGCATTCCTGCTCTGCGATCTCCGGCTGCCTTGTCCGGAGATCGCTCCGCTTTACGCCCGATTGCTGGCGGATCATTTCCTCCCAACACAACTTTGGGAGGAAACCATGACAAGAATGCTGACCGACTCCGACGACACGACTGCAGGCAGCGGCCTCGCCCGCCGCACGCTCCTCAAGGGCGCCGCGACCGTTGCCGCATCCGCCCTGCTCGCCTCACGCGCGGACGCCCGCGACTTCGGCGCCAATGCCGAGCCGCAGCGCTATCCCGATCCTGACATCATTGCCATCGATCCCAAGCGCTTCAAGGCGAAGGTCGGCAACACCGCAATCAAGCGGCTCTATACCGGCTGCCTGTGGGCGGAAGGGCCAGCGTGGAATGCGCAAGGGCAATATCTGGTCTGGAGTGACATCCCCGCCAACCGGCAGCTGCGCTACCTCGATGACGACGGCCACATCTCCGAGCAGTTCCACAAGCCGTCGAACGAGGCCAACGGCAACTCGTTCGACACCGAGGGGCGCCAGCTCAGTGCCGAGCGCACCCGGCTCGTCCGCTACGAGCACGACGGTTCGGTGACGACCCTGGCCGAGCAGGCCGGCGGCAAGCCGCTCAACGGCCCCAACGACATGGTGATGCATCCCAACGACAAGGCGATCTGGTTCACCGATCCCGGCTACGGCGCGATCAGTATCTACGAGGGCAAGCTTGCCAATACCGGCTCGCTGCAGCCCCATCAGAAGGAAGCGGTTTATCGCATTGATCCGCAGAGCGGCCAGGTCGCGAAGGTGGCCGACGAGCCGTTCAAGCCGAACGGCATCGCTTTTAGTCAGGACTACAAGAAGCTCTATGTCTGCGACACCGGCATCACGCATTATCCTGAAGCCAAGAACGTGGTGTGGTCGTACGACATCGATGGGGCGAAGCTTTCGAACCCGAAGAAGCTGATCGACATGACGCTCGACGGCAAATCAGGCTTCCCCGACGGCCTGCGCGTCGACACCGAAGGCAACATCTGGGTCGGCGCCGGCTGGGTCGGCCCCGGCTATGACGGCGTGCAGGTGTTCGCGCCAAACGACGGCGCGCGCATCGGGCAGATCCTGTTGCCCGAGACCTGCGCCAACGTCTGCTTCGGCGGCAAGAAGCGCAACCGCCTGTTCATGACCGCGAGCCAGTCGCTCTATGCGGTGTATGTGGAGACGCAGGGCGCGCATTTCTGTTGAGTGCAGCGAATGGTGAGTGGCGAATCGATTCCACTCGCCACTCACCATGTCTCTACCCCGTATTCCTCAATCCCGCCGAGATCCCGTTGATCGTCAGCTGGATCCCGCGCAGCACCTGCTCGTCCGGGTTCTGCGCGCGGTGCTCTTTCAAGAGTTCGACCTGCACGTGGTTGAGCGGGTCGAGATAGGGGAAGCGGTGGCGCACCGAGCGCTCCAGCAGCGGGTTGCCTTGCAGCAGACGGTCCTGGCCCATGATGTCCAGCAGCGTCTCGATGCAGGAATGCCATTCGCGGCGGATGCGGCCGAAGATTTTTTCGCGGAGCGCCTCGTCGGGCACGAGCTCGGCATAGCGCGAGGCGATCGCGATCGAACTCTTGGCCAGCACCATGTCCATGTTCGACAACAGCATGCGGAAGAACGGCCATTCCTTGTAGAGCTCTTTGAGGAACGGCATGCCCTTGTCGGGATGCTCCGCGATCCACTGCTCGACCGCGCTACCAAAGCCGTACCAGCCGGGCAGCATCAGGCGGCATTGCGCCCAGGAGAACACCCAGGGGATCGCCCGCAAATCCTCGATCGCGCGGGTCTTCTTGCGCGAGGCCGGGCGGCTGCCGATGTTGAGCGTCGCGATCTCGTTGATGACCGTCGAGGCCCAGAAATAATCGACGAAGCCGTCGGTCTCGTAGACGAGGCCCCGATAGGCCTTGAAGGCGAGGCTTGAAAGCTCGTCCATCGCGGTCAGATATTCGCGGCGCGGCGCGCTCTGGCGCGGATGCAACAGGCTCGCCTCCAGCGTTGCGGCTGCCAGGATCTCCAGATTGTTGCGGCCGACTTCGGCGTTGGAGTATTTCGACGAGATGATCTCGCCCTGCTCGGTGATGCGGATCTGGCCGTTCACCGCGCCGCCGGGCTGGGCGATGATGGCATCATAGCTCGGTCCGCCGCCGCGGCCGACCGAACCGCCGCGGCCATGGAACAGGCGTAGGCGCACGCCGTGGCGCTCGAACACGTCGACGAGGCCGATCTCGGCCTTGTAGAGCTCCCAGCCCGAGGTGACGAAGCCGCCATCCTTGTTCGAGTCGGAATAGCCCAGCATGACCTCCTGCACGCTGCCGCGGCTGTCGACCAGCCGGCGGTAATCATGCAGCGAGAGCATGCGGTCCATGATGGTGGAAGACGCCTGCAGATCCTCGATGGTTTCGAACAGCGGCACGATGTTGATCGCGCTGCGCCCGGAGGGATGGACGAGACCGACCTCCTTCAGGAGCACCGCGACCTCGAGCATGTCGGACATGCCCTTGCACATCGAGATGATGCATTGGGGAATGGCGTCCGAGCCGAACTTCGCATGCGCCTCGGCGGCGGCATGGAAGACGTTGAGCTCGCCCATGGTCTCGTCGCTGTATTTGACGAATGGCGACACCAGCGAGCGCGTCGAGCGCAGCTCGTTGGTGAGCAGGGAGATGCGCGCGTCCTCGCCGAGCGCGAGATAGGACATGCCGGGGTTGGCGGCGTCCATCAGCTCGGCGATGGTGCGCTCGTGCACTGCCGAGTTCTGGCGGATGTCGAGCCGGGCCAGATGGAAGCCGAAGCAGTCCACCGCACGGCGCAGCAGCCGCAGCCGGCCGCGGGCGATGACGCCGGCGTTGTTGGAGATCAGAGAGCGGTGCAGCACGTCGAGATCGGCCTTGAGCTCCCCGACGCTGTCATACGGCGCGCCCTTGCCGACCGGCCGGCGCGTGATCTCGACCTGAAGCATTTCGGCCGTTGCAGTCAGGCGCGCATAGATGCCAGAGACCGCAAGACGATACGGCTCGCCGCTCCGGTGCGGCGAGGTATCGGGCGAGCGCTCCGCCAGCGTGCGCAGCTCCTCGGAGACGTCGGCGAGATGGGCCGCGATCGACAATTCCGAGCCGAGCACGTGCAGCTCATTCAGATAGAACTGCATCACCCGGCTCGACTGCAGCCGCAGCGTGCCGCGCATCACGTCGGCGGTGACGAAGGGATTGCCGTCGCGGTCGCCGCCGATCCAGCTGCCCATGCGCAGGAACGAGGCGAGCTCGCCGGCCGCCTGCTCGCCGCCCTCCTCCAGCCGGTCCTCCAGCGCGTTGACCAGCCGCGGCACCTCGCGGAGAAACGTGTAATCATAGAACGACAGGCCGTTGGCGACCTCGTCGAGCACGGTGAGCTTGGTCCGGCGCAGCAGATTGGTCTGCCACAGCGTCAGCACCTCGCGGCGGAGCTGCTCGTCGCTGGCGGCGGCCTCCTCCGCCGTCAGCGCGACGCGCTCGCGACGATCGAGCAGGCTAGCTACCTCCATCTCGCGGTCCATCGTGCTCTTGCGGCGGACCTCGGTCGGATGCGCCGTCAAAACCGGGCTGACCAGCGCGCTCTTGAAGAAGTTGCGCAGGGCATCGGCACCGATGCCCGCAGCCCTCGCATGGGCGAGCGTCTCGGCCAGCACGCCGGAGCCGCCGCCCTTGTTGGCGCGCATCTGGCGGATGTTGTTCTGGTCCTCGGCGATGTTGGCGAGGTGGGAGAAATAGCTGAAGGCGCGGACGATCCGCACCGTCTCGGAGGTCGACATGCTGTCGAGGATCTGCTCGAGCTCGCGGCGGGCGAGCCGGTCCTCGTCGCGGTGGAATCGGATCGAGGTCTGCCGGATGCGCTCGACCAGATCGAACAATTCAGGCCCCTCCTGGTCGCGCACCGTGTCGCCGAGAATGCGCCCGAGCAGGCGGATGTCGTCCCGCATCCGCGCGTCCGCCTCCATCGCCTGGACGTCCTCGGGGCGGTTGGGGCGCTGATCGGCGGTGTCGGATGATATGGTCTGGAGGGACATTGGCTCGCTCCGCTGTTCGAGCTCGCTTGGCTGCCCGGCTCAGCCGAGTGTGCAAGTTTTTTGCCGCAGCGCAAGATGAAGTTGGGGGCGGCGCGGCAACATCACCTATCATGGGAGAAATGCGCCTTGCCGACGGACGCGCGCACACGTCCGCGGTCTCGCGGCGCCGGGCCCGAGTTTTGCTGTCGTTTCGCCCTCATCGATAAAAAAGGGCGCAGGGAAGGCCGGGCGCCGGCTGGCACCCAGGGTCCGCAAGCGAAAGACGCACGCGGGGGTAACCACAGGTGATGCCGGAACATCCCGGCCTTCCCTGCGCAATGGTTTACGGCTTATGGCGCGCTCTCGCCGGGCAGCGATGCACTATTGCCCCCGTCGCCTCGCAGATGATCGATGCGCCCACCCGGTCGGGCCGCACATCACCGCAAGCCTTGACGCACAGACCCCGGGCGTCAGGACCACACGCTTTTGCCGTCCGCGGACGTCCCTCCCCGGACATCCGGAAGCTCGCGCGTGCTCGCCACCGAAGCCGAAAAGAACCGCTGTGACCGCGCCGGGTCGTTCGCGCGGATCGCGATGGCTCACAGGCGTAGCCCGCCCTGCCATCTCGTCACGCGCCGGCGCTGCCGCGTCCATCGCATCCCGGCTCACGTATCGTGACGATCGCGAAACGCCCTTTTTAGCGGGCCGGAATAGTTGCGGTTTACCCGAAGAAGCGAATTCGGTCAATCAGAATATTGGAGAACCGATCGATTGACCTGCATGTGGCGGGTTTTGCCCGTCGGGCAACGCGAGGGATTGTGGGTCGGAAGCATTGAGCGGCCACCCGACTCCAATCTCGGGACAATAGTGACGCTTACCAGTGGCGATGGTGCCGCCAGCCATAGTGATGGCCTCGGCCTCTGCCCCAGCCGTAATGATGACCACGGCCGCCGCGATGACCCCACCCGTGGCCACCGCCATGTCCGTGGCCGCCCTTGACCTCGATGGTGTCAGTCTGAGACGCGCCCAGTGCGTCCGGCTTGGCAACGGGCATCGCCGAAGCAGAAGGTGTGGGTGTTAAAGCAATGGCCCCCGCCACAAAGCCCATCAAGCAAAGCCACTTCATGCAATCGCCTCCCGATAAGAATGAACCAAGGGCCAGCCGCGGCACGTTGCGGCCGCGTTCGCTCCCGCTCGTCAACAATGAAGTCGGGAAAAAGTTGCAATGAAATGTGACGCATTGCGGAGGGGCAGGATACTTATGCCACGTTGAAAGCAGTCGTGGTCCACTTCGAATCAGCGCGCAGGATCGGTTGAGCGCTTGCGAAACCCATCATGCTTCGTCATCAGCGGACGGTTTGATGGGTTTCGCTGGCGCTCTACCCATCCTACGAGTTTGCCTTAAGCCGGCACGATCACCTTGCCGATCGGCCAGAGCGCGATGCCGGCGAGCTTGAGGTGGGCCCAGGCGAAGGGAATGCCGATGATGGTGATCGCGAGGGCCACGGCGGTGAAGAGGTGGCCGAGCGCCAACCACCAGCCGGCGAGCACGAACCAGATGATGTTGCCGATCACCCCGAGCGGGCCGGTGCCGACATCCTCGACACCGGTGACCTCATAGCGGCTGACCGCCCGCGAGCCGAACGGCATCAGCGTGTAGACGGCGATATTGAACGCCGCCCGCGCCCAGGGCAGGCCGATGATGGTGACCGCCATGATGACCGCGGCGACCAGCCAGCCGAGCGCCATCCAGGCGCCGCCAATGAGAATCCAGAGCAGGTTTAGCAGGATGGAAACGGGAGCCATGGGATGATCCGAAGGTCAATGATCCCGTGAGTATAGCACGATGCGCGAGGTTGCGATCGATAAAGCCGCTCACGTATTCGCGTGCTCGTGTAGCCCGGATGAGCGAAGCGACATCCGGGTCTTACTGGTTGTTATCCCGGGTATCGCTTCGCTCACCCGGGCTACGCACCGCTAGATCTTCCGCCCCGCCTGCTCCCAATAGGGATCGCGCAGGCGCCGCTTGAAGATCTTGCCGGAGTCTTCGCGCGGCAGCCCGGTGCGGATCTCGATGTGCTTTGGGACCTTGTAGTCGGCAAGCGAGGCCTTCAGGCGGGTGCGGATTTCGGCGGCACCCAGCGTAACGCCGGCTTGCGGCTCGACCACCGCCATCAGCGCTTCGCCGAACTCGGCATCGGGGATGCCGAACACCGCGCAATCATGCACGCCGGGCACCGCGTGCAGCACGGACTCGATCTCGGCCGGATAGATGTTGACGCCGCCCGAGATCACCATGTCGCGCTTGCGGTCGCAGATGAAGACGTAGCCCTCTTCGTCGATATAGCCGACGTCGCCGGAGGTGATGAAGCCGTCGCGATCGATTTCGGCGCGCTTCTCCGGCTTGTTGTGGTAGGTGAAATCGGCCATCCCGGCCATGCGCGAGTAGATCTCGCCGATCTCGCCTACACCCAGCACGCGTCCGTCCTCACCGATGAAGCGCAGCTCGGCGCCGGGCGAAATCCTGCCGACGGTGCCGGGCTTCCTCAGCGCGTCCTCGGAGGTCGCGAAGGTGACGGCGCTGGATTCGGTCGAGCCGTAGAATTCATAGATCACCGGCCCCCACCATTCGATCATGGCGCGCTTGACGTCCGCCGGACAGGGTGCTGCGGCGTGAATGATGTGGCGGAGCGAGGAGACGTCGTATTGCTTGCGCACCTCCTCCGGCAGCTTCATCAGGCGGATGAACATGGTCGGCACCATGAAGATGGTGTCGATCTTGTAGCGCTCGATCAGCTCGAGCAATTCCTCGGGCTCGAAGCGGGGCATCAGCACCAGTGCGCCGCCGAGTTTTCCCGCGCGAATGCCGAACGAGTTCGGCGCGGAGTGATAGAGCGGGCCCGGCAGGATCGTGCGGGCGCCGGGCTTGAGCCCGTAGATCATCGCGCGCATGCGCTCGCCGGCAGCCGCCTGCTCCGGCGTCGGCGCGTTGCGCCGTACGCCCTTGGGGTGGCCTGTCGTGCCCGAGGTGTAGATCATGTTCATGGGCTGCGGCACGACCGGGCCGTCATAGGGCTGGTGCTCTGCGAGCCAGGATTCGAAATCGATCGCGAAGTCCGGCGTCTTCAGATGATCGGGATCGATCTTGTAGCTGGACAGGATCTCCGGGGGCGTCGGCACGCTGAGCACGGTGACGCCTTGGGGAATCGCATCGCGCAAGGCATGCAGCATGTCGGCATGGCCGATCAGCACGGAGGTGCCGGTGTCGTTCAGGATGTAGTTGATCTCCTCCGGCTTGAAGTGCCAGTTGATCGGCACGCCGTAGGCGCCCAGCCGCATGGCGGCATAGGCGGCTTCGATGAAGGCGATGTCGTTGCGCATCAGCATGCAGACGCAATCGCCCTGCCTGACGCCGATCTGGCTGAGACCGCTCGCGATGCGGTCGGCACGATCAGCGACCTCGGCATGGGAGCGGCTGCGCCCGCCGGAGACGATGCCGAGGAAATTTGAGGTTTCGCTCATTGTTGTTTTTCTTTGTTGTTGAAGTTGCCCCTCATGGTGAGGAGGCGCAAGGCGCCGTCTCGAACCATGAGAGCCCGTGGCCCATCCCTCGAGACGCCGCTTCGCGGCTCCTCGGGATGAGGTCTGCGCTAATCCGCAAACTTCGGCGCGCGCTTCTCGAGATTGGCACGCACCGCCTCGGTCTGGTTCGCGCTGCCGATCAACTTCTGCTGCTCGACGGACTCGGCGAGTAGCGCGGGGCCCGGATCGACCGAGAGATTGTTGAGCATGCGTTTCGCGGCGCGGATCGCATCGGGGCTTTTTCCCGCGATCTCGCGCGCGACGTCGAGCGCGGCAGCGCGCGGGTCGTCGCAGATGCGCGTGGCGAGACCGTAAGCCATCGCCTCCTGCGCGGAGAAGATGCGGCCGGTGTAGGTGAGATCGCGCAAGATGTCGTCGCGCACGAGCGAAGCCAGGATCGGCGTGCCCGCCATGTCGGGTACCAGACCCCATTTGATTTCCATCACCGACATTCGCGCATCGGGCGTGAGGAAGCGCATGTCGGCGCCGAGTGCGAGCTGGAAGCCGCCGCCGAAGGCGACGCCCTGGATCGCCGCGATCACGGGGACCGGAAGCTGGCGCCAGCCCCACACGGCCTGTTGCGCAAAATTCGCCTGGCCGTGCGTGCGTTTGGTGAGGTCGCGATTTTCGCCACCCGGAATTCCATTGCCCCCCTTTTCCTTCATGGCGGCAAAACGCCCCATGTCGAGACCGGCACAGAAGGCGCGGCCCTCGCCGGACATCACCACGACGCGCACGCCTTTTTCCTTCGAAAGCCGATCCGTTGCGGCCACAAGGGCCTCGAACATGGCCTGATCCAGCGCATTCATCTTGTCCGCGCGCACCAGGCGCACGTCGGCGACGCCTTCCGAGATCGAGATCGAGACGCGCTCTTCCATGGATGAATTCTCCCCTGGTTCCCGGCTGTTCTTGTTCGGTGCCGCTTTACAGGAAGCCGGCGGCCGGATTTAGTCAATCGATCAATTAACCGACAATCGCGACGGGGGAAACAGCCATGTTCAAGGAAAATCTTCTGGCGGGGCGGCGCATCCTCGTGACCGGCGGCGGCACCGGGCTCGGCAAGTCGATGGCGGCGCGCTTTCTCCAGCTCGGCGCGGAAGTCCACATCTGCGGCCGGCGCAAGATCGTCTGCGACGAGACCGCGACCGAGCTGATGGCCGAGCATGGCGGCCGCGTCACCAGCCACGGCGTCGACATCCGCAACGCGCTCGCGGTCGAGGAGATGATCGAGACCATCTTTCGCGACGGCCCCCTCACCGACCTCATCAACAACGCCGCCGGCAATTTCATCTCGCGCAGCGAGGAGCTGTCGCCGCGCGGCTTTGACGCCGTCGCCAACATCGTCATGCACGGCACGTTCTACGTGACGCAGGCGGTCGGCAAGCGCTGGATCGCGTTGAAGCAGCCCGGCAACGTCGTCTCGATCACCACGACCTGGGTACGCAACGGATCGCCTTACGTGGTGCCGTCGGCGATGAGCAAGTCGGCGATCCATGCCATGACGATGTCGCTCGCCACCGAATGGGGCCGCTACGGCATCCGGCTGAACACGATCGCGCCGGGTGAGATCCCGACCGAGGGCATGAGCAAGCGCATCAAGCCCGGTGACGAAGCCGGCGCGCGCACCAAGGCGATGAACCCGATGGGCCGCGTCGGCACCATGGAGGAATTGCAGAACGTCGCCGTGTTCCTGATCTCCGGCGGTTGCGACTGGATCAGCGGCGAGACCATCGCCATGGACGGCGCGCAGGCGCTCGCGATGGGCGGCAATTTCTACCAGCTCCGCGACTGGAGCGACGACGACTGGAAAACCGCACGCGAGAGCATCATGGCGCAGAATGAAAAGGACCGTGCGAAGCGGGGCTGAGGCTCTCTCCGTAGTCGTCCTGGCGAAAGCCAGGACCCATTATCACCGAATGTTCTTTGGCGAAGATTGGCCATGGCCAGTCTTCGCCGAATTGCGTTTTGTGGCTATGGGTCCTGGCTTTCGCCAAGACGACGACGCTGAAGCCATGGCGTACCCTCTCCCATCTTGTCTTCGCCCGCGGATGACGCCACACTCCGCGGCATAAGAACAAGACGTCACGGGAGAGACATGTCCACCACACAGCCATTGGCTGACCTCGCCGACATGGTGCGCGAGCGCGCCAAGAGCCGCGGCAATGCCATCGCCTTCGAGTTCGAAGGTCGTGTCACCAGCTTCGCCGAGTTCGACATCAAGACGAATCGCGTCGCCAATGCGCTGATCGCGATGGGTGTGAACAAGGGCGAGCGCATCGCCTATCTCGGCAAGAACAGCGACAACTATTTCGAGCTGCTGATGGGTGCCATGAAGGCCGGCGTGGTGATGGCGCCGGTGAACTGGCGGCTCGCGGGCCCCGAGGTCGCCTTCATCGTGAGCGACTGCAAAGCGCCGGTGCTGTTCGTGGGACCTGAGTTCATCACCCAGGTCCGCCAGATCAAGGACCAGTTGCCGGGCGTGCGCAGCGTCATCACCACCGAAGGCGGCGCGCCGGAATGGCAGGATTTTACAGCTTGGCGCGATGCACAGAGTGGCGACGATCCCAAGGTGCCGATCGACACTAAGGACATCGCGATCCAGCTCTATACCTCGGGTACGACAGGCAAGCCGAAGGGCGCGATGCTGTCGCATGCGAACTTCCTCAACCTGGTGCAAACAGGCAATGCCGAGGACAAGCCGGAGTGGAACCGATGGTCGACCGACGACGTGTCGCTGGTCGCGATGCCGATCTTCCATATCGGCGGCTCCGGCTGGGGCGTGATGGGGCTCTACCACGGCGCCCGCGGCGTGATCGCGCGCGAGTTCGATCCGACCAAGGTGCTGGATTTCTTCGAGCAGTCCGGCATCACAAAGCTGTTCATGGTGCCGGCGGCGATGCAGTTCGTGGTGCGGCAGCCGCGCGCGAAGACAATCGATTTCTCCCGGTTGAAATACATGCTGTACGGCGCCTCGCCGATACCGGCGGCGCTGCTGAAAGAATGCATCGAGATCTTCAAATGCGGGTTCGTGCAAATGTACGGCATGACCGAGACCACCGGCACCATCGTCGCGCTGCCGCCGGAGGATCATATCGAGGGCTTGGAGCGGATGCGCTCGGCCGGCAAGGCGCTGCCGGGCGTCGAGATCGCGATCCTAGACGTTGACGGCAAGCCGCTGCCGCCGCGCGAGGTCGGCGAGATCGCGACGCGCTCGGGCTCCAACATGGCCGGCTACTGGAACCTGCCGGAAGCGACCGCCGCGACGCTGCGCGGCGACGGCTGGCTGCGCACGGGTGATGCCGGCTACATGGACGAAGACGGTTATCTCTACATCCACGACCGCATCAAGGACATGATCATCTCCGGGGGCGAAAACATCTACCCGGCCGAGGTCGAGAGCGCGCTGTGCGATCATCCCGACGTCGCGGAAGCTGCCGTGATCGGCATACCCGACGACAAATGGGGCGAGGCGGTGAAGGCCGTTGTGGTGATGAAGCCCGGCAAGCAGGCGACCGCCACCGACATCATCAACTTCACGCGCGAGCGCATCGCCGGCTTCAAGACGCCGAAGAGCGTGGAGTTTTTGCCGGCGCTGCCGCGCAATCCCTCAGGCAAGATTTTGCGACGGCAGTTGCGGGAGCCGTATTGGGCGGGAAAGGATAGAAGGGTGAATTAGCACCACTCCAGCCACATCGTCGTCCCGGCGAAGGCCGGGACCCATAGCCACAGGATTGGGTTTTGCGAAAACTCGGAGTTGCCGTCTCGCGCAACGACTTCTCCGTGGGGTAATGGGTCCCGGCCTTCGCCCGGACGACTCCGGGGAGAGACTGCGCGCAACAATCCCTCAATGCTTCCCCGGCCCCATATAGCCGAACAAAAATCCCGCTACCTTGCGGATCTGGATCTCCTCGCTGCCCTCGGTGATGCGATAGCGGCGGTGATGGCGGTAAATGTGCTCGAACGGCTTGTGGCGTGAATAGCCCATGCCGCCGTGAACCTGCATGGCGCGGTCGGCAGACTCGCAACACAGGCGGTTTGCCCAGTAGTTGCACATCGAGACGCGGTCGGAGAGCGTGCGCTCGATCTGCTCCTCGGTGAGCTTGTCCATTTCCCAGGCGGTCTTGCGGATCAACAGGCGCAGCATCTCGGCCTGCGTCGCAAGCTCGACCAGCGGGAATTGGATCGCCTGGTTCTCGGCCAGCGCCTTGCCGAACGGTTTTCGCTCGCGCGCATACTTCACGCTCTCGTTGATGCAGTAGACCGCTGCCCCCAACGAACTCGCTGCCTGCCGGATGCGGTTTTGATGGACAAAACATTGCGCCAGCGACAGGCCGCGACCGTCCTCGCCGAACAGCGCATCCTCCGGCACGAACACGTCCGTAAAGCTGACGCGGGGATGATCGGTCGGCATGTTGAAGGTCCACATATACTCTTCGATCTTCACGCCATGGCTCGTGGCCGGCACCAGGAAGCAGGTGATGCCGCGGGCATCGCCGTCATTGCCTGACGTGCGCGCGAACAGCGCGCAATGCGTGGCGACGTGCATGCCGGTCGTCCACATCTTCTCGCCGTTGATGATCCAGCCCTTGACGTTGTCACGGGTCGCGGGCACCGCGCGCGCTTCCATATGGGTGGCGTCGGAGCCGTGATTTGGCTCGGTCAGGCCGAAGGTGATGCGGTACTTGCCCTTGATCGAGCCGTCGATCATCGCCTTCTGGTCGTCGCGTCCGTAGCGATCGAGCATGGTGGCGACGGGGAAGTTGCCGACGATGGAATGCTCGTTCTGGAGGTCGTTGTGCAGGCCGAGCCCCTTGGCGGCAAAGTGCTCGCGGATGACCGCCATCCAGAGGTTGGAGCCATTCTTGCCGCCATATTGCTTCGGCACCGCAAAACGCAAATGACCGGCGGCGTCTGCGAGATCCTTGGCCTTGCGCAGCAGCGCCTCCCATTCGTGGCGCGGCAGGCCGCCATTCTCGAAATCGGTGCGCGCCCATTCGCGGCGGTGATCGAAGAAGCGGATGTTATCGTCGACCGCCTCCAGCGGCTTGATCTCGCGTTCGATGAAAAGGTCGAGCTCTGTGAGATAGGCGACGAGATCGGCAGGCAGCGAGAAATCCACGGCTCTCTCCCGGATGATTTTTTCGTTTTGCGTTAAGGCGCTGGGCGCAGCTTTGCTTCGCACGATTAAGGTGAGAAGAGCGCCGCCAAGTCAAGCAATGGGAGACGTGTGAGATGCGCAAGGCGCATTGCGCAATTCGATGGTGCTCCAGCGCGGAGGCGCGGTAGTATTCCGGCAATATTCCTTCACGAGAAACTGCGGGAGCGCACGATGGAGCTGAAATTTTCCAAGGTGGAACGCAAGGGGCCGATCACGATCGTCACGCTGTCGCGGCCCGAGGTCTACAACGCGCTGCACACCGACGCGCATTTCGAGCTCAACAAGGTGTTTGACGATTTCTCCGCCGATCCCGAGCAGTGGATCGCGATCGTCACCGGTAGCGGCGACAAGGCGTTCTGCGCCGGCAACGATCTGAAATGGCAGGCCGCCGGCGGCAAGCGGGGCTGGGACAAGGGCGGCTTCGCCGGCCTCACCGCGCGCTTCGACTGCGACAAGCCGATCATCGCCGCGGTCAATGGCGTGGCGATGGGCGGCGGTTTCGAGATTGCGCTGGCCTGCGACCTGATCATCGCCTCGGAGAACGCGACCTTCGCCTTGCCCGAGCCGCGCGTCGGGCTGGCCGCACTCGCCGGAGGCCTGCACCGGCTGCCGCGCCAGATCGGGCTGAAGCGCGCCATGGGCATGATCCTCACCGCGCGTCATGTCAGCGCCAAGGAGGGTCTCGAACTCGGATTCGTCAACGAGGTGGTGCCGCAGGGCGAAGCGCTCACGGCCGCGCTGCGCTGGGCCGAGATGATCACCAAGAATTCGCCGATGTCGATCCGCGCGTCAAAGCAGGCGATCCAGAAGGGCCTCGGCGTGTCGCTGGAGCAGGCGATCGAGGAGCAGCGGGAATATCCGGCCGTGAAGGCGATGGTTGCGTCCCAGGACTACATCGAGGGTCCGAAGGCGTTTGCGGAGAAGCGGCCGCCGAAATGGGTGGGGAAGTGAAGGGTCGCTCGGCTCATCACCGCCGTCATGCCCCGGCTGGACCGGGGCATCCAGTACGCCGCGGCTTCTCGGCTCAATCAATGCCGCCTCTGGAATACTGGATTGCCCGCCTTCGCGGGCGATGACAGCAGAGAGTGTAGTACCGCCTACCCGCTTCGCGAGAGTTCGCGTTTGTACGACGCGTAATTCGGCTGGTCCACCGCAAGCTTGTCCATGGTCGTTTGCCACAGATGCTCGGCAAGGCCGGGCGTCGCTAGATCGACCTCGCCCTTGGCGATGCGCTCGGCCAGCGTGCGGTTGAGATCGGTCACCGAGCCGTCCATGCCGAGCAGAGCACGCAGCCGCTCCACCTCCGCGGCGTCGCTCCCCTCCTCCCGCGTCAACTGCCTTGTCACGAGATCGAGGATGTTGATGGCCACGCGCAGCTTGAAGGCCTGGTGGCCGGAGATCAGCGGCGCGATGTCGTTGCGGAGGAAATCGGCGACCGACTTCGTCAGCTCGATCGGGGTCGGCTCGTCCTGCATGGTCAACTCCCCCGCGGCGCCAGCAGCCGCAACAGATCGATCTCGGTCTCGGAAGCGCGACGGCCGATCATGGCGCGTTCCATCGAATGGTCCGGACTTTCGCGAAAGCGCTGCATCATGCCGCCGCACATGATGCCCCAGCGCAGCGTGCCCATCACTTCCCAGAATTTGACACGCGATGGATCGACCTTCCGCCCAGCCGCCTCATAGCCGGCGAACAGCTCCTCACGCGAGCCAAAGCCGCCGACCGGCTTGTCGATCTCGCCAAAGCGCCAGGAGTTGACGCAAACCCAGCCGAGATCCTCCATGGGATCGCCGAGATGGGCGAGCTCCCAGTCCAGCACCGCGCGCACGCCGTCGGCGCCAATGATGAGATTGCCGTTGCGGAAATCGCCATGCACCAGCGTCGTCTCGGCCGAAGGGCCCGGATCGTGGTCGCGGAGCCAGCGCAGCGCCAGCTCGAAGACGGGTTTGGGCCAGTCCAGGCTGCGATAATCGCGTTCGAACTCAGAGATCTCCTCCGTCGCGGACCGGCTGCGCAGCTCGGGCAATTTGTCCCGCGGTAGCCCGTGCAGCTTCGCGAGCACGCCGCCGATCTGCCGTGCGAGACGCGGCCGCGCCGCCGCAAACTCGTCGTCGCGCAGAATCTTGCGCGCGATGGTTTCGCCCTCGACCCGCTGCATGATGAAGCCGGTGCCGAGATCGTCGTCCGGCGGGAGCACATGCATCACGCGCGGCGACGGCACGCCGGCCTCATAGGCAAGCTGCATCAGCTGCGCTTCCGCGCCGAGACCTGCCGCGCGCGTCGGCGCCGCGCCATACCCCTTCGGCGAGCGGCGCAGGATCGCACCGATCGGCCCGTCGGGATGCACGATGTCGAAGCGCCAGGTCTCCTGGCTGGCGCCGCCGGACAGCTTGGCCGCGCCGGTCACGCCGGCGGCCCCCTCGCACCAGCGCGCAACGCTGCGGGAAAGCTCAGCCTCGATCATTTGCCCTTGAACTGCGCCGGACGCTTCTCCAGGAAGGCGCCAACACCTTCGCGGAAATCATCCGTGTCGCCGGCACGGAGCTGGCACTGAAATTCGAGATTGAGCTGATCCTCGAAGGAATTCTCGGGGCTGTCCCAGTACAGCTTGCGGATCAGCGACAGCGCGACCGTCGGGCCGCTGGCGAGGTCGCGCGCAAGCTTCATCGCCTCCTCCATCAGCACGCCGTCATCATAGACGCGGTTGACGAGGCCCCATTCCAGCGCCTTCTCGGCCGGGAGCCGCTCGCCCATCAACGACAATTCGATCGAGCGTGCCTTGCCGATCAGCCGCGGCAAGAGCCAGGTCGAGCCGCAATCCGGCACCAGACCGATGCGGCGGAACGCTTGCAGGAAATAGGACGAGCGCGCGCACAGGATCATGTCGCCGAGCAGCGCGAAGCTCATGCCGGCGCCGGCCGCCGGGCCGTTGACCGCGGTCACGATCGGGCAATGCAGATTGCGAATGCGGCGCAGGAAGGGATGGAAGCCGGTCTCGAGCGTCAGGCCGGCCTTGGTCTTCTTCGACTGGTTGTTGCGGCCCTGGAGATTCGCCCCGGTGCAGAACGCCCGCCCTGCGCCCGTCAGCACCACGCAGCGCACCTCGTCCTTCTTCTCCTCGATCGTGTCGAGCGCTTCTGAGAGACCGCCCAGCATGTCCACGGAGACCGCGTTCATCACCTCCTGATGGTCGAGCTTGAGGATCGCGACCGAACCATCGAGATCGAGCGTGACGTGTTTGAACTGCATGGTTTCCTCGTGAGTTGCGGCCTGTGCCAGTTTCGCAGACCGGAATTGATTTGCCGGGGCGCATATTTGATTTTTGGCGCGGTCTTGTCCATGGTGATCGGAGCCTAGCAAGCAATCTTGCGCGCAGCGGCTGATGCGCACGAAGCAAAAACAGGAAACGCGCCATGAACCTTTTCGACCTTTCGGGACGCGTCGCCGTGATCACCGGCGGCAATGGCGGCATCGGGCTGGGCATCGCGCAGGCGCTCGCCGGCCAGGGCTGCAACGTCTCGATCTGGGGCCGGAATGCTGACAAGAACAAGGCCGCTGCCGCGAGCCTGGCCGGGCTATCAGGCAAGGTCGACACGCGGGTCTGCGACGTCACCGACCCGGCCTCGGTCAATGCCGCGATGAAGGCCACGCTCGACACATTCGGCCGGGTCGACGGCTGCTTCGCCAATGCCGGCATCGGCGGCGGCGGCCGGCGCTCCTTTATCGAACGCACCGAGGAAGAATGGCGCACGATGTTTGCGACCAATCTCGACGGCGTGTTCCACGCGTTCCAGGCTGCCGCAAAACACATGACCGCGCGCGCCGAGGCCGGCGATCGCTTCGGCCGGCTGGTGGCGACTTCGAGCCTCGCCTCGATCTTCGGCACCGCGCGCAACGAGCACTATGCCGCGACCAAGGCCGCGATCAACGCGCTGGTGCGTGCGCTCGGCGTCGAGCTGGCGCGTCACGGCGTCACCGCGAACGCGATCCTGCCGGGCTGGATCAAGAGCGACATGACCTCGGGCCTGATGGCCAACGAGAAATTCGTCGCCAACGTGATGCCGCGAATTCCGGTGCGGCGCTTCGGCGAGGCCAGCGACTTCGGCGGCATCGCGGTGTATCTGATGAGCAAGGCCTCGTCGTACCACACGGCGGATACGTTCGTGATCGACGGCGGTTATACGGCGTTTTGATTTTCATAATGAGGGGAACGGGCACATGTTTTCACACGTCATGATCGGCACCAACGACCTCGACAAGGCCAAGGCCTTCTACGACAATTTGCTGTCCACGCTCGAGGTGCGGCCGGCGCGGGTCGACGGCCATCGCATCTTCTACATTACCAAGACCGGCGTGTTCTCGGTCACAAAGCCGATCAACGGCGAAGCGGCGACGCCTGCGAATGGCGGCACCATCGGCTTTGCCGCCAACTCGCCGGAACAGGTCAATGCATGGCATACGGCCGGCATCGCCGCCGGCGGCGTTCCTTGCGAAGATCCTCCTGGTATCCGTCAAGGCCCGGGCGTCAACCTCTATATTGCCTATTTGCGTGACCTCGACGGCAACAAGATCTGCGCGATGCACCGGATGGCAAGCTAGGCCGGCCGCAACCACCGCTGTCATGCCCCGGCTTGACGGGGGCATCCAGTACGCCGCAGCTTCTCGATAGATCACATACGCCTCGGAGTACTGGATCGCCCGATCAAGTCGGGCGATGACAGCGAGAATGCCGCCCATTCAAACAACATTTCAAACGTCCGCGATATTCCATCGCATGGCATGGCTCGCGTTGAAAAAAAGCGCGCTCGCACTTTGGCGACGCTGCGACTATTCTCCGGCGCAACGCGATCTCAGCGACCCCGGGAGGAACAATGACAAAACACACCTATATTCCCCGCACCACCAACTACACCCTCAATCCCGGCGACGAGCTCAACGACCTCAGGATGTCGGACCAGGTCCGGCCGCTCTACGATCACGTCAGGAAGTTCATCCGCGACACCGTCGAGCCGATGTCGACCGAATTCGCCAAGGCCGGCGAAGGCAAAGAGGATCGCTGGAGCTTCACGCCGAAGCAGCTCGAGGTGCTGGAGAAGGCCAAGAACAAGGCCAAGCAGGAAGGCCTCTGGAACTTCTTCCTGCCCGACGACGAGACCGGCCAGGGCCTGAAGAATCTCGACTACGCCTATATCGCATCCGAGCTCGGCAAGAGCCCACTGGCATCGGAGAGCATGAACTGCTCGGCGCCTGATACCGGCAACATGGAGGTGCTGGAGCGCGTCGGCACCAAGGAGCAGAAGGAGAAGTGGCTGAAGCCGCTGATGAACGGCGAGATCCGCTCCGCCTATGTCATGACCGAGCCGAACGTCGCCTCCTCCGATGCCAAGAACATCTCGACGAGCGCAAAGCTCGTCGGCGACGAATGGGTCATCAACGGCGAGAAGTATTACATCTCCGGCGTCGGCGATCCCCGCTGCAAGATCCTCATCGTGATGGTGAAGACCAACCCGGATGCGGCGCCGAGCAAGCAGCAGTCGCAGATTCTGGTGCCGCGCGACACGCCCGGCGTCGAGGTGCTCGGTCCCATGTACGTGTTCGGCCAGGACCACGCGCCGCGCGGCCACATGCACATGCGCTTCAACAACGTGCGCGTGCCCAAGGAGAACATTCTGCTCGGCGAAGGCCGCGGCTTCGAGATCTCGCAGCTTCGGCTAGGCCCGGGCCGCATCCATCACTGCATGCGCACTATCGGCAAGGCCGAGAAGGCGCTCGATTTGATGGTGCAGCGTGGCCTCACCCGCGAAGCCTTCGGCAAGAAGATCGCCCATCTCGGCGGCAACATGCAGATCATCGCGCAGGCGCGCTGCGAGATCGAGGCGATGCGGCTGATGGTGCTGAAGGCCGCCAAGGCCATGGACGTGCTCGGCAACAAGGAGGCTCGCGTCTGGGTCTCCATGGTCAAGGCCATGGTGCCGGAACGCGCCTGCAAGATCATCGACCAGTCGATCCAGATGCACGGCGCCACCGGCATCTCGCACTGGACCCCGCTCGCGGAGATGTATCAGGACGTGCGCCATCTCCGCTTCGCGGATGGTCCGGACGAGGTGCACTGGATGGTGGTGGGACGCCACGAGCTGAGCATGGCGTGATCAACTGCCTCTCTTCCCCTCTCCCCGCACGCGGGGAGAGGCGAAGGGGCTACGACGCGGCCACCTCGCCGATCTTGTCCTGCGTCTTGGTCTCGAAATCGCTAGCGTCATGCCGCTCGTGAAGCTGGCTGGCGGGATCTCCGGAGACACGGTTGACCATGCGGCCGCGCTTGACGGCCGGGCGCTTGGCGATCTGGTCGGTCCAGCGCTGCACGTGCTTGTAGTCCTGCACGGACAGGAATTCGCCGGCGCCGTAGACCAGCCCCTTGGCGAGCGCGCCGTACCAGGGCCACACCGCCATGTCGGCGATGGTGTATTCGCTGCCGGCGAGATATTCGTTGTCGGCGAGCCGGCGGTCGAGCACGTCGAGCTGGCGCTTGGTTTCCATCGCGAAACGGTCGATGGCATATTCGATCTTGGTCGGCGCGTAAGCGTAGAAATGGCCGAAGCCGCCGCCGAGATAGGGCGCGCTGCCCATCTGCCAGAACAGCCACGACATCGCTTCAGTGCGGCTCTTGATGTCCTTCGGCAGGAAGGCGCCGAACTTTTCGGCGAGGTAGAACAGGATAGAGCCGGACTCGAACACCCGGATCGGCTCCGGGCCGGAGCGGTCCATCAGCGCCGGGATCTTGGAATTCGGATTGATGTCGACAAAGCCGCTGCCGAACTGGTCGCCGTTACCGATTCTGATCAGCCAAGCGTCGTATTCCGCGCCCTTGTGGCCGAGCGCCAGAAGCTCCTCCAGCATCACGGTGACCTTGACGCCGTTCGGCGTCGCCAGCGAATAGAGCTGGAAGGGATGCTTGCCGACCGGCAGCTCCTTGTCATGGGTGGGACCGGCGATCGGGCGGTTGATGCTGGCGAACTGTCCGCCGTTCTCCTTGTTCCAGGTCCAGACCTTGGGCGGCACGTAGGCGGGGGTGTCGGTCATGCGAGGGCTCCGGCAAAAAGATGCGTCTGCATTAATTAGCCCGCGGACGGCGGATGGCAAGCCCTGCCGGCCCTGCGTCCGGCGCGGGCCTCGCGACCGCGTCATGCGTCCGACGTTGCCGAGGACGGCCATCACGAGAAGCCGCATCTGTCGAGCCGGGCGTACGGCTTCGCGCAACACGGCGTGTGCACGCAAGATGCGCCGCCAAATCCGGATTGGCATAGCGCAAGACGATGGTCTAGCGTCGATGAGCCTTCGCTCAAGATTGCGACAACAGCAACGCGAGGCCGCCGGGAGAGAACGATGAAATCGCCGATCTGCGACATGCTGGGCATCGATTTCCCGCTGCTCGCCTTCAGCCATTGCCGCGATGTCGTCGCGGCTGTCAGCCGCGCCGGTGGGTTTGGCGTGTTAGGTGCGACCGTGCACACGCCGGATACGCTCGAACGCGAGCTGAGATGGATCGACAAGCACGTTGACGGCAAGCCTTACGGCGTCGACGTGCTGATCCCCGAAAACATCTCGACTGCGGGCGAGAAGGACGTCACCTGGAAGAGCCTTGAGGCGCGCGTGCCACAGGAGCACCGCAACTACACGCGCAATCTCCTGAAGAAATACGACATCGAACTCACGACCACCGAGGTCGCCGACAACCAGCCGCAGCCGTTCGATGGCAGGACCGCGCTGGAGCTGCTGGAGGTCTCGTTCAACCACCCGATCCGCCTGATCGCCAATGCGCTCGGCGTGCCGCCGAAGGCCATGATCGAGATGGGCAGGAAGCACGGCGTGCCGGTCGCGGCCCTGGTCGGCGCCAAGGAGCACGCGCTGCGCCAGGTCGCGGCCGGCGTCGATATCCTCGTGGTCCAGGGCACCGAAGCTGGCGGCCATTGCGGCGAGGTCTCGACCATGGTGCTGGTGCCCGAGGTGATCAAGGCGATCAAGAATATCCGCGACGTGCCGGTGCTGGCGGCCGGCGGCATCATGACGGGACGACAGATGGCGGCCTGCATGGCGATGGGTGCCGCGGGCGCCTGGACCGGCTCGGTGTGGCTTGCGACCGTCGAGTCCGAGACCACGGAGATCTTTCGCGAGAAGATGATCGCGGCATCGTCGCGCGATGCGGTGCGCTCTAAGGGCCGCACTGGAAAGCCGGCACGGCAACTTCGTTCGGTCTGGACCGACGCCTGGGACCGCGCAGCCGAGAGCCCCGGCGCATTGCCGATGCCGCTGCAAAGTATCGTCAGCCGCGACGCCTTCAACTCGATCGACCGCGCCGCGGCGGGCGGCAACGCCAAGGCGCGCGATCTCGTGAGTTACTTCGTCGGCCAGGGCGTCGGGCTGATCGACAGCGTGAAGTCGGCCGGTGCGGTGGTGCAGGAGTTCAAGGAAGAGTTTGCCGAAACCGTCGAGCACATGAATGCGCTGGTGGCGGAGTGATTGCCACACACCGTCATTGCGAGCGCAGCGAAGCAATCCAGACTACCATCGCGGAAAGACCCTGATTGCTTCGCTACGCGCGCAATGACAAAAAACTGACATCGTGAATTGAAGCATGACAGATAAGAAGCATACCCCCGAAGACCGCATCCCCGTCATCGTCGGCGTCGGCGAGATCGTCGACCGTCCCAAGGAGGTCACCGATGGCCTCGAGCCGCTCGACCTGCTCGAACAGGCGCTGCGGCGCGCGGAAGCAGATGCCGGCGCAAAGCTGCTCGACGAGGTGCAATCGCTCGATATCGTCAACTTCCTGAGCTGGCGCTATCGCGATCCGGAGCAGCTGCTGGCGCAACGGCTCGGCATCACGCCTTCGCATTGCTATTACGGCCCGGTCGGCGGCGAGAGCCCGATCCGCTACATCCACGAGGCAGCAAAGCGCATTGCGCGCGGCGAATGCAGCGTCGCCGCGGTTTGCGGCGCGGAGGCACAGTCGACGGCGACCAAGGCGGAGCGCGCCGGGGCAAAGCTGCCATGGACCCCGTTCGCCCATGACGTCGAGGAGCCGAAGCGCGGCGCGGCGTTCCAGAAGCCGCTGGCCGTGAAGCTCGGCGTGTTCCGCCCCGTCACCGTCTATCCGTTCTACGAAGCGGCATCGTCCGCCCATTGGGGACAGACGCCGCGCGAGGCGATGGCAGAGTCGGGTACACTATGGTCACGCTATTCCGAGGCCGCCGCGCAGAATCCCAACGCCTGGCTGAAGCGGCGCTATACGCCTGACGAAATCACGACGCCCACCGCGGACAACCGTCTCATCGCGTGGCCTTACAACAAGCTCATGGTTGCCAACCCGAGCGTCAACATGGGCGGCGCGCTGCTGCTGACCAGCCTCGCCAAAGCGCGTGCGGCCGGCATCGCCGATGACAGACTGGTCTATCCGCTCGGCGGCGCCTCGGCCGAGGAGCCGCGCGACTATCTCTTGCGCGACCAGTTTTACGAGAGCCATCCGCAGAACGCCGTTTTGAAGGCCGTGATGGATCTCGCCGGCGGCGACGGCAGGAAGTTCGACGCGATCGAGCTCTATAGCTGCTTTCCGTGCGTGCCCAAGATGGCGCGGCGGACGCTGGGTCTAGGTGCGGACGTGCAGCCGACCGTGACTGGCGGCCTCACCTTCTTCGGCGCGCCGCTCAACACCTACATGACGCACGCGGCCTGCGCGATGGTCCGGCGCGTGCGCGACGGCGCAAAGCTCGGCCTGCTCTACGGCCAGGGCGGTTTCGTCACCAAGCATCATGCGCTGGTGGTGTCGAAGGTGCCGCCGCGCGAAGCATTGGCACAGGAGACGAGCGTGCAGGCGGCGGCGGACAGCAACAAGCGCGCGGTGCCGGAGTTCGTCACGGATGTCTCAGGCAAGGGCAAGGTGGAGAGCTTTACGGTGCTCTACGGCCGCGGCGGCGAGGTCGAGCATGGCGTGGTGATGCTGCGGACGGAAAACGATAGGCGCACGCTGGCGCGGATTCCCGCGAGCGATGCGGCAACGCTGGCGCATCTGCTCGACATGGATCGCACGCCGGTGGGTTCGCTCGGCGAGATCACGATGACGGTAGATGGCGTGCCGGAATGGAGGGTGGCGTAGCTCTCGTAGGGTGGGCAAAGGCGCTCTTGCGCCGTGCCCACCAATCTTTTTTAGGATCGCAGAGAGATGGTGGGCACGCTTCGCTTTGCCCACCTACGAAATCGAGGCTACCCCTTCGGCGCCTGCTTCTCCGACGCCGTCGCGGGCTTGCCCTTGGCGCCGGCGCCGGTCACGCGGACCTGGTCGCCGTCGGAGAGGCCGTCCGGTGGTGCCGTGATGACGCGGTCATCCGCTGCAATTCCCGAGGCGAGCTCGATCTCCTTGCCAAGATCGCGGGCGATGGTCACGGGCTTGAACAGGACCTTGTCGTCCGGACCGACGGTTGCGACGCGCAGGCCGCTGCCGTTGAAGATCAGCGCACTGGCGGGAATGCTGAGCGGCGCGGCGTCGCGCTGCAGGCTGAGCTTCACGCTAGCATAGCCGCCGGGCATCAGCTCGCCTGAGGAATTGTCGAGACCGAGCTGCATGCGCGTCGTGCCGGAGGCGACGTCAACCGCCTGCGAGGAGGCCTCCACCGTCGCCTGGAAGGTCCGGTTCGGATACTCCGGCAGCACGATGGCGGCCTTGGCGCCGATCTTGATCGCGGGCACGTAGTTCTGGGGCACGTTGATGTAGACGCGCAGCTTGGTGATGTCGGAGACCACGAACATTGCCGGGCCCGAGCCGCCGCCTGAATTGATCAGCGCACCGACGTCGGTGTCGCGCGCCGTGACCACACCGTCAAACGGAGCGGTGATCTTCTTGTAACCGGCCAGCGCTTCGAGGCGCTCGACGTTGGCCTGGCCCGAGCGAACCGCCGCGTTCTTGTTGGAGAGATCGGCGGTACGCTCGTCGATCTCCTGCGCGGAGACGAAGTTGGAGGCGACCAGCGTCTTGCGGCGGTTGAGGGTGGCTTCCGACAGCCTGGCGCTGGACTGCTGGCTGGCGAGGTCGGCGCGGGCCTGAAGCAGTTGCTGGTCGAGGTCGGGCGCCTCGATCTCGGCGATCACCTGACCGGCCTTCACCCGCGCACCGATGTCAGCGCTCCAGCTTTTGAGATAGCCGGGAACACGGGCAAAGATCGGCGCGCGATAATAGGCTTCGAGACGGCCCGGCAAGTCGATGGTCGCATTGAGAGCCTTGGCATTAGGCAGCGTCACCGCGACGCTGGGAACAGCCTGATCATCGGTCCATGCCTTCAATTTGGAGCCCTGCTCCTCGCGGGCGCGGATGCCGGTGCCCACGACCAAGCCGGCCGCGATTAGCGCCACCACGCCGAAAATGCCCAGTTTCCGGTGCGACACCGGGGAGCGGGGTTCATGGGGCGACATGCGGGGGCTCCAGGGAGGCGGCGCCTTTGGCGCCTTGCTTCTTGTGTACCATACTGAACACCACGGGAACGAACATCAGCGTGGCGAAGGTTGCAAAGATCAGGCCGCCGATCACGGCACGGCCGAGCGGCGCATTCTGCTCGCCGCCCTCGCCGAGCCCCAGCGCCATGGGCGCCATGCCGATGATCATGGCGAGCGCGGTCATCAGCACCGGGCGGAACCGGACGAAGCCGGCTTCGAGCGCCGCGGCGATGGGATCGCCGAGCTCTTCGTAGCGCTCGCGGGCGAACGAGATCACGAGCACGCTGTTGGCGGTGGCAACGCCCATGCACATGATCGCGCCGGTCAGCGCCGGCACCGACAGCGTCGTCTCGGTGGCGAACAGCATCCAGACGATGCCGGCGAGTGCTGCGGGCAACGCCGTGATGATCACGAAGGGATCGGACCAGGACTGGAAGTTCACGACGATCAGGAAATAGATCAGGACGACCGCGCCGAGCAGGCCGAACAACAAGCCGGTGAAGGCGCTGTTCATGGTCTGCACCTGGCCGAGCAGCACCACGGAAGAGCCTTTCGGCACCTCCTTGGCGGTGTCGGCGATCACCTGGCGGATGTCGGTCGCGACCGCACCGAGATCGCGGCCCGAGGTCGTGGCGAAGATCTGCACCATCGACTGGATGTCGTATTGCGAGACCACCGCGCTCGAAGTCGATCGCTTGATATCGGCGATGCCGCCGAGGATCGGCGACTGCGAATTGCCGGCCGCCGTGATCGGCAACGTCTGAAGCGCGCTGAGCGAATCCATCTGGTATTGCGGCGTCTGCATCACGATCGAATAGGATACGCCGTTGTCCGGATTAAGGTAGTAGGTCGGCGCCACCTGCGAGGAGCCGGCAAGGTTGACCACGAGACTGTTGGTGACGTCACGCTCGGTCAGCCCGACATACTGCGCGCGGGTGCGGTCGACATCGATATTGAAGGTCGGATTGTTCGGTGACTGCTGGATGCGCGCATCGGCGACGCCGGGAATCCTGCGAACCTTGGCCAGCAGATTGTTGGCATAAACGAAGTTGGCGCTGATATTGGCGCCGCGGATCTGCAGGTCGATCGGCGCCGGCGCGCCGAAGTTCAGGATCTGGCTGACGATGTCGGCCGGCAGGAAGGCAAAGCTGACGCCGGGGAACAGCCGCGGCAATTGCTCACGCAGCACGCGCACATGCTCTTCGGTCGGCTTGTGGCCTTCCTTCAGCTTGATCTGGATGTCGCCATCCTGCGGGCCGATCACGCCGGTGTTGTTGTAGGTCATGTTGATGCCGGAGATCGGCATGCCGATGTTGTCGGTCAGCGTTTCGATCTCACCCGGGATCAGCTTGCGGATCGCCTTCTGCACGTCGGCGAGCTGGTTCGCTGTCTCCTCGACGCGGGTGCCGACCTGGGTGCGGACGTGCATCAGGATGTTGCCGGCATCGACCGCGGGGAAGAAGTTGCGTCCGAGGAACGGGACCAGCGCGAAGGACGCGCCGACCACGCAGAGGAAGCCGATCACGAACACCGGACGGTGCGCGAGCGCGAGCCCGAGGAAATTGTGGTAGCCGCCGCGAATGCGCTCGAAGCGAGCCTCGAAACCGCGCTGGAACCAGACCAGTGGATTGCGCGACTTCGGCGGACCGTTCTCGTGATGGACATGCGCCTGCAATAAATAGTTCGCCATGGTCGGCACCAGCGTGCGCGACAGCAGGAACGACCAGATCATCGCGAACATCACCGCTTCCGCCATCGGCACGAACAGGAAGCGCGCCACGCCGGTGAGGAAGAACATCGGCACGAACACGATGCAGATGCAGAGCAGCGAGACGAAGGCCGGCGTCACGATCTGGTTGGCGCCGTCGAGGATCGACTGCTCGACCGGCTTGCCCTGCTCCAGATGGTAGTTGATGTTCTCGATGGTGACCGTGGCATCGTCGACGAGGATGCCGACCGCGAGCGCCAGGCCGCCGAGCGTCATGATGTTCAGCGTCTCCCCGATCGCCGACAGCATGATGATGGCGCCGAGCACCGAGAGCGGGATCGAGACCGCAATGATCACAGTCGAGCGCCAGCTGCCGAGGAACAGCAGGATCATGACGCTGGTGAGCAGCGCCGCGATCACGCCCTCGAACGCGACGCCTTCGATGGCGCCGCGGACGAACACCGACTGATCGCCGATGAAGCCGATCTTGAGCGCGTCCGGCAGCTGGTCCTTGACGTCGATCACCTTCTGCTTGATGCCCGCGATGATGTCGAGCGTCGAGGTCGCGCCCGCCTTCAGCACCATCATCAGCACCGAGCGGTTGCCGTCGACATGGACGATGTTGGTCTGCGGCGGGTTGCCGTCCCTGACGGTCGCGACGTCGCGCACATAGACCATCGCGCCGTTGACGGTCTTGATCGGCAGATTGCCGAGCTCCTCGATCTTCAGCGGCGAGTTGTTGAGCTGGATGATGTATTCGAACTGCCCGATCTTCTGGGTGCCGACCGGCGTGATCAGGTTCTGGGCCGCGAGCGCGTTGGCGACGTCCTGGCCGGACAGGCCGCGGGCCTGGAGCGCGGTCGGGTCGAGATCGATCTGGACCTGGCGCTGCTTGCCGCCGAATGGGTACGGGATCGCGGCGCCAGGCACGGTGACCAGCGGCGTACGGAGCTGGTTGATGCCGATATCGGCGAGGTTCTGCTCGGTCAGCCCGTCACCCGACAGCGCCACCTGGACGATCGGCACGGTGGAGGCGGAGTAGTTCAGGATCAGAGGCGGCGTCGCGCCCGGCGGCATCTGCTTGATCAGCGTCTGCGAGATCGCGGTGACCTGCGCGTTGGCGGTGCGGATGTCGACGTTCGGCTGGAAGAAGATCTTGATGATGCCAAAGCCATTATAGGAATTGGCGGTGATGTGCTCGATGTCGTTGACCGTTGTCGTCAGCGCGCGCTGGAACGGCGTGGTGATGCGGCCCGACATCTGATCGGGCGGCAGGCCGGTGTATTGCCAGACCACGCCGATCACAGGGATGCGGATGTCCGGGAAGATGTCGGTCGGCGTCCGCAGCGCCGCCAGCGGTCCGATGATCAGGAGCAGGAGCGCGAGCACGACAAATGTGTAGGGCCGGCTCAGGGCAATACGGACCAGAGCAATCATTCGTTGGGCAATTCCAGATCAGGGACAGGAAACACCGCCCCCGCGGGTTTCTCGGTTGATTTACCTGAAGACCGCCCAAATGGCCAACGGCACTGCGTCACGAGCGGTCAATTCCCTGCTATCGCACTGCGAAATAGCATTCCAGATATGCACCTCGCGCCCCGAAAGATGACAGATGCCGCGGTCCATCCATAAAAAAAAGCGGCGCCCGAGGACGCCGCTTTCAGCAACTCCGTGCCTGCCCGGCCTAAGCCGCGCGAACGTTGGTCAGGAACTTGCTGACCTCGGTCTTGAGCCGGCCGGAGTCGTTGGAGAGCATCTGTGCCGCCGACAGCACCTGCGAGGAGGCCGTGCCGGTCTCGGTTGCGCCGCGCTGCACGTCGGTGATGTTGGAGGAGACCTGCTGGGTGCCCTGCGCCGCCTGCTGGACATTGCGGGCGATCTCCTGGGTTGCCGCGCCCTGCTCTTCCACGGCCGCGGCGATCGCCGACGAGATCTCCGACAGACGCTCGATGGTCGAGGAGATCTCCTTGATGGCGCCGACCGAGTCGTTGGTCGCCGCCTGGATGCCGGAGATCTGCTGGCCGATCTCACCGGTCGCCTTCGCGGTCTGCTCGGCGAGCGCCTTCACCTCGGAGGCGACGACCGCAAAGCCGCGGCCGGCTTCGCCGGCACGTGCGGCTTCGATGGTCGCGTTCAGCGCCAGAAGGTTGGTCTGGCCGGCGATGGTGTTGATGAGCTCGACGACGTCGCCGATGCGTGAGGCTGCCTTCGAGAGCTCGCTGACGCGTTCGGTGGTGGCGCGGGCCTGGCCGACGGCATCGCCCGCCATCCGCGCAGATTCCTGCACCTGACGGCTGATCTCGCCGACGGACGAGGCCATCTCCTCGGTCGCCGAGGCCACCGACTGCACGTTGGTCGAGGCTTCCTCCGACGCTCCGGCAACGGTGGTCGCCAGCCGCTGCGAGCGGTCGGCGGTCGAGGTCAGCGTCGAGGCCGAGGCCTCCAACTGGGTCGAGGCCGACGACACGGTCTGGACGATCTCGCCAATCATCGTCTCGAATTCGCGAGTGATGTTGTCGACGCGGCGGCCGCGCTCGATCTTGGCTTCTGCATCGGCAGCGGCAGCCTCGTCCGCAGCCTTCTTGGCGATCAGCGCTTCCTTGAAGATCTGGAGCACGTCGGCCATGGCGCCGATCTCCGTCTTCTCACCGCGATGAGGGACTTCGGCGGAAAGGTCGCCCTTGCCCAGCGCCTGCATCGGCTCGGTAATCGAGTTGATGCCGTTCGAGACGTCCTGGACCAGGTAGAAGCCAACGCCGGAGCCGACAAGGACGGCGGCGCCGAGAATGATCGCGACCAGCATGAAGGCATAATAGTAGCTGTTGGCGGCATCCTGCGCGGCCTGGTCGCCACCTTTGGTGTTGAGCTCGATGTCCTTGCGCAGGACCTCGTCGGCCTGAAGCCCGATCTTGTTGACCGTCTTGGTGTTCAGCTCATGCGCCTCGTGCGGGACCTTGCCGGCCTCCTTGCGCGACAGCGCCATGACCTCCTGGGTGCCCTTCTTGTACTCCTCCCAGAGCTTCGACCATTCACCGTAGAGTGCCCGTTCTTCAGGCGAGGTGATCATGTCCTCGTAAGTTTTGCGGAATTTGGCATTGGCCTCGATCACGGTCGCGAGCGTCTTTTCCATCGCGAGCTTCTCGTCCAGCGTTTCCGACAGCATGTGCTCTCGAATGACGTTGCGGTAAGTGATCACGCCGGCACGCAGGTCGCCGAGCACGCGCACGCTGGGCATCCAGCTCGTGGTGATGTCGACGGTGTTGGCATTCATCGACCGCATCTTCATGACGGCGAGCAGGCCCATGCCGGCCATCGCGACCAGCAGGAACGCCACGACACTGATGATCTTGGCACGAATGGAAATGGTGGCGAGCATAATCGGTCTCTTTGCGTTGGCGCGGCGGCGTCCGGAACTTTTACGAATCAACCTAAGGGAGCAGAACCGACATCCAACACGAGAGCACCTGAGCAGATGTTAACGACGACTCCATACGAGTACGGAAGCCTGAAAGAAATGAACAGGCAGCTAAAAATGCCCTGCGCTCAGCGCATGAGCCCAAGCGCGTCGGAGAAAAACTCCGCGCCGCCGAAATTTCCGGACTTCAAGGCGAGCAACATGTCGCCTTTTTCAGCACCGACCGCGCGCAGCACCGGAACGCCCGCGGCGATCTCTGCTCCCACGAGAAATCCGGGAATCTTCAACCGGTCGACCACGGCGCCGGATGTCTCCCCGCCGGCGACGACCAGGCGCTTCACGCCGGCCCGCACCAGACCCTCGGCGATATCGGCCATCGCCTGCTCGATGGCGTGACCGGCCGCGTCGCGGCCGTGGCGCGCCTGGAGGGCGGCGACCTGATCGGGCGTCGAGCTCGATGCGATCAGGACCGGACCGTCCGCCAGCCGCGGCTTTGCCCAGGCCAGCGCGCGCTGCGCCTCGTCCTCGCCCGTAGTAATACGGTCCGGGTCGAGATGCAGCACCGGCATGACGCGCTCGGCATTGGCGATCTGCTGAAGCGTCGCCTGCGAGCAGCTTCCGGCCAGGCACGCCGCCGGTCCGCCGACCGCTGCCCCCGCCTCGCTGCTCGCCGCGGTCGATGTGACCTTGCCTGTGGACACCAGCGCCCGCGCCAGCCCAAGACCCATGCCGGAAGCGCCGACCGACAGCCGATGCTGGGCAGCGACGAGGCCGATGGTCTCGAGGTCGCGGTCGAACACGGCGTCGATGATCGCCGCGCCGATGCCCTTGCCCGCGAGCTCGGCCAGCCGCGCCCGCACGGCATCCGCGCCGCGCGTGACGGTGGCGAGGTCGACGAGGCCGATTTGCGTCTTGCTCTGGCGCGCCAGCACGCGCACCAAGTTGGAATCGTGCATCGGGTTGAGCGGATGGTCCTTCAGCGGGCTCTCGTTCAGCGGCACGGCGCCGACGAACAGATTGCCCTGGTAGACGGTGCGGCCGGTCTCCGGAAAGGCCGGCGTCACCAGCACGGCCGCCTCGCCGCAATCGGCGCGCAGCGCATCCATCACCGGGCCTATATTGCCCGCATCGGTGGAATCGAAGGTGGAGCAGATCTTGAACAGCACGTGGCTTGCGCCGCGGCCGCGCAGCCATGTCTCGGCCGCGCGCGAGCGCGACACGGCAAGGTTGGCCTCGATCGAACGGCTCTTCAAGGACACCACGACGGCGTCGACCTCGGGCAGCGCGAGATCGTCCGCGGGCACGCCGATGGTCTGCACCGTGCGCAGGCCGGCGCGCGTCAGCGTGTTGGCGAGGTCGGAGGCGCCGGTGTAGTCGTCGGCAATGCAGCCAAGGGATATTTTCGCTGCAACTGTCACGGCTTCACTCCCGCATAAGGCTTGAACCAGGCAAGGCCGTCGGTGGTCTTGCCGCGCGGATTATATTCGCAGCCGACGAAACCGGCATAACCGAGCCGGTCGAGTTCGTCGAACAGGAACGGATAGTTCAGCTCCTCGCCATCAGGCTCGTTGCGCGAGGGGATGCTGGCGATCTGGATGTGGCCGATGACCGGCATCATCTCACGCAGCCGCATCGTAACGTCGCCATGGATGATCTGGCAGTGATAGATGTCGAACTGGAGTTTCAGGTTCGGAAGCCGCAGCTCCTGGATCAGGTCGCGCGCGAAGCCGAAATCGTTGAGGAAATAGCCGGGCACGTTGCGTGCATTGATCGGCTCGAGCACGATGTCGATGCCGTGCGGCGCAAAGAACTCGGCGGCCCACGCCACCGATTTGTAGAACGCCTCGATAGCAACCCGCTCGCCGCGGTTGGCGATGCCCGCCATCAAATGCAGCCGCTTGACGCCGGTCGCCTTGGCGTAGGGCAGCGCGGTCTCCAGGCTCGCCTTGAGCTCGGGGAATCGCGACGGGAGTGCCGCAAAGCCCTTCTCGCCGGCATTCCAGTCGCCCGGCGGCAGGTTGAACAGCGCCTGAGTCAAGCCGTTGCGCTTGAGCCGCTCGCCGACCGCCTCGGCCGAATGCTCATAGGGAAAGAGAAACTCGACTGCGGTGAAGCCGGCTGCGGCAGCGGCGTCGAAGCGGTCGAGGAACGGCACCTCGGTGAACATCATCGAGAGATTGGCGGCAAAACGGGGCATCGGAATCCTCTTATCCTTTACTTGTCGCCGGGCAGTTTCACGCCGGTGACCCGCGCATACATCCGCGCCACCGACGCATCATCGTCGCGGCCCATGCCGGAGGCTGCCGTCATCAAGAACATCTGAAGTGCTGCGGCGGAGACCGGAACCGGAAATCTGGCATTGCGTGCCATGTCCTGGATGATGCCGAGGTCCTTGACGAAGATCTCGACCGCGCTGCGCGGGGTGTAATCGCCGTCGAGCACGTGCGGCATGCGGTTCTCGAACATCCAGGAGTTTCCGGCGGACGCCGTGATCACCTCATAAACCTTGCGGATGTCGAGACCCTGCTTGGCCGCGAATGCGATCGCCTCGCTGGCGGCGGCGATATGCACGCCGGCGAGCAACTGGTTGATCATCTTGAAGGCGGCGCCCTGGCCTGCGGCATCGCCAAGTTCGTAGAGCTTTGCGGCCATGGCATCGAGCGCGGGCCTTGCTTTCTCGAACGCAGCTGGGCTGCCGGAAGCGAGAATCGTCAGCTCGCCCTGCGCTGCGCGCTGCGCCCCGCCGGAGATCGGCGCATCCAGATAGTGCCGGCCGGTCGCCTCCAACTGCTTGGCGAGACGCCGCGCCACGTCGGGATCCATGGTCGCCGACGACAGAAAGACGCTGTCCTTGGCCATGGTTTCCGCGACGCCATCCTTGCCGAACAGGATGGTCTCGGTCTGCGCCGCATTGACGACGACGCTGACGACGATGTCGGCGCCCTTGGCAGCTTCGGCCGGCGTCTTGGCGCCCGCGCCGCCCTCCGTCACGAAACGCGCCACCGCATCAGCCGAGACGTCGCAGCCGGTGACGACATGACCGGCGCGCTTCAGCGAGGTCGCCATGCCAAACCCCATCGAGCCGAGCCCGATGACGGCGATGCGCTGATTCTGTGACGTGGAGGCAGACATGCAACTGATCCTTGCGACGTTTCCCGGAGGGCCACCCTTTGCGGCAGCTTGGCAACCGAATAACACGGCTTGGCCGCGCTGCCAAAGCGTGAGACAAATGGACATGACGGGCATGAGCAACGAGACATTGCTGCGCGAAGACATTTGCCGCTTCGGACGGTCCCTGTTCGAGCGTGGGCTGACGCCCGGCTCCTCCGGCAATATCAGCGTCAGGCTGGACGGCGGCGGCTGGCTGGTGACGCCCACCAATGCCTCGCTCGGCTTCCTCGATCCCGCAAAACTGTCGCGGCTGGACGATCAGGGCCGACTGGTTTCGGGCGATGCGCCGACCAAGGAAGTTCCGCTGCACAATGCACTCTACGCCACGCGCGGGAGCGCAAGGGCGATCGTGCACCTGCATTCCACCCATTCGGTCGCGCTGTCGATGCTCCCGGAGATCGACCCGCGCGCCGCGCTGCCGCCGATGACGGCCTATTATCTGATGAAATGCGGCGCCACCGCGCTCGTCCCCTATTATCGCCCCGGCGATCCCGCGGTCGCCGATGCGATCAAAGGGCTGGCGGGAAAATACTCATCCATGCTGCTCGCCAATCACGGCCCGGTCGTCGCTGGCGACACGCTGGAAGCAGCGGTGTTCGCGACCGAGGAGTTGGAGGAGACGGCGAGGCTGTACCTGCTGCTGCGCGGGATGAACCCGCGCTACCTGTCGCCGGCGCAGGTGAATGATCTGGTGAAGGTGTTTGGGGTATCGCTGCCGGAGCATGGGCATTGAGCCTCGTGCAGCCGTGGGCGAACTAACACCGCCCTACTCACCGCTGTCATTCCCCGCGAAGGCGGGGAATCCAGACGCCGCGGCTTCTCGGCTCAATCACAACGGCTTCTGGAATACTGGATCGCCCGCCTTCGCGGGCGATGACGCCGAGTGTGTTGCGCGACGTGCCCAACGCTTCGCGGCTACAGCCCCAGATACGCCTTGCGCACGTCGGGATTGCCCTTGATCTCGCTTGCCGCACCCTGCATCAGCACGCGGCCGGTTTGCAGGATGTAGGCGCGGTCAGCAATTTCCAGGCACTCCGCCATGCGCTGCTCGACGATCAAGACGGTCATACCGGCATCGCGGATGCGCTTCACGGCCTGGAAAATCTCGTCGACCAGCTTCGGCATGATGCCCTGCGAGGGCTCGTCCAGCATCAACAGCCGCGGGCGCGTCATCAGCGCGCGGCCGATCGCGAGCATCTGCTGCTCGCCGCCGCTTAGCGTCTCGGCGCGCTGTTCGAGCCGTTCCGAGAGGCGCGGAAACAGCTGGAACACGAGATCGAGTGGGCTCTCGCGGTCGGCCTCGCCGCGGTAGAGATAGCTGCCGAGGCGCAGATTGTCGCGCACGGAGAGGCGCGGAAACAAGCGGCGGTTCTCCGGCACATAGGCGATGCCGGTCGCCGTGATGTGGTGCTGCGCCATGCCGTCGAGGCGTTTGCCGTCGAACGTCACCGTGCCCGAGCGCGGGCGCTCGGCGCCGGCGATGGATTTCAGCAGCGTCGACTTGCCCGCGCCGTTGGCGCCGGCGACGCAGACGATCTCGCCCTTGGCGACTTCGATGCTGACCCCGGAGATCGCGACCAGGCCCTGATAGGCGGTCGTGACTTCATGCACCGACAGCATGACGATCTCCCAGATATGCGCTGATCACCTTGGGATCGCGGACGATTTCAGTGGGCTTGCCCTCGACCAGCACCTTGCCGAGGTCGAGCACGATGGCACGATCGACCAGCGGCATCACGATCTCCATGACGTGCTCGACCATCAGCACGGTGATGCCGGCGTCACGCACCTTGCGCACCAGCGCGACACCGGTCTGCGCCTCGGTCGGCGTAAGACCAGTGAGGACTTCGTCGAGCAGCAGCAGCTTTGGTTCAGTCGCAAGCGCGCGCGCGACTTCGAGGCGGCGCTTTTCGGCCGGCACGAGGTCGCTCGCGAGCACGTTGGCGCGCGCAGCAAGGCCGGTGAATTCGAGCACCTCATGCGCCTTGCGGCGTGCCTCGCGCATCACGGTGTTGCGCACCAGCGCACCGACGATGACGTTGTCGATCACCGTCATGGTCTCGAAGCTCTTGACGACCTGGAAGGTGCGCCCGATGCCGCGCTGGCAGCGCTCGGCGGCCGGCATGCTGGTGACATCCTCGCCGTCGAACCAGATCGAGCCTTGCGTCGGCGGCAGCACGCCGGCGATGAGATTGAACAGCGTCGACTTGCCGGCACCATTCGGGCCGATCAGGCCGACGATCTCGCCGCGACCCACAGAGATCGAGACGTCGCTGTTGGCGACGAGGCCGCCGAAACGCTGCCAGACGCCGCGGGTTTCAAGCAGCGGGGTCATCGCGTGGCTCCCTTCCGCTTCGCACGAGAGAACAGGCTCACCAGACCCTGCGGCAGGGCGAGCGAAATCAGCACGATCAGCGTGCCGTAGACAATGAGGTCGACGCCGCGGCCGGAGCCGCCGATATAGGAGCGCGTCAGCTCCGTCATCGGGATCAGGATGGCCGCCCCTAACACGGGTCCCCAGAGGGTGCCGATGCCGCCAAGCACGGCGGGCAACGCCATCAGCAGCGAGAACTGGAAGCCCATCACGCTTTCAGGATCGATATAGGCGAGAAACTGGGCATAGAAGGCGCCGCCGATGGCGACGAGGAAAGCGGAGACGGCGGCCGCGCCCATCTTGGAGTTGAACACGACGACACCGAGGCTCTCGGCCGCTTCCGCATTGTCCTTTACCGCGCGCCACCAGAAGCCCCATTTGGAGTCCTCCAGCCACCAGGTGACGAACCAGGCGAGGCTGCACAGCACCAGCGCGAAATAAAAGTAAGGCAGCTTGCTGCGCATGAACTGGAACTTCAGCCAGCTGTCGCCGCGCACCGGAATGGTGATTCCCATCGCAGCCCCCGCCCATTCCCAATTCTGGAACAACAGCAGCCCGATCTCGGCGATAACGATGGTCGCGATCACGAAGTAATGGCCGCGCAACCGAAAGAAGGGATAGCCGAGCCCCATCGCAATCGCGGCCGCGACCGCGCCGCCGGCGAGCATGCCGAACCATGGCAGCACGCCGAACTTGGTGAACAGGAGTTCGGTGGTGTAGGCGCCGATGCCGAAATAGAGCGCATGTCCCAGCGAGATCTGCCCGCAATAGCCAGAGAGAATGTTCCAGCTCTGCGACAGCGCCGCATACATCAAGGTCAGGATCAGGATGTTCTGGACGTAGACGTCCTTGATGAACAGCGGAGCGAGCGCCGCCAGGGCGGTCAGCACCGCGGCGATGATGAGGTCGCGGCGGCGCCGCGCGGCAAAATCCTTGTCCATCACATCGATCCGAACAGGCCACGCGGCCGGATGAAGACGACCAGCAGGTAGACGGCGTAGATGCCGACCGATTTCAGCGACGGCGGCAGCACCAGCGCGGTGGTGGCCTCGACGAGGCCCACGATGATCCCGCCGGCGAACGCGCCGAACACGCTGCCGAAGCCGCCGAGCGCGACCGTGACGTAGGCGATCAGCGCAAAGGACGCGCCGACGTCGGGATAGATATAGAAGAAGCTTGCCATGATCGCTCCGGCGAGGCCGACCAGCGCGGCACCAAGCCCCCAGCCGAGCGCGAACACGCGGTTCTTGTCGATGCCGACGAGGGCCACCGCGCCGGGATCTTCACGGGTGGCCTCCAGCGCGCGACCGAAATCGGTGCGATGGATGAAGAAGTAGAGGCCAGCAAAGGCCAGGATCGAAACCAGCGCACCCATGAGCTGCGGCTCCGGCAGGAAGACGCCGGCGATCGAGATCGTCTTGCCGCCGAGCCAGGACTGCGGAACGCTGCGATAGTCAGGCGTGAAGAAGAACTGCGCGAGGCCGCGCATCACGATGGCGAGGCCAAAGGTGGAGAAGATCTGCACCATGCCCGCGTTGGCCTTGGCCCGCATGGCGAAGCGCACGATCAACAGATAGACGACCGCTCCGAATACGAACAGCGCGGCGGCCACGAGCGGCGCCGACAGCAAGGGGTCGATGGCGAAGAACGTGAACAGGAAGAAGCTCACATACATCGCGATCATCAGGAACTCCCCGTGAGCGAAGTTCACGACGTCCATCAGGCCGAAGATCAGCGCGAGGCCGACGGCGATCAGTCCGTAGAGCAGGCCCATGAGGAGGCCGCTCGCGAGACTTTGGATAATGGTTTGGGCTGTCAAAAGTCTGTCCCCCGAACTACGTCCTCATCCTGAGGAGCGCGCACCGCGCGCGTCTCGAAGGATGGCCCAGCCCTCGTCCTTCGAGACGCGGGTTGCGCCCGCTCCTCAGGATGAGGGCGGGAGCTACGATCTGTGCTCCCGCAGCGCTCACTTCATCGGCCAGATCGCCTCGGCAATCGCGGCCTGCGGCGGGAAGATGGTGACGAACTTGCCGCCGACATATTGCAGCAGCACCGGGTCGGCGTCGTTGTTCTGGCCCATCTCGTCGAACTTGACGCGCTTCCAGGGCATGATGGTCTGCTCGCCCGGGATGTCGGTGGCGGCCAGCGCGTCGCGGATCTTCTCGCCGTCGGTCGACTTGGCGCGGCTGATGGCATCGGCGAGGATGATCAAGCCCATGAACTGACGCGAGGTGAGATCGTTGAAATCCTTGCCCGACCGCGTCTTGAACATCTCGTTGATCTTGCCGACCATCGGGCGCTTCTGCGCGAGATCGAGCGAGAAGGTGCCGCGCGAGATCACGCCTTCCAGCTTGTCGCCGACAGCGTCGTAGAGCGCCTTCTCGGAGAAACCGGCGTCCTGCGCCACGATCGCGTTCGGCTTGTAACCAAGCTCGCCCATGGTCTTCACCAGCAAGATGCCATCAGTGGTGTAGCTCGAGGGCATCAGCACGTCGGCGTTGGCGCTCTTGAGCTGCTGCACCTCGGCCGAGAGCGAGGGCGAGTTGGCGCGATACTTGATGTCGGAGACGATCTTGTAGCCGCGCTCGCCGGCGATCTTGGCCTGGGCGTTGCCGGAATCGGTGCCGAAGATGGTGTCCTCGTGGAACAGCGATAGCGTCTCGATCTTGGTGCCCTTCTTCTTCAAGGCATCGAAGAAGTCGAACATGGCGGCCGAGTACATCTCGTCATGCGGCGCGGCGCGGAAGTAATATTTCAGGCCACGGCGATGCAGGCTGGGCGAGGAGTTGTCGGCCGAGACGAACGGGATCTGGTAGCGCTCGCAGATCTGGCTGACGGTGACGGCGACCGCGCTCTGATAGGTGCCGATGATGGCGGAGACCTTCTCCTGCGTGATCAGGCGCTCGGCCTCGGCGCGGCCCTTCTGCGGATCGGCCTGGTGGTCGGCGAAAACGAGGCGGACCTTTGCGCCGCCGAGACCCGGCAGGCCCTCGCCCTTCGCCAGTGGCAGGTCGAAATCGGTGTCCTTGTTGATGACCTCGAGCGCGGTTTCATAGGCCTTCTGCGCGTCGACGCCCTGCTGTGCGCTGCCGCCGGAGAACGGATAGATCACGCCGATCACGACTTCCGAAGTCTGTGCGCGCGCTGCCAGCGGCACTAGCGCGGCCGTAGCGGTGGCTCCCAACAATACGTCGCGGCGAGTGATCGTCATGGCAAAGTCCCCTGTTACTGAATTTCAGCCGATCGAATGAAGCGATTGATGGATGCGGTAAAGCTCGAAGAAGCAGCAAACGCTGCCCACTAAATCACGGCCATGGTCCTGTTCTTGAGATCCGTCACCAGCATCAGGCCGGGCGAATGCGTGATCGCAAACGGCAGCTTGGCAGCGTTGATGACCGATTGCGGTGTCACGCCGCAGGCCCAGAACACCGGGATCTCGTCGTCGGCGACCGGCACCGGATCGCCGTAATCGGGCTTGGCGATGTCCTTGATGCCGATCAGGTGCGGATGGCCGAGATGCACGGGCGCGCCGTGCACGGCCGGATAGCGCGAGGTGATCTGCACCGCACGGATCGCATCCGCCGGCTTGAACGGACGCATCGACACCACCATGGGACCGGCAAAGGGACCGGACTCGCCGCAAGCGATGTTGGTGCGATACATCGGCACGCGGACGTTCTGCTCGATGTGGCGGATCGGCATGCCCTCGTCGAGCAGCGCCTCTTCGAACGAGAACGAGCAGCCGAGCACGAAGGTCACGAGATCGTCGCGCCAGTATTGGGTGACGTCGGTCGGCTCGTCCACGACTTCGCCATCGCGCCAGACGCGGTAGCGCGGCACGTCGGTGCGGATGTCGAGATCGGCGCCAAGCGCGGGGATGTGCGGACTGCCGACATCGGACATGCCGATGATCGGGCAAGGCTTGGGGTTGAGCTGGCAGAAGCGGTGAAAGGCGCCGGCATACTCCGCCGGCAGGATCGCCAGATTGCCCTGGACGAAGCCGGGGGCGACGCCGGCGGTGGAGGCGACCAGCCCCTCGCGGTAGGCAAGCCGCGCCTTGCGGCTCGGGAGCGTGTCGGGCGTCTGCACTGCCACCAAAACAGTCATGAGATCGACCTGCCTATAAACTCGACAAAGACAAGCCAACACCACGCGTGCTATAAAGTCTAATCTTCCTTTCTAATCAATATCGATAAATTTCATTTATCGGACGGGAAAATCCTTCCAATGCTGGACTTCAGATCGATCGAGACGTTCCTTTGGGTTGTGAAGCTCGGCAGCTTTCGCGGCGCCGCAGCACGCCTCAACACGACTCAGCCGGCGATCTCCCAGCGCATCGCCCAGCTCGAGCGCGAGATGGGGGTGAAGCTCCTAAATCGCGACCACCGCGTGGCCTCGCCGACACCGAGCGGCCGACAGATGATGGTCTATGCGGAGAAGCTGATCGGCCTGCGCGCCGCGATGATCGCCGAGATCGGCGACCGCTCGGCGATGCGCGGCGTGATGCGACTCGGCGTCGCCGAAACCATCGTGCACACTTGGCTGCCGCGGCTGGTGAAGAGCATGAACGAGGTCTACCCAAACCTGTCGCTGGAGATCGAGGTCGACATCACGCCGAACCTGACCGCGCGCCTGCTTGCGCAGGAGATCGAGCTTGCCTTCGTCGTCGGTCCGCTCTCGGCCTCCGGGGTGCACAATCGCGTCCTCGCCGACTATCCGATCGGTTTTCTCGCCAGCCCCTCGCTCGGCCTCGGCGATGGACCGGTGACGCGGGCTGAGCTCGCGCGGTTTCCGATCATTACCTTCCCGCGGAAGACGCGTCCCTACGAGGTCGTGCGCGAAGTGTTCGACCGGCCGGAGCTGCCTCCGATCCGGCTGCACGCCTCCGCCTCGCTTGCGACCGTCATCCACATGGCGGTCGAGGGCCTCGGCATCGCCGTGATCCCCGACGCCATCGTCGAGAACGAGCTCGCAGACGGGCGGTTGCAACTGCTCGACACCGATCTCAAAATCGCGCCGCTGACATTCACCGCGAGCTGGCTCGCCTCGCCCGATGTCGTGGCGGTGGAGCGGGTCGCAGAGCTTGCATGTCAGATTGCGCAGAGCAGCCTCGCAGTTGACGCGCCCGCGCCGGCGCGTCATTGAAACAGGCGCCGGACAATTGAGAGACTGACCGCATGAGCCGAGCCGCCACCAATTTGCAAATCGATTCCGCCCGCCTCTGGGGCTCCATCCACGAGACCGCGCAGTTCGGCGCGACGGCCAAGGGCGGCGTGCGGCGGCTGACGCTGAGCGCGGAGGACAAGCTGGTACGCGACTGGTTCCGCAAGGCCTGCGAGGACGCCGGCTTGGAGGTGCACACCGATGCGCTCGGCTCGCAGTTCGGGCTGCGCAAGGGACGCGACATGTCGAAGCCGCCCGTCGGCATCGGCTCGCATCTCGACACGCAACCGACCGGCGGCAAGTATGACGGCATTCTGGGAACGCTCGGTGCGCTCGAAGTGATCCGCACGCTGAACGACGCCGGGATCGAAACCGAGGCGCCGATCTGCGTCGTCAACTGGACCAACGAAGAGGGTTCGCGCTTCGCTCCCGCGATGATGGCCTCCGCTGCCTATGTCGGCGACTTCACCACCGATGACATCTTGTCGCGCAAGGACGCTGATGGCACCACCGTCGGCCAGGCGCTCGATGGCATCGGTTATCGCGGCGACAAGCCGGTCGGGTTCCAGAAGCTCGGTTCCTTCGTCGAATTGCACATCGAGCAGGGCCCGATCCTGGAGGCCGAAGGCAAGACCATCGGCGTGGTCGATTCCGGCCAGGGCGTGCTTTGGTACGACGGCAAGATTTCCGGCTTCGAGAGCCATGCCGGATCGACGCCGATGCCGCTGCGGCGCGACGCGTTGGCGACGCTGTCCGAGATCGTGCTGGCGATGGAGGCCATTGCGAGGAAGTACGGGCCGAAGGCCGTCGGTACCATCGGCGAGGCCGTGATCGCAAACCCCTCGCGCAACGTCATTCCCGGCGAGATCGCCTTCACGATGGATTGCCGCAGTGCGGATGGCGCGATCATGGATGCGCTAGATCGCGATCTGCGCAGCGCGATTGCCGAGATCGCCGCACGCCGCAAGGTCGAGGTGAAGATCGACCTGGTCTGGCGCAAGCCGCCGACGCATTTCGATCCCAAATTGATTGCCGCAGTCGAGAACGCGGCGAAGACGCTCGGCTACTCCTCTCGCCGCATCACCTCCGGCGCCGGCCACGACGCCTGCAATCTCAACACAATCATGCCGGCCGCAATGGTGTTCGTGCCCTGCAAGGACGGCATCAGCCACAACGAGCTGGAAGACGCCACGCAGCCCGATTGCGCCGCGGGCACCAACGTCCTCATGCACACGGTGCTGGCGATCGCCGGCGTCGCATCCTGACCGGAGAGAACCATGCGCGGAGTTTTCGTCGACGCCAATGAAACTCTCGCCGTGATCATGGAGCGGCTGGAGCAGCCCGGCGATCCCAAGGTGCGGATCCACAGGGATCCCGACATCAAACCCGAACAATATCCTGAAATCCTCGACGGCGCCGAGATCGCGATCGTCGACCACACCGCGCTGCCTACCGACGTCGCAAAGAAGTGCACAGGGTTGAAGCATGTCGTGTTCCTCGGCACCGGCGCGCGCAGCTACATGAACCCGGAGGAGCTCGCTGAGCTCGGCATCTCCGTGCACCTGATCAAGGGCTATGGCGACACGGCGGTCGCGGAATGCGCGATCACGCTGATGTGGGCTTCGGCCCGCGTCATCGCGATGATGGACCGCGAGATGCGCGGCGGAAACTGGCTCCGCGAAGACGGCATGCAACTCACTGGCAAGACGCTCGGCCTGATCGGCTTCGGCGGTATTGCCGCGGAGGTCGCGCGCATTGCCTTGGGCAGCGGCATGAAGGTGATCGCCTGGAACCGCTCGCCGAAGAGCTATCCGGGCGTGGAATTCGCCGATCTCGACACGGTGTTGGCGAGAGCAGACGTCGTATCGCTGCATCTGCTGCTCAACGACGAGACGCGCGGCATGATCACCCGCGAGATGATCGCGAAGATGAAGCCGGGCGTCATCCTCATCAACACCGCCCGCGCCGCCGTCGTCGACGAGGCCGCCATGATCGATGCCCTGAAGTCGGGCCACATCCGCCATGCCGGCCTCGACGTGTTCAATATCGAGCCATTGCCCGGCGATCATCCGCTGACAAAACTGCCGAACGTGACGTTGTCGGCGCATTCGGCGTTCCGGACCCCGGAGGCGAGCGAGAACCTGATTGGCGCGGCATGGGAGCACTGCCGCCGGATCGTGAAGGAATAAGAGCAACAACAATGGCCGATTACCGCACCATCAAGGCACAGCCGCTCATCGAAGCTATCAGCGCCATCGTCAAGGCCGGCGGGTCTACGGACCGCGAGGCCGAGCTCGTGTCCACCAATCTGGTCGAGGCCAACCTCAAGGGACACGATTCGCACGGCGTCGGCATGATCCCGCGCTATGTCCAGAGCGTCACCACGGGCGGCCTCGCCGTGAACCAGCACGTCAAGGTCGTGCTCGACACCGGTCCGCTTCTCACCCTCGACGGGCTCACCGGCTACGGCCAAGTGATCGGCCATGAAGCGATGGAGCTGGCAGCCGAGCGCGCCAAGCGCAACGGCGTGTGTCTCGTCGGCCTCTCAAACTCGCACCATATCGGCCGCATCGGCCACTGGGCCGAGCAGTGCATCGACCATGGGCTGGTCTCGATCCACTTCGTCAACGTGATCTCGCGTCCCATCGTGGCGCCCTGGGGCGGCAGCGATGCGCGCCACGGCACCAACCCGTTCTGCGTCGGCATCCCGCGCGCGGGCAAGGACCCCATCGTGCTCGACTTCGCCACCAGCAGGATCGCGCAGGGCAAGACCCGCGTCGCCCACAACAAGGGCGTCGAGCTGGAGCCCGGCACGATCATCGACAATGAGGGCAAGCCGACCACCAACCCGCGCTACACCGTGATCCCGCCATACGGCGCCATCCTGCCGTTCGGCGAGCACAAGGGTTCAGGGCTCGCGCTGGTTTGCGAAATCCTCGGCGGCGCGCTCTCCGGCGGGCAGGTGGTCAAGGGTCCGTCCGATGGCAAGCACAACGTCCTCAACGGCATGCTCTCGATCATCATCGACCCCGGCAAGCTCGGCACCGCGGAGAATCTCGCGCGCGAAGTCGAGAGCTTCGTCGCCTGGCACACCGGCTCACCTCCGGCCCCAGGCGTCGACAAGGTGAAGATCGCGGGTGAGCCCGAGCGCGCGACGAAGAAGAAGCGGCTCGCGGAAGGCATCCCTGTCGATCCGACCACCTGGCAGGAGATTCTGGAGGCCGGAAAGAAGTTCGGGCTGGATCAGGCGGCGATCGAGAAGATCGCGGGGTAGTGAGGCGGAGCACGGTGCTCTTCCCTTCTCCCCTTGTGGGAGAAGGTGGCGCGAAGCGCCGGATGAGGGGTTCTGTCCGCGAAGGGAAATGCACAATTGAGAGGTCTGTCTCCGCGGAGACAACCCCTCACCCGTCTTCGATGCTTCGCATCGAAGCCACCCTCCCCCACAAGGGGGGAGGGAAAGCAGCGCTCTAATCCACCATATCCGCGACCGCCTTGCCGCAAGCCGTAGTGTCGGCATTGCCGCCGAGATCCTTGGTGCGGAGCGTGCGCTCTGCCAGCGTGCGCTCGATCGCATCGACGATCGACTTGCCGGCTTTCTTCTCGCCGAGATGCTCGAGCATCATCGCGCCGGACCAGATTGCGCCGATCGGATTGGCGATGCCCTGCCCCGCGATGTCGGGCGCCGAGCCGTGCACCGGCTCGAACACCGACGGGAAATTGCCGTCGGGGTTGATGTTGCCGGACGGCGCGATGCCGATGGTGCCGGTGCAGGCCGGGCCGAGATCCGACAGGATGTCACCGAACAAATTGGAGCCGACCACGACGTCGAACCAATCCGGATGCAGCACGAAGTTCGCGGTCAGGATGTCGATGTGATACTTGTCCCACTTCACGCTTGGATACTTCTTCGCCATCGCCTCCACGCGCTCGTCCCAATAGGGCATGGTGATGGAGATGCCGTTCGACTTGGTCGCCGAGGTCAGGTGCTTCTTCGGCCGCGACTGCGCGAGCTCGAATGCGAACTTCAGGATGCGATCGACGCCGATGCGGGTCATCACCGTCTGCTGCGTCACGAATTCACGGTCGGTGTCCGGGAACATGCGGCCGCCGACGGAGGAATATTCGCCTTCGGTGTTCTCGCGCACGACCCAGAAATCAATGTCGCCGGGCTTGCGGTTGGCCAGCGGCGACGGCACGCCCGGCATCAGCCGCACCGGGCGCAAATTCACATATTGGTCGAACTCGCGGCGGAATTTGATCAGTGAACCCCAGAGCGAGACGTGATCCGGAATCTTGGCCGGCCAGCCGACCGCGCCGAAATAGATCGCATCGTGCTTGCCGATCTGATCCTTCCAATCGTCCGGCATCATCTGGCCGTGCTTCTCGTAATAGTCCCACGACGAGAAGTCGAAATGATCGAAATGAAGGGACACGCCGTGCTTCTTCGCCGCGGTCTCCAGAACGCGCAGGCCCTCGGGCATCACTTCCTTGCCGATGCCGTCGCCGGGAATGACCGCGATCCGGTATTGTTTCTTGCTCATCGAGAACGTCCTTGATTGGTCCGGCAGCCGCCGTCTTTTTGACCGCACTGCAATGGACCAAACGCGACGGCAGTGCAACGCTGCACTGCAATGTTGACCATGGCGCGGCCGACCGCCTACTGATTTTATTCCCGTTCCTCTCCTGCGAGTAACTCCCATGGATCTGCACCTGCGTGGCAAGCGCGTCCTGATCACGGGCGCGTCCAAGGGTATCGGCGCAGCCGCCGCCGAGGCCTTTGCCGAGGAAGGCTGTCATCTCCTCCTCGCCGCCCGCAATGGCGATCAGCTCAAGGCTTTGGCCGAGCGCTTGCGCTCGGCGCACCAGATCGATGCCGCCACGAGCATTGTGGATTTGCGCAGGAGCGAGGATTTGACGCGGCTCGCCAAGGAAGCCGCCGACATCGACGTGCTCGTCAACAATGCCGGCGACATTCCCGCCGGCTCCATTGACAAGATCGACGAGGCCACCTGGCGGCACGCCTGGGAATTGAAAGTGTTCGGCTACATCAACCTCACGCGTATGATCTATGCGCAGATGAAGGCGAAGGGCGGCGGCGTGATCGTCAACGACATCGGCGCCGCCGGCGAGAAATTCGACGCCAACTACATCTGCGGCAGCGCCGGCAATGCCGCGCTGATGGCCTTCACCCGCGCGCTCGGGGGCAAGAGCCTCGCCGACAACATCCGTGTGGTCGGCATCAATCCCGGCCCGGTTGGCACTGACCGTCACGTCACCCTGCTGAAGATGCGGGCAAACCACCAGTTCGGCGACGAGAGCCGCTACAAGGAATTCCAGAAGAGCCTGCCGCTCGGCAGGCCTGCGCATGCGCGCGAGATCGGCGATCTCATGGCGTTCCTGGCGTCGGATCGCGCGGGCTATACGTCGGGGGTCATCTATACGGTGGATGGCGGAATCAGCGCAGGATGGGGTTAACTTTATCCTCGTCATTGCGAGCGCAGCGACTTGTCCGCCGAAGCTTTAGCGAAGGCGGAAGCGATCCAGGAATGTATCTGCGGCAAAAGTCTGGATTGTTTCGTCGCTTCGCTCCTCGGCAATGACGGAGCCTAAAACAAGCACAGGAGTAGAATAGTTGTCTCAGGACCTGATCCGCGAATCCGCTTGCGCCGTCGTCGACAAGCTGCGCTCCGGCGACGTCTCGCCGCTGGAGCTCTTGGATGTGCTGCAGAAGCGCATCACCGAAGTCGATGGCAAGGTCAACGCGCTGCCGACGCTGTGCTTCGATCGCGCGCGGGATAGCGCAAAGGCGCTGATGCGGAAGCCGGCCGGTGCGCGCGGATTGCTCGCAGGCCTGCCGGTGCCGATCAAGGATCTGACCGATGTTGCAGGTGTGCTGAACACTCAGGGCTCGCCGATCTTCAAGGACAACATCCCTGCGACGTCCGACATCCTGGTCGAAAATCTCGAGGCCAACGGCGCGGTCGTCTATGCCAAGTCGAACACGCCGGAATTCGGTGCGGGCGCCAACACCTTCAACGAGGTCTTCGGCGCAACCCTCAATCCCTGGGATACATCCAAATCGGCAGCCGGCTCGTCAGGCGGAGCGGCGGTGGCGCTCGCGACCGGCATGGCCTGGCTCGCGCAAGGCTCCGACATGGGCGGCAGTCTGCGCAGTCCGGCAGCTTTCTGCGGCGTCGTGGGCATGCGGCCGAGCATCGGCCGCGTCGCGCACACGCCGAAAGCGGCCATCGATCGCAACCTCGGCGTCGTCGGTCCGATGGCACGCAACGTCGAGGATCTCGCGCTGCTGCTCGACGCCATGAGCGGCGACTATGCCGCCGACCCGCTGTCGCTGCCGACGCCCTTGACGTCGTTTCTCTCGGCGGCGCAGTCAGGCAGCAAACCGAAGCGCATCGCCTATTCGGCGGATCTCGGCATCACACCGGTCGATCCCGAAGTCAAAGCGCTCACGCGGAAAGCGGCGGAACGCTTTGCCGAAGCCGGCGCCATCGTCGAGGAGGCGCATCCGGATTGGCGCGATGCGCATGAGTGCTTCCACGTGCTGCGCGCGTTCGACTTCGCGATCAGCAAGGCGCAGCTGCTGCGCACCAAGCGCGACCTGCTCAAGCCCGAGGTGATCTGGAACATCGAGGAAGGCCTCAAGCTCACGATCGAGCAGCTCGAACGCGCCGAGGCGCAGCGCGTCGGCATGACCGCGCGTGCGATCGAGTTCTTCAAGAGCTACGATCTGCTGCTGGTACCGACCACGATCGTGCCGCCCTTCCCGATCGAGCACCGTTATGTCGCCGAATGCGCCGGCAAGAAGTTCGACAATTACGTCGAGTGGCTCGGCATCGTCTATGCCATCACGCTCGCCTGCTGTCCCGCGCTGTCGTTGCCGTGCGGCTTCACCGCATCGGGACTTCCGGTCGGCCTGCAGGTCGTCGGGGCTCCGCGCGCGGATGCGCAGGTGATCGCCGGCGCGAAGACGCTGGAGGATATTTTGGGCGTGCGTGGCACGACGCCCATTGATCCGCGGGTGAAGAACTAGGTTCCCGCTCTCGTGCCCCGCACGCGGCGCAGCGCCTCTTCGGCGGTGCGCTGCAGAGCCGGGGCCCAAGTCTCCAGGACTTCCCGTGTATCCCTGGGTCCCGGCTCTGCGGTGCAGCGCTTTGCGCCGCACCTTGTCCGGAACACGCGCGGCCTTCACCTTCCGCTCGTCGCCTCCAGGCTCCGGCTATACCGCGACATCGCGAAGCAGAAGACAAAATAGATCACGGCGACGAAGATGTAGACTTCGACGGAGAATTGCTGCCACGCCGGATCGATGATCGCGGTCTTGGCCGTGGTGAGCAGGTCGAAGATACCGATGATCAGAACGAGGCTGGTGTCCTTGAAGAAGGCGATGAAGGTGTTGACCAGCGGCGGGATGACGTGACGGATCGCCTGCGGCAGGACGATCAGCCGGTTCTTGCGCCAGTAGGACAGGCCGAGCGCCTCGGCGGCCTCGTATTGCCCGCGGGGCACGGCCTGGAGGCCGCCGCGGATGACTTCGGCAAGATAGGCACCCGCGAACAGGATGATCGCGACCTGCGCGCGCAAGAGCTTGTCGATGTTGAATCCGTTCGGCATGAACAGCGGAAACATCACGCTCGCCATGAACAGCAGACTGACCAGCGGCACGCCGCGGATCAGCTCGACATAGAGCACGCTGAGCGAGCGGATCGCCGGCAGTTTTGAGCGCCGGCCTAGTGCGACGAGGATGCCGAGCGGGAAGCCGAAGGCCAGACCAAAGGTCGCCAGGATCAGCGTCACCGGCAAACCACCCCAACGGTCCTGCGAGACGAACGACAGACCGAGTATGCCACCCCACATCAGCATACTGATCAGCGCGAGCGCTCCGATCCAGAGATAGGCCAGTTCGCGCCGCCATAAGGCGCGGCGGCTGGAGAGATAGAACAGGGCGATGAACAGCAGCACCGCCAGTGCCGGCCGCCACTGCTCGTCAAACGGATAGGTGCCAAACAGGATGAAGCGGTATTTTTCGGGGATGATTGCCCAGCATGCACCGAGGCCGCGTACCGCGCGGCAGGCGCTGGAATCGTTCGCCGGGGTGATCCAGACCGCATTGGCGATACCCCATTGCACGAAGCTGAAGAGGCCCTTTGCAAGCACCGCCAGCAACACGACCGAGAGGATGCCGTTCGGGATCGACGAGAACAGATTGGTGCGCAGCCAGCGCAGCACCGGGTTACCAATCTGCGGGCGGCGGGCGCCGCGCGGTGCTTCCGGAATGTCGGCGATCGCCGTCATGGTCAGCGCTCCACCAGCGCGATGCGCGAATTGTACCAGTTCATGAAAAAGCTGATGCCGAGGCTGATGGTGAGAAACACCGCCATGATCAAGGCAATGGCCTCGATCGCCTGCCCGGTCTGGTTCAATGTCGTGTTGGCGATCGAGACCACGTCCTGATAGCCGATCGCCACCGCGAGCGAAGAGTTCTTGGTCAGGTTGAGGTACTGGCTCGTCATTGGCGGCACGATGACGCGTAGCGCCTGTGGCAGGATGATCTGCCGCAGCATGAAGCTGCGGCGCAGTCCCAGCGCGTTGGCGGCATCCCACTGGCCGCGCGGCACCGACTGGATGCCGCTGCGCACAATCTCGGCGATGAAGGCCGAGGTGTAGGTGACGAGCGCGATCAGCAGCGCGAAATATTCCGGCGCGAGCGTCAGTCCGCCGACGAAGTTGAAGCCGCGCAACTCAGGCCATTCGATCGTCCAGGCCACGCCCAGCAGCACGGACACCGCCGCAGGCAGTACAACGAGCAAGCCGAGTGCAAAAGGCCAGGCCGGCCGCGGCTTGCCGTCGCGCATTTGCTGCGCGATGAGCCGCCGCCGGATCACATAGAACACGACAAGTCCGAGCACTGCGGTGCCGAGCACCCAAAGCTGCGGCGTCCCGATGGGAATCGCCGGCAGGATGAACCCGCGATTGGACAGGAACACGCCCTCAATCGGCCGCCATGCCGCGCGCGCGGCCGGGAGCGCCTGCATCAGCACGTACCAGAACAGGAGCTGGAGCAGCAGCGGGATGTCGCGGAGCGTCTCGACATACACCGCGGCGAGCCGCGACAGCAGCCAATTGGCCGACAGCCGCGAGATGCCGATCACCGTGCCCAGGATCGTTGCAAGCACGATTCCGATCACGGCGACGCGGAGGGTATTGGCGATGCCGACGACGAAGGCCCAGAGATATGAGTCCCTCGGATTGTAGGCGAGCAGGCTGTCGGCGATGGGCATGCCGGCCTCACGGCCGAGGAAGGCAAAACCGGTCGTGATGCGGCGCACGGAGAGATTGGTGACCGTGTTGGACCAGAGGAACACGATGACCGCGACTACGATCCCCACCACCAGAACCTGCCAGAACAGGCCTTTCAGCTCGCGCTGCCCGAAGGCGCCGAAGAAGCGACGGCGCGGCGGCGGTCTCGGACCGTCTGACGTCACAGCACAAAAATCCTTCTCAAGACGGCGATTTCCGGCAGCGCACATCAACTGTTGCACCAAACTCAGCTTCGTGCAACAAATGTTTCATGGCCGAGCCCGCGAAATCCTCGCCACTGGGCGAACTGCGCATTGCATTGCCATCGCTTCCGATGCGGTTGCAGGAGGTCGGGCGTTTCGTCGCAGCCAACGATTACGACGCCACCACGCGTTCGATGCGCGATCTCGCAGCGGTTGCCGGCGCCGATCCCGCCGCGTTCACGCGGCTTGCCAAGGCGATCGGCTATTCGGGTTGGGATGAATTGCGCGCGGCGTTGACGGAGGCGCGGCGGCCCTCGCAGCTAGCGCCTTTCTCCGGCCGCGCCAAGGGCCGCTGCCACGGCCCGAACGCCGATGTCGCGCTCATCACCGACAAGCTGGAGGCCGAGGCCGCCGGCCTTCCGCGCATCCCGGCTCGGCCGATCGCGGAGGCGGCGCGCGCACTCCACCACGCCAAGCGGATCTGGATCACCGGCTACCGAAGCTGCCGCAGCGTCGCGGAATTGCTGAACTACGAGCTCCGGCTGTTTCGTCCCGAACAGGTGCAGCTCGTCGGCGCGTCCGGCCCCGACGATCTCGATATGGGCGCGTTCCGGCCCGGCGAGGCCGTCATCGTCATCGGCTTCATGCCCTACACCCACGCGAGCGTCCGGGTCGCGCAGGCCGCCTATCGTGCCGGCGCGGCCCTGATCGCGATCGCCGATAGCCCATCGGCGCCGATGGCTGAAGGTGCCGACCACGTGCTGCTGTTCGAGGCGGCCTCCTCTCCCGGCTTTTTCCCGAGCCTCACCGGCGCCATCGCGATCGCGCAATCGCTCGCCGCCGTGACGTTTTCGCTCGGCGGCACGGCCGCGAAAAAGCGCCTGGCGAATACCGAGGCCCGGCTGGCCGCGGCTTCAACTTACGTATCAGAGAAAGGTTGACCCATGGCCGCCCGCACCAGCCGCGTGCTGCATCGCTCGCTGCGCGAAACGCTGCCCAAGGCAATCGGCGGCGAAGGCGTCTATCTCTTTGCCGAGGACGGACGCCGCGTGATCGACGCCTCCGGCGGCGCGGCGGTCTCTTGCCTCGGCCACCAGCATCCACGCGTGATCGCAGCGATCACGAAGCAGGCTTCGACCCTCGCTTATGCCCACACAGCCTTCTTCTCGTCGGAGCCGGCGGAGGCGCTTGCCGAGACGCTGGTCGGCCACGAGCCCGGTGGCCTCGCCTACGCCTATTTCGTCAGCGGCGGATCGGAAGCGATCGAGGCCAGCATCAAGCTCGCGCGGCAATTTTTCATCGAACGCGGCGAGCCGCAGCGGCAGCATTTCATCGCTCGGCGCCAGAGCTATCACGGCAACACGCTTGGCGCACTGGCCGCCGGCGGCAATGCCTGGCGGCGTGCGCCCTATGCGCCGCTGCTCTCCGACGCCTTCAGCCATGTGACCCCGGCCTTCGCCTATCACGAGAAGCACGATGGTGAATCGGACGCGCAGTTCGTGGCGCGGCTCGCCGCCGAACTCGAAGCCGAGTTTCAGCGGCTTGGCCCCGACACCGTCGCCGCGTTCCTCGCAGAGCCCGTCGTCGGCGCCACCGCAGGTGCCGTCACGGCGCCGGACGGCTACTTCAGGGCGGTGCGCGAGATCTGCGACCGACACGGCGCGCTGCTCATTCTCGACGAGGTCATGAGCGGCATGGGCCGCACCGGCACCACGCACGCCTGGGAGCAGGAAGGCGTGGCACCCGACATCCAGGCGATCGCCAAGGGTCTCGGCGGCGGCTACCAGCCGATCGGTGCAATGCTCGCGAGCGGCAGGATCATCGACACAATCCGCTCAGGTTCGGGCGCCTTCCTGCACGGCCACACGTATCTGGCGCACCCTCTCGCTTGCGCCGCCGCGCTCGCGGTGCAGGACGTGATCCGCGAGGAGGGCCTGCTCGACCGGGTCAAGGAGCGCGGCAAGCAGCTCGAGCAGCGGCTCACCGAGCGCTTCGGCAATCACCGCCATATCGGCGACATCAGGGGCCGCGGCCTGTTCTGGGCGATCGAGCTCGTCGCCGATCGCGCCAGCCGAACCTCGTTTGATCCCGCGCTGAAGCTGAATCAGAAGATCAAGGCGGAGGCCTTCGCCAACGGCCTCGGCTGCTATCCCGGCGGCGGCACCGCAGACGGCATCCGTGGCGACCACGTGCTGCTGGCGCCGCCCTATATCACCTCCGCGGAGGAGATCGATCTGATCGTCGACAAGCTCGGCACGGCCGTCGACAGCGTATTGCGTCGTGTCAATCACTGAGGGGAGAAAAGCATGATGAGGAAAGTGGTTATCATAGCCGGCGTGCTCGCGGCGTCGACGGTGGTGGCGTCGGCGGCAACGCTCGACACGGTGAAGAGCCGCGGCACGCTGATATGCGGCGTCAGCGCCGGTTTCGCCGGCTTCTCCGCACCGGATTCGCAAGGCAACTACAAGGGTCTCGACGTCGATTATTGCCGCGCGCTCGCCGCCGGCGTGCTCGGCGATGCCAGCAAGGTGCGTTACGTCTCGCTGACCGCGCAGAACCGCTTCACCGCGCTCCAGTCCGGCGAGATCGACGTGCTCTACCGCAACTCGACGCAGACCTATCTGCGCGGTGTCACGCTGGGCCTGCGGCAAGGTCCAATCAACTTCTACGACGGTCAGGGCTTTGTCGTGAAGAAAGACCTCGGCGTGAAGGAGATCAAGGACCTCAAGGGCGCCACCGTCTGCGTCGCGCAGGGTACCACGCATGAGGTCACGCTCGGCGATTACGGCCGCGCCAACGGCATCGATTGGAAGCCGTTGGTGTTCGACCGCGTCGACACCATGTACCAGACCTTCTTCGGCGGCCGCTGCGATGCCATGACCCAGGACGCTTCCGCGCTTGCTGGCGCCGTGACGACCGCGGCGCCGAACGCGGCCGACTACGTCGTGCTGCCGCAGACCATCAGCAAGGAGCCGCTCGGCCCCTTCACCCGCAATGGCGACGAGGTCTGGAGCGACATCATCACCTGGCTGCACTACGGCTTGATCGAGGCCGAAGAGCTCGGCGTCACACAAGGCAATGTCGATGAGATGGCGAAGTCGCAGACGCCCGCGATCCAACGCCTGCTCGGTGCCTCCGGCGATCTCGGCTCGCGGCTCGGGCTCGACAACAAATGGCTGGTCACGGCCATCAAGGCCACCGGCAATTACGGCGAGATCTACGAGCGGAATGTCGGCAAGGCGAGCCCGCTCAAGCTCGAGCGCGGCCTCAACGGTCTCTGGAGCAAGGGCGGCTTGATGTACGCGGTGCCGTTCAAGTAAACGTTTTGCGTGTCCCGGACGCGTTGCGTCCGGGGCTCGCGACCTTCCATCAGGTAACGTTCAATGACGAAGTCTCCTCGCATCGCGCTGATCCACGCCCTCAAGCATTCCATCGCCCCGATCGAAGCTGCGTTCGCGAAGGTGTGGCCGGAAGCGCGGCTGATGAACCTGCTCGACGACAGCCTGTCGTCGGATCTGGCGCGTGACGGCAAGCTCAACGATGCCATGACCGAACGCTTTCTTGCGCTCGGCCACTACGCCGCGGCGACAGGCGCGGACGCGATCCTGTTCACCTGCTCGGCCTTCGGTTCCTGCATCGAGGCGGTTGCGCGCGCACATGCGCCGATGCCGGTGCTCAAGCCGAACGAAGCCATGATCGAGCGCGCGATGACGATGGGCCGGCGGATCGGCCTGCTCTCGACCTTCCCGCCGACGCTGGCTTCGATGCCGCCGGAATTTCCGGCCTCCGTCCAGATCGTGCCGAAACTCGCCGAAGGCGCGCTGGCCGCGCTCGACCGTGGCGACCGCGCTACGCATGACCGGCTGATCGTGGAAGCCGCACGCGATTTGCGCGATTGCGACGTCGTCGCGCTCGCGCAGTTCAGCATCGCGGCAACCGCGCCTCTCGTGGCAGAAGCCACCGGCCGCCCTGTCGTGACCACGCCCGACAGCGCCGTCGAGAAGCTGATGAAGCTGTTGGCGGCGAGGGCTTAAGCGCCAGCCTGTTTCCGGCGCCGCGCGCCTTTGATCGCCGCCGCAAGCGCGGCCTTGGTTTCACTGACAAAATCCTCGACCAGGTCTTCGCGCGTGGCATGGGCCGCCTCGCCGGTGAACAGTCCCTGCTCAGCCAGCATCACCACGCCGTGCACCGCCGCCCAGATCTTGAGCGCCTGCCGCTCGCGCAGATAATCAACGGCCGGGGCTTCCAATGCGTCGACCACGAGCGCAAAGGTTTCGCGGGTCGCTTCGTGCAGCTCGCTGCCTTTCGCCGCACACGACACCGTGCGCGAGGCGAACATCAAGCGGTAGATGCCATTGCGGCGTAAGCCGAAATCCAGCGTCGCCTGCGCCAGCAGCGACAGCTTCGACCGCTTCGACGGCTTTGCCATCGCCGCCCGCAATATCCCGTTGAGCTGCCGGAACGCCTCCGCCGTCACCGCCGCAAGCAGCGCCTCGCGATCGGCGAAATGCCGGTAGGGCGCCGGCTGCGAAACACCCAGCTGCTTTGCCAGCGCCTTGATGCTGATCGCCTCCGTCCCGCCCTGCTCGGCTTCGCGCAGCGCGGCCTTGATCAAGGCGTCGCGGAGATCGCCGTGGTGGTAGGTATTCTCGGGCTTGCGGGCAAGTTGTGAACGCATGTTGCGCAGAGCCTATAAGTTTGCGCTTGACAGGGGAAGCCTGCCGCGAATGTAATAGCCTATAACTTGAACAAAAACTCAAAGGGAGCGCGCGCCGCCTTCGGGCCGGAGTGCACACGATCGAGGAAGCCGCCATGACAGAGCGACTGAGGGTTCACGTTGATCCCGACAAATGCCAGGGGCACGCGCGCTGCAAGGCGCTGGCGCCGGAGCTGTTCGAGCTGGACGAATACGGCAACGCCCACGAAGCCGGCGACGGCACGGTCCCGCCCGGCCTCGAAGACAAGGCCTGGCTCGCCAAGTCCAATTGCCCGGAAATCGCGATCGACGTGATCGAGGAGTAGCGCGCCCGCTTCTGCCCGCGTGCCTTCCGCGACCACGAGCCCCCAAGGGATTTCAAGGGATTTCGAGATGTCCGACATCAGCCAGCCCACCGCCCATCCGCCCGTGACCGACTGGGTCCATGATTTCGACCACACCGATCCGCAATGGACGGAAGATCCCTTCCCGATTTGGGACGAGCTGCGCGCCGCAAGCCCGGTCGTGCATACCGAACGCTTCCTCGGCTGTTACATGCCGACGACCTATGAGGCAGTGCGCGAGATCGCCAACGACAGCGAGCATTTCTCCTCGCGCCGCATCATCGTCCGCGACGTTCGGCCGGAGATCACCAGCAGAAACTCCGCCCCGCCGATCACGTCCGATCCGCCGGTGCACAAGCCAGCCAAGCAATTGCTGCTGCCGCCGTTCACGCCGGACGCGATGAAGAAGCTGGAGCCGCGGGTGCGCGCGATCTGCAACGAGTTGATCGACGGCTTCATCACTGAAGGCCGACTTGACGCGGCAGAGCGCTACACCAAGCACATTCCGGTTCCGCGCGATCGCACACATGCTCGGCATCCCCGAGACGGACAGCGATCTCTTCATCCGATGGATCCACATGATCCTGGAACTTGGCATCAAGGACGAAAACACGTTGCTCCAGGCGGTGCACGAGATGAGCGCCTATTTCAGCGCCCATATCGAAGCGCGCAAGAACAAGCCAACCGACGATCTTATTTCCTACCTGATGAATGCCAGGGACAAGGACGGCAATCCGCTCGAGGATTCGCATGTGCTGGGCTCGCTGCGCCTGCTCCTGATTGCCGGCATCGACACCACCTGGAGCGCGATCGGCTCCTCGCTCTGGCACCTCGCCCGGACGCCCGCCGACCGCGAGCGGCTAGTCGCCGAGCCTGGGCTGATCCCGACCGCGGTGGAGGAGCTGCTGCGCGCCTATTCGCCGGTGACGATGGCGCGCGAAGTGGTCAAGGAGACCACGGTGTCAGGCTGCCCGGTCAAGGCAGGCAACATGGTGCTGCTGTCCTTCCCGGCCGCCAACCGGGATCCGAAAATGTTTCCGGATGCTGACAAGGTCGTGATTGACCGCCGCGAGAACCGCCACGCCGCCTTCGGCCTCGGCATCCACCGCTGCGTCGGCTCGAACCTTGCGCGCATGGAGATGCAGGTTGCGCTGGAGGAATGGCTGAAGCGCATTCCGGACTTCGCCCTCGATCCGGCAGGCACGGTGACCTGGTCCCAAGGAACCGTCAGAGGCCCCCGCCAGTTGCCATTTTTGCTTGGAAAGGCGATGTAGACCTCTCCAAACAGTGATACGGAGAGGCCGGACTTGCACCGCCACGAGTAGCCGATGGCCGAAGACAACGAGCCGCCCGACAGCAAGCTGACGCGCACCAAGGAAAAATGGGCGCGCGAGGGCCGCTTTTTGACAGGCAAGATCACGCGCCCGGAAGATCAGCGCCTGCCGCCCGGCCAGCACCAGACAAAGGACTGGCCAGTGCTCGATCTCGGAGTCGTACCGCCGATTTCGCGCGAGCGCTGGCGGCTCGACGTCTACGGCGCGATCGAGAACCCCGTGTTCTGGACCTTTGCCGAGTTCGCCGCCCAGAAGCGGGCGCGGTTCATCTCCGACATCCACTGCGTCACCACCTGGTCGCGCTACGACAATGAGTGGGAGGGGCTCGCCACGCGCGAGCTGCTCGCGGCCTGCCAGCCGCGCCCGGACGCGCGCTTCGTCGTGTTGCATTCCCATGATGGCTACACCACCAACCTCGCGCTGGACGACTTTGCCGCCGAGGACGCATTGCTCGCCCATAGCTGGTCCGGTGAGCCATTGTCGGCCGAACATGGCGGCCCGGTACGGCTGGTCGTGCCGCATCTGTATTTCTGGAAGAGCGCCAAATGGGTTCAGTCGATCGAATTCCTGACCGAGGACGCGCCGGGCTTCTGGGAAGTCCGTGGCTACCATAACCGCGGCGATCCCTGGGCAGAGCAACGCTATTCGGGCGACTAGGTTCAGCAAGGAACGGGGGAAACCCATGCCGACAGAGCGCTTTCAATTCACCGGCGAAGGCGGCCATCAGCTTTCGGCCGCGCTGGAGCTACCCGACGGCGAGCCCGGGGCCTTCGCGCTGTTCGCGCATTGCTTCACCTGCGGCAAGGACACGCTGGCCGCCAAACGCATCTCGGTCGCGCTGGCCGCCAAGGGCATCGCGGTGCTGCGCTTCGACTTCACCGGGCTCGGCTCCAGCGAGGGGGATTTTGCCAATTCGACGTTTTCCTCCAACGTTGCCGATCTCGTGCGCGCCGCCGATCATCTGCGTAGCGTCCGCAAGGCGCCGTCGATTCTGATCGGTCACAGCCTCGGCGGCGCCGCGATCCTTGCGGCAGCAGGACGAATCCCGGAAGCCAAGGCGGTTGTGACCATTGCGGCACCATCCGATCCCGCCCACGTCACCGGCCTTTTCAAAGAGCATCTCGGCGACATTCGCACGCAAGGTGAGGTCGAAGTCTCGCTTGCGGGACGCCCGTTCCGGATCAAGCGCGAATTCCTCGACGACATCGCCGAGCACGAGCTGATGAAAGACGTCGCCGGCCTGCACAAGGCGCTGTTGGTGATGCATTCTCCGGTCGACGATACCGTCGGTATCGACAATGCGACGAAGCTCTTCGTCTCCGCCAGGCATCCCAAGAGCTTCGTCTCGCTCGACCATGCCGATCATCTCCTGACCAAGCCGGCCGACGCGCTCTATGCAGCCGACGTGATCGCGGCCTGGGCGAGCCGGTACATCGACGCGGCCAAACCTGCGAGGGCGATGGATCTCCCCGAGGCGCCGCGCCGGGTCGTGGTGCAGGAGACCCGCAAGAGCAAGTTCAACCAGACCATCTCCGTCGGTCCGCATCAGCTCGTCGCGGACGAGCCGGTCGCCGCCGGCGGCGAGGATGCCGGCCCTGGTCCTTACGATCTCCTGCTCGCTGGCCTCGGGGCCTGTACCTCGATGACCATGCGCCTCTATGCCGACCGCAAGTCGCTGCCGCTCGATCGTGTCACCGTCTCACTGAAGCATTCCAAGATCTATGCAAAAGACTGCGCGGAATGCGAGACGCGCGATGGCATGCTCGACCAGATCGAGCGCGACATCGCGATGGACGGCGCGCTCGATCCCGAGCAGCGCAAGAAATTGATGGAGATCGCCGACAAGTGCCCAGTGCACCGGACGCTGACGTCGGAAATCCGCATCGTGACCAAGGCCGTGGATTAGCGCGACTGCGCTAGAAGCACGACGCCATTGTTCGCAGCGCCGCGGTGATCTCGCTCTCGCGCCAGGCCGCGAAGCCGAGCAGCAGGCCGTGGTCGCGCGGCCTGCCCAGTGCCAAGCCGGACAGGGCACGCGTTTCAACGCCCGCTTCGACCAGCCGCTTGACCGCCACCTGATCAGCGCGACCGCGCTTGAGACGCGCGACGAGCTGAATGCCACCGGGGGACACTTCGGCAGAGAGCACATCGCCCAAATGGCGCTCCAATCCCTCCACGAGGTGATCGCGGCGGGCGTGATAGATCCGGCGCACCCGGCGCAGATGCGCCAGGAAATGCCCGTCGGCAATGAACTCGGCCAGCGCCTCCTGGATGTGGCTCGCGGCGATCAGTCCGATGTGCCGCTGTACGATCTCGAGAGTACCGACCATGGCCCGCGGTATGACGAGGTAGCCGAGCCGGATATCCGAGGTCATGACCTTGGAGAACGTGCCGACATAGAACACGCGGCCGTGGGCATCGAGTCCCTGCAGGGCCGGCACCGGCCGGCTATCATAGTGGAATTCGCCGTCGTAATCGTCCTCCACGATCCAGGTCTTGCCGGGCCTGCTCAGGCCAAGAAACTCCGTGCGGCGCGAGAGCGACATCAGGCGGCCGGTCGGGTGCTGATGCGACGGCGTCATGAAGATCAAGGTCGGGGCCGCCAAGCCACGAATCCGCTGCATGCCCTGCTCGTCCAAACTCATCCCGATCACGCGCGCACCGGATGCGCGGAAGGCGGCCGCGGCGCCGGGATAGCCGGGATCCTCGACCCAGACATCGTCGCCGGGGGTGATGACGGCGGCCGCGATCAGGGTCAGCGCAGCCTGCGCGCTCGGCAGAATCAGGATCTGATCCGCCGTCGCGCGCACGCCCCTGCTGGTCGCAAGATAATGCGCCAGTGCCTCGCGCAGGCGCGGCCGATTGACCGGTCCGAGCTCGCGCCTCGCCGCGCGCACAGCGCTGCGGCGCAGGCAGCGCGCCCAGACCTCGTTGGGAAACTCCCTGAAATCGCCATGTCCGGGACGCAAGGGTCTCAGTCGCGCCTGATAAGACATCGGCCAGTCGGTCTGCGTGAGGCTCGACGCCCAGGGCGAAAGCCGCGGCTTGCCAGGGCGTATGCGAGATGCGACGGCGCCAGCCTCTGTGACGCGCTCGCCGCCGTCGACCGCAACCATCGGACGGCGGCCGTGCGAGGCTTCGAGATATCCCTCGGCGGCGAGCTGCTCGAACGCATAGCTGACGGTGTTGCGCGAGACGCCGAGATCGCTCGCAAGCCCACGGCTCGACGGCAGCGTGCGGCCTTTGACGAGACGCCCGGTCGCGATCAAGCTTCGGAGCTGGCTCGTCAGTTGAGCCACCAGCCCCTCGTCGTCGGCCCGGTTCAGGTCGATCAGGGCGGAGATCATGCTGTCCGGAACTGGCACCCTATTCCTTTCCGATCTGGCACTGTTTCAGGTGCCAGACGAGATGCTATCCGCTGGACTGGACTGCTTCAAGGACCTCCGAAATGAACTCCCTATCCCCCCGCGCAGCCGTTGGCCTGTTTCTCATCGTCGTGCTGGCTTGGGGCATAAACTGGTCGGTGACGAAGCAACTCGTCCAATTCCTTCCACCACTGTGGGCTTCAGCGATCCGGAGTTGGATCGCGCTGGCTGGATTGTTCGTGATTCTCGGGCTCAGCAACAATCTGATGATTCCGGAGCGTCGCGACATCCCGGTGGTCCTGAGCGTTGCACTGCTGCACATGACCGTGTTCTCGGTCCTGGTTGCGGCCGGTGTGCGCTTCCTACCCGCGAGCAAGGCCGTTGTGCTCGGCTACACCACGCCACTCTGGGTCGCGATCGCCGCGCCGCTGCTCGGGAAGGACACTTTGACGGCGCCGAAGCTCGCCGGCGCGCTGCTGGGCCTGATCGGCCTGATCGTCATCCTGAACCCGGCCTCGATCGACTGGACCAACACCAATGTCGTGCTCGGCGCCGGCATGGTGATCCTGGCCGCGATCTCATGGGCCGCGAACATTATCTATATCCGCGCCCATCGCTGGATTGCCTCGCCGCTCCAGCTTCTGATCTGGCAAGTGCTCGTGGCAACCATCGTGCTATCGGTGAGCGCGACCATCGCGGATGGCCTGCCGCATGTGGAGTGGTCGTGGAGACTCGTTTTGCTGTTCCTGTATTCCGGGCTGATCGGGACGGTGCTCGCCTATTGGGCGATGTCGATGGTGAATAAGAGCATCTCGGCCCTGACGACCTCGCTCGGCACCACCGCAACGCCGCTCGTCGGCATCGCCAGCGCCGCGATCCTGCTGGGCGAGCCGATCGACATGAGTCTGGTGATAGCGGCCGCGCTGATCATCACCGGCATCGGTCTCGCAACGCTCGGCGATCGCCTGGTGCGTGGTCAGGCTACCGCGAAGGGCTGAACGCGCAGTATCCCGCGCAAGCCCGCCGTCGTGCCGAGCAGGATGCCGGCGACGGCGACGAATGAGCCGAGCGCGAGCGTCGACACGCCGGTGAGCCCTTGGCCGATCGAACAGCCGAACGCCATCACGCCGCCGATGCCCATCAGTGCGGCGCCAGCCGCCGATCGCAGCATATGGCGTGGCGAGGAATAGCCTTCGAGATGGAAACGGCCCGTCGCAAGCGCGGTGACCAGACTGCCGGCGAAGACACCGGCAACCGTCGCGATGCCGAAATTCAGCGTCAGGCCCGTCGAGAGCATGGCATATTGCAGGCTGTCCGCGATCGGCGCGACGAAGGTAAGCGAGGTCACGGGGACGGGGTTGAAATCATCCGCGCCGAGATAGCCGGTGACGAACCAGCCGCCGGCGACGAGGAGACCGACGACGACACCGGCTGCAATCTGGCCGGGCGAACGCCGGAACGCTGGGTGCGCGAAAGCAAACAGGATCAGCGTGACGACAACGACAGCAGCAGCCATTGCGCGCGCAAGCGCTTCAGCCGGACCGAACATGGCCAACAATGACGGCAGCGAATTCACGTTGACCGTGGTTTGCGAGGCCCGGACAAGGGCGATGCGCGCCGGCGCGATCAGGCCCTTGAGCGTCATCTGCGCGGCGATGGCGAGCACGACCACCACGACGAAGGAGCGGAGATTGCCACGACCAAGCAGCACCAGCGCGCGCGAACCGCAGCCGTTGGACAGTACCATGCCGTATCCGAACAGAAGTCCGCCGAGAAACAGCACCGGCATCGAGAAGGACTGTTGCAGGTAAATCGACTTGCCGAGATTGACCATGCCGTTGCCGGCGAGGAACTGGCTCGCTGTGGTCGCAACCGCGATCGCCAGCGCATAGGTTCGGACCAACCGCCCATCCCCCTCCGACAACCAGCCGCGCATGCTGCTCATCAGGCAGAAGCCGCTGAGCAGGCCGACAGCGCCGTAGACCAGGCCGATGACGAGGCCGGCGAGGATGATGAGTTGGGGAGACGAATCCATGATCAAGGTTTCAGGATCACGCGATCCCGCGAGGAGCCTGCAACGGCGACATAGGCCTCCTTCGCGCGTTCGAGCGGATAGACGGCGTTCGCCTTGATCGGAAACGGTTTCAGGTGCCCGCTCGCGAAGCCCGGGCCGAGGTCACGCAGCACAGCGCCCGTCGCGATCGACGACAGGCCGAGCGTGTCGATGCCGACATAGGTGTGTTGCCCGCGGTAGAATTCGAGAATGTTGAACTGCACGATGCGGTCGATGGCGGCGATCAGGATCTGGCGGCCGCGAAGCGCGAGCGACTTGTGCGCCGCCTGGAAATAGGGATCGCCGACCGTGTTGAAGACGATGTCGGCGCCTTTGCCATCGGTCAACTCGCGCACGCGTGTGTCGACGTCGGTCGCGGAAGCGTCGATCACCTCGATGGAGGCGTTGGTGTGGCCCTCATAAGGTTCCGCCTTGCGCACCACGCCGATGATCCGCGCGCCCTGCCAGGTCGCGATCTGCACCGCCGCTTGACCAACCTTGCCGTTGGCGCCGAACACCAGCACCGTTTCCCCGGGCTTTGGAATGCCGGCGCGGCGAAAACCCTCCATGGCGGTGACAAAGGGCACGCCGATGCCGGCGGCCTCCTCCCAAGACACGGTCTTCGGCTTCTCCACCACCGCGTCGGATTCAACGACGAGATGGCTGGCGTGAGTGCCGTCGCGGCGGATGCCGAGATCGCCGGAGGAGCCGAACACCTCGCGGCCCATCGTACCGGCCGGCCCGTCGATCACCACGCCGGCGTAATCGCGCCCCGGCGTGCGCGGGAAGATGGCATAGGCCATTAGCCCAGTCGCGGCCTTGACGTCGGACGGATTGACGGCGGCGGCCTTGACCTCGATCAGGAGATCGTTCGGACCGCGCGCGAGCGTATGAGGCTCGACGCGAGGTGCAATCCCAGCGGCGTTCTCGGCCTTGGCATTGAGGCGGACGCAGCGCGCCTCGACGGCTTTGGGATCGGCTGACGACATGGAAAAGATCCGCGATTTCTCGCGGGCCTTGTCGCCTTTGGGGGCGGTCAAGTCAATCCGTCAAGTCAATCCCATCAACTCAATCCTTCGGCCGCTTGTCGTAGAGCCGCTTCGCCTTGCCGAGCGAGCGTTCCAGCGTCGCAGGCGCAACCACCCGCACGTTGGAACTGATCCCGATCGTGTTCTTGATATGGGTTGATATCCGATCGGCATGGTCGAGGAGACCCCGGCCATCCCAGCTCTCCGGCCGCGCCTCGGCAATGATGGTCAACTCGTCCATGCGTCCTTCCCGAGTCAATTCCAGAATGAAATGCCCGCCGCACCAGTCGGTGGCGAGCAGAACCTCCTCGATCTGGGTCGGGAACAGGTTGACGCCGCGCAGGATGATCATGTCGTCCGAGCGCCCCGTGACCTTCTCCATCCGCCGCATGCCGGGCCGCGCCGTGCCCGGCAGAAGCCGCGTCAGGTCGCGGGTGCGATAGCGGATCACCGGAAAGGCTTCCTTGGTGAGCGATGTAAACACCAGTTCGCCCTTCTCCCCGTCGGGCAGCACCGCACCGGTGTCGGGATCGATCACTTCGGGATAGAAATGATCCTCCCAGATATGCAGGCCGTCCTTGGTCTCGATGCATTCCTGCGCGACGCCGGGGCCGATCACCTCGGAGAGACCGTAGATGTCGGTCGCGTCCATGTCGAAGGCATCTTCGATCTCGCCGCGCATCGCATTGGTCCACGGCTCCGCGCCGAAGATGCCGACCTTGAGCGAGCATTGGCGCGGATCGAGCTTCTGACGCTTGAACTCGTCAAGGATCGCCAGCATATAGCTCGGCGTCACCGTAATGATGTCGGGCCGAAAATCGTTGATGAGCTGCACCTGCCGCTCGGTCATGCCCCCGGAGATCGGCACCACAGTGCAGCCGAGTTTTTCGGCGCCGTAGTGCACGCCAAGCCCGCCCGTGAAAAGACCGTAGCCATAAGCATTGTGGATGATCATGCCGGTGCGGCCGCCCGCGGCGCGGATCGAGCGTGCCATCACGTCCGACCAGGTGTCGATGTCGCGTTGCGTATAGCCCACCACGATCGGCTTGCCCGTCGTGCCGGAGGACGCATGCACGCGCACCAGTTTCTCACGGGGCACGGCAAACATGTTGAAGGGATAGTTGTCGCGCAGGTCCGTTTTTACGGTGAACGGAAATTTCGCAAGATCCGAGAGTTCGCGAAAGTCGGACGGGCGCACGCCGGCCGCGTCGAAAGCCTTGCGATAGTGCGCCACGTTGTCGTAGGCGTGCTTCAGCGACCAGGCCAGCCGCTGCACCTGCAGCGCCATGATCTCGTCGCGCGATGCACGCTCGTGCGCATCCAGCTCGGCCTTATAGGTGTTGCCACCTTCCTTGAGCCTCGTCAGAGCCATCCTCGTTTCCCCGTATCATTGCTTTTCTTTATTGATCCTGCGCCGGCAGCCAATTTCCGCGAATCGCCCGCGAATGCCCGCGAAATTCGGCGATGACTGTATCGCCGGCGGTGACGCGCACGTCATAGATGCCGGAGCGGCCGCCGCGCGTAACCTCGCGGGCCTTTGCGACGAGGCGATCGCCGAGCTTGCCCGGCTTGATGAAGGTGATCTGTCCCTGCGCCGCCACGACGCGGTCGTTGTGCGAGTTGCACGCGAAAGCGAAGGCGGAATCGGCCAGCGTGAAGATGAAGCCGCCATGGACGATGCGCTGACCGTTGACCATATCCGGCCGCACATTCATCGCCAGCGTCGCGAACCCCGGGCCGATCTCGACGATCTCCATGCCGAGTCCTTTGGAGGCATCGTCCTCCGCCCACATCGCATCGGCGCAGGCGCGGGCAATATCCTCGGGCGACAAGGCGGCTTTGACGTTCACGCGCTTCTCCCGTCCGATTGTTTGGACACGATGTTCTGCTGCCTGGCTAAAACTGTCAAACGTGGTCGTAGTCGACCACGACCCGCTCCGACGATGGCTTGGCCTGACAGGTCAGGACAAAGCCGGCCTTCAGCTCCCAGGGTTCCAGCGAGTAGTTGATGTCCATCGGCGCCTCGCCCTCCACCAGTTTGGCACGGCAGGTCGAGCACATGCCGCCCTTACAGGCGAAGGGCAGATCGACACCGGCGCGTAGCGCGGCATCGAGGATCGCCTCGTCCTCTGCCACCGGCACGTCGCGGCGCTTGCCGTCGATGATCAGCGACGCGATCGCTTTCGGCGGCGCGTCCGGCGCAACGATCTTCTTCGGCCGCGGCTTGCCACCGAACTCCGAGACAAACCGCTCGACATGGATACGCTCCTCCGCGATGCCGAGATCGCGACAGGTCGCCTCGATGTCCTCGCTCATGCCGGACGGACCGCAGATGAAGACGTGATCGACGCTTTCCGCCGGTACCAGCGAGCGCAGCAGCACCCTCACCTTGTCGCCGTCGAGCCGGCCGTGCAGGATCGGAATGTCCTGTTCCTCGCCCGAGATGACGTGGAAGATCGAGAGGCGGTCGATGAAGCGATCCTTGAGCTCTTCGAGCGCCTCGAGGAACATGATGTTGTCGGTCGTGCGATTGCCGTAGAACAGGAAGAAGCGGCTGTCGGCTTCGCGCGCGAGGACGCCCTTGACGATCGACAGGATCGGCGTGATGCCGGACCCAGCGGCAAAGCCGACATGGATGCGGCCGCCGCCGGCCGGCGGGATCACGCCGAAGCGTCCCGTGGGCGTCATCACGTCCAGCGCGTCGCCACACTTCAAATCGTCCGCTGCCCAGCTCGAAAACGCGCCTCCATCAACCTTCTTGACGGCGATCCGTATCTCGCCGTCGTCGGGGCCGGAGCAGATCGAATAGGAGCGGCGCACTTCCTCGCCATCCAGCATGGTGCGGAGTGTGAGGTATTGACCGGGCGTGAAAGCGTAGTCGGTCGCAAGCTCCGTCGGGATGGCGAATGTCAGCGATATGGCGTCCGACGCCTCGCGGCGGAGGTCGTTGACGGCCAGGCGATGAAAGCGTGGTGCGACTGCTGACATGGTCAATGACACTTGAAATAATCGAAGGGTTCGCGGCACGCCCTGCAGCGCCAGAGTGCCTTGCAGGAGGTGGAGCCGAATTCGGACAGCAGCTCGGTATTCGCCGAGCCGCATTGCGGGCACACAACGGCTTGCTCGCCGAACAGCGCGCGGCGTGAATTCGAGGCCTGCGGCGGTGCGATGCCGTAGGCATGAAGCTTCCGGCGGCCCTCTTCGCTCATCCAGTCGGTGGTCCAGGCCGGCGACAGCACGGTGCGGACCTTTGGACTGCGGAAACCGGCGCGCTCCAGCGCGACCTCGATTTCCAGCGCGATCATGTTCATGGCCGGACAGCCCGAATAGGTCGGGGTGATCGCGACCTCGACCTGATCGCCGTCGAGGACGACATCACGAAGCACGCCGAGATCGGCGATGGTCAAAACCGGGATTTCGGGATCGACCACGCTCGCCGCGGCATCCCAGGCCCGTCGGCGCAGGTCGCTATGGGGCTCCAGCACCGTCACCATGTCTGCCCCGGGAAGGTACGCTGTATCGATTGCAGCTCTGAGAGGAGATGGCCGAGATGCTCGCTGTGCCGGCCCACGCGACCGCCCTGCTGCATCCAGTCGTTCTGCGGCAGCTTGAGCGTTGCTTCGCCGATCACATCCGAAAGTGTCGTCAGCCAGCGACCCCGCAAGGTCCCTGGGTCTACGGCGATACCGGCATGGATCAAGGCGCGCTCGCCGTCGTCGACGGCAAACATCTCGCCGGTGAACGCCCAGAGATGGTCGATCGCAGCTTGCGCGCGGGCATGGCTCTCGTCGGTGCCGTCGCCGAGCCGGATCATCCACTCCGAGGAATGCCGCAAGTGATAGGCACTCTCCTTCTCCGACTTCGCGGCAATCGCAGCGAGCGTCGTATCGCGCGAGGTCATCATGGCGCGCCAGTAGAGATCGGCGAAGGCGGAATAGAAGAACTGCCGCACCATCGTCTGGGCAAAGTCGCCGTTCGGCTGCTCGAGGAGCAGCAGATTGCGATACTGCCTGACATCGCGAAGGTAGGCGAGCTTGTCTTCGTCGTTGTCCTTGCCTTCGGCTTTGGCTGCGTAGGTGTAGAGCTCGCGGGCCTGGCCGATGAGGTCGAGCGCGATGTTGGAGAGCGCCATGTCCTCTTCCATCATCGGCGCATGCCCGCACCATTCCGACAGGCGGTGGCCGAGGATCAGCGCGTCGTCGGCGCGGCGTAATGCGTAGAGCACCAGCGGTGTTTCGGAGACCTCGATGTTCGCCATCACATGTGTCCTACTTCCTCAGGCACCTCGTAAAACGTCGGGTGGCGGTAGATCTTTGATTCCGCCGGCTCGAACATCATGCCCTTCTCGGCGGGATCGCTTGCGGTGATCGCCGTCGACGGCACCACCCAGATCGAAAGGCCCTCACCGCGACGCGTGTAGATATCGCGGGCGGCTTGCAAGGCCATCGTGGCGTCGCTCGCATGCAGCGAGCCGACATGCTTGTGCGCGAGCCCGTTGCGGCTGCGAATGAAGACTTCCCACAGCGGCGTGTTCGGCGTGGCCATCGCAATCTCCCTACTCTGCCGCTTGTGCAGTTCGACGCTGCGTGCGCTTTGCGGCATAGTTAGCTGCCGCCTCGCGCACCCAGGCGCCCTCATCGTGCGCCTTGCGGCGTGCCGCGATGCGATCCCGGTTGCATGGGCCGTTGCCGGCGAGCACCTGCTTGAACTCGGTCCAGTCGATCTCGCTGTAGCGCCAGTGCCCATCGGCGTCCTGAATCATGCCGGGATCGGGAATGGTCAGGCCGAGATATTGCGCCTGCGGCACGGTGGCGTCGACGAACTTCTGCCGCAGCTCGTCATTGGAGAAGCGCTTGATCTTCCACTTCGTCGAGGTGTCGCTGTGCTGGCTGGTGGCATCGGGCGGGCCAAACATCATCAGCACCGGCCACCACCACCTATTCAAGGCATCCTGCGCCATCGCCTTCTGCTCGTCCGAGCCACGGCACAGCGTCAGCATGATCTCGTAGCCCTGGCGCTGGTGGAACGACTCCTCCTTGCAGACGCGGATCATCGCGCGGGCATAGGGACCGTAGGAGCAGCGGCACAGCGGGATCTGGTTCATGATCGCGGCGCCGTCGACCAGCCAGCCGATGGTGCCGATGTCGGCCCAGGTCAGCGTCGGATAATTGAAGATCGAGGAATATTTTGCCTTGCCCGCGAGCATGGCGTCGACCAGCTCTTCGCGCGAAGTGCCGAGCGTCTCGGCCGCGGCATAGAGGTAAAGCCCGTGGCCGCACTCGTCCTGCACCTTGGCGAGCAGCGCGGCCTTGCGGCGCAAGGACGGCGCGCGCGTGATCCAGTTGCCTTCGGGCAGCATGCCGACGATTTCGGAATGAGCGTGCTGGGAGATCTGGCGGGTCAGCGTCTTGCGATAAGCCGCCGGCATCCAGTCGTTCGGCTCGATGCGCTCCTCGGCATCGATGCGCGTCTGGAACTGCGCAGCGTTGGCCGCATCCTCGAGACCGCGATCATCGGTCTCGGCCGTGTTCAGCGCCTGGGTATACATGCGCATCCTCCCATTTTATTGAGAGGCAATATATAACAAGAATCAGATCACGCAAGATATTTCTGTAACATAACAATCAAGTCTCGAATCTCCTCTCCAGGAGTTTCCGCGCCAGCGGCAATGGCCCCTTTTCATTGGTCCCATGACCATCAAGCCATTGTTCCGATGGGACAAGCAGCGCGCGATAGATGTCGCCGCACAACGCACGGGCGGCCTTGCCTGGCCAGTTCGCCGGAAGCAGGCTTTCGGGCAGCAGCGGATCGCGCAGCACGACTCGGCGATAATGGTGGATCAGGAGGATGCGCGCCGTGAAGGCGTCGGCCTCGGACAAGTCGCTGCCGCGCGCGATCGCGGCGCGCAGCGGCTCGAACGTCTTCATGAACTTGAGATAGGCGTCCGCGGTGCGATCCAGCGGCCAGCTCGCACTGAGCAGCCGGCGACCACTGTCATCCTCGGCCGAGACCTCCAGACGGATGGCGCCCGCGGCCTCGCCGGGCACTGGCACGCCTGACGGGGCGACCCACACGCCCGGCAGCGGGCTGCCGAAGCCGGCATTGCGGAGCGCCTCGCGCGAGGCATCGCGATCCTCCCCATTGCCGATCAGAAGCAGCTCGAAGCGCCCGGTCCAGTCGGACGGCGGCGGATCGTAGATATGCCGCGTCGCGGCCGCGAAGATCTGGCGGCCCTTGTCGGCCAAGCGGTAAAAACTATTGCGGCCGACCTTTTCGCGCGTCAGCCAGCCATCGGCAGCAAGCCGCGACATCGCGGTACGCACCACGCCGCTGTCGATGTCCAGGGTCTCGAAGAATTCCAGCAGCGTGCCGAGCCATACCGAACCGCCACGCGGCACGATGGCATCACCGAATACCGTGATGACGATAGAGCCGGTGCGCGATGGCTCGCGCTTGAGCTGATCGATGATGCGGGACAACGGATGCGCCATGCGCGAGGCATAGCGCGTTTGGTGCGGGCACGACAATGGACGGGTGCGACGCTCTTCTCCCTTGCCCCGTTCTTACGGAGAGAGGCAAAGAATTACCGATGCGGATCGGGATAGACCACGCTGCGCCAGCCGCTGCGGTCGAAGGGCCGCCAGCTGCCTTCCTTCTGCGCAAGGCGATCAGCCACCGCGAAGACGGCGGCGGGATGATGGCCCATGCCGCAATGGCTGCTCTCGATTTCGATGCTCTCGGTCTGTGCGCCCGTCTTCTCCACGCAGCCCTGCCAGGCGCAGACGCCGTCGGTGCGGCTGAAGATCGCCGTGGTCGGCACCGGCGGCGGAACGGCGAGATCGCCACCGAACTGCGGATCGACCTCGTTGGACTTCCGCCCGCTCGCCCATTCATAGACGCGCCAGGCATTGGTCGAATGCGGATCGCCGGCAAAGGGGCTGCCGAGCGTGATCACCTGGCGTACGCGGTCGGGCATCATCTTGGCGAGCTGGCGCGCATAGAGACCGCCGAGGCTCCAGCCGACCAGGCTGATCTTGCGGCCGTGCCTGTCGCTGAGCTCCTGAACCAGATCCACCATCGCGTGCTGCACGCCCTCGCGCAGGCCATAGTTGCGGCCCTGGCGCCAGCCGCTCACCGCATAGCCCTTGCCGGACAGAAAGGTGCGCAGTGCACGCGTGGACCCGTCGGAGGCCACGAGGCCCGGCAGAACCAGCACCGGATGCCCATCGCCGCGCGGCGCGAGGCTGAGCAGCGGCAGCGCGCCGAGGAAGGCGCCGAACTCGTGGATCGCTCGCCCTTCCAGGAACATCAGGGTGCGAGACGGCGGGCTCAGCGTCTGGGCAGTAGCGGTCATCCAAGGTCCCCTTGGGAAAATTGCTGAAAAGGCCACCGGTTGTTTGCCGGCAAATGGGTATGGGATTCCAACACGCCGGCTTCTTGATCGTTCCGCAACGCAACATGAATCAGCTAGGCAGCGGGTTCCCGACATTCAAGCGGGAGACACCCCGGGCCACAATAGGCCCGCGCGTTAATGCCAGCGTCCGTGACGCAAAAGTCACAACAATCGAAGCAGGAATTCTACGGAGTAAAGCGCAAGACCCGCCAGCCCGCCGATCAGCGAGCCGTTGAAGCGGATGTATTGCAGGTCGCGGCCAATGTTGATTTCGATCAGCGAAATCAGCTGCGCCATATCCCACGATTTGACCTGGTCGGAGATGAAGGTCGAGACGCCGCTCTTCTGGTCCGCGACGAAACTGCGCAGCACCGCGACCAGCCCTTTGTTGATCTCGCCGCGCAGCTCGGCATCGCCCGCAAGCGCTTCGCCCGCCGCGACACACATGCCCGCGAGATGATGCTGCAGCACCTGCGTCTCGCCGCTTGCACTACGTTCGATGAAGGACCGCGTATTGGCCCAGACGGTGCGGGCGAGATCGGCAAGCTCGGGACGCGCGAGCAGATCGCGCTTCAAGCCGTCGATGCGGTCGATATAGGCCTGGTCGGTGCCGAGCCGGTCGACGAAGCTCAGCACCATGCGATCGAACTCGCCGCGAAAAGGATGTTTGGGATCGCTGCGCACTTCATTGAAGAACGCGGTGGCGGAGGCCACGATCTTGTTCACCAGAAACTTGTCGGCGCGATAGAGCCTGAGCAAGGTCGGCAATTCCGCGCGCACCTTCTCGCGGATGATCGCCATCGTCTCGGTCTGGTTCAGCGTCTCGTGCATCACGCGCAGAAGATCGTCGAACAGGATCTGGTGCCGCCCTTCCGCGACGAAGCCGCGCAACGTGCCGGCCGCGAGCGGCGCCAGATCGACGGCCTGGAGCTGCGAGGACATGCGGCGGATGATGAAGGTCATCAGACCGGAGCTCTCGGTCGCGGAGACAGCCTCCGGCAGCAGGCGCAGCGCAAAGCGCGCGAGGTCATCGCTGCGCTTGCGATCGCGCAGCCAGTCGGCGACGAAGGAGCCGAAATCGATCTCCTTCAGCTTGGCCTCGACGGGAGCGGCCTCGAGGAAATGCACCTGGATGAACTCGCCGAGCTTGTCGGCGATACGGGCCTGGTTGCTCTGGATGATCGCGGTGTGTGGGATCGGCAGGCCGAGTGGACGCTTGAACAGCGCGACCACCGCATACCAGTCGGCGAGCCCGCCGATGGTCGCGGCTTCGGCGAAGGCCGCGATGAATCCGAACACGGGATGTACGGGCAGCAGCCATTTCGCAACGACGAACAGGACAAGCGTCGAGCCCAGCACCAGCGTCGCCAGCGCTTTCACGCGGCGCAATTCGGCTGCGCGTTCGGCGTCGCCGGGAGTGTCGAAAGAGAAGGCGCCTGATGGAGTCATCACGGCATCACCCTATCCGTCATTGCGAACGAAGCGAAGCAATCCAGAGTCTTTCCACGGAGGCAGACTGGTTTGCTTCGCTTCGCTGGCAATGACGGCTACGGCGGAATAACAAAAGGCCCGCCGAAGCGGGCCTCAAAATCAGTTTTACTCGGGGCGCCGTATCAGGCGGTCTTGTTGTAGACCTTGGCAAAATTGTCCTGAACGGACTTCGCACCGTTAGCGGCGAGCTTGCCGAAATAGTCGGTGGTCGCCTTGGCGCGCGAGACGAACGCTTCGCCGCGGGCGCGGAGCAGGCCGGACTGGATCTCGACAGCTTCGCTGAACGACTTGGCGGACGCGAGCTTGTCGATGCCCGCGAAGAACGCCTCGGCGTCCTCGTAGATCGCCTGCTGGATGTTGCGGCTGATCTTGCCGGCTTCGGTGACGGACTCGGTCACCGCGTTTTCGACGGCGGCAGTCACGCGCTCGGAGCCAGCGAACACCTCGGCAGCACGGTCCTTGGCGGTGTTGGCGGACTTCTTGACGAACTCGCGGGCGGCCTCGGGAACTTCCAGGTTCTGGATGTTCTTGAACGCGTCCTTGAAGCCTTCGAAAGCGATGTTGGTTTCGGTGGTCATTGGGGTCTCTCCATCCTCATTGGTTGAGCTATGGGCTCACCCCGTCCGGTTTTGGCCCGGGGCACGGCTTATATGCCATAATTAATTGTGCGATGCAATATTCATATTGCAGTGCAATATCACGAAACCGTGAATAGCCATATGAGAGGCATCTGGCGCCTCCCTGACCATCCGGATTTTCGAACACCCGCCCAGCGGTTCTCAATGCTGGACGGCGCCAGGCAGCCCATAGGCCTCCATCTGGGCCTGGACCTGCGCGATGTTGTGCCCGAGCACGACGATATCGTGGGTCTTGCCGTCGACGTCGCGAACATGGTCGCGCAGCAGTGCCTCGGCCTTGAAGCCAAGGCTCTCGAACAGCGTGATCGCCGCCTGCTGATCGACCGTCATTTGGACCGAGAGCTTCTCGAGGCCGGCCCCGAGCGCGAGGGCGAAGGTCTCCTGCGAGAGCGTCCTTCCCACCCCCTTCCCGCGCACGTCGAGCGAAACCACCATCCGGATCTCGCCGACATGAGGCGACCAGGAGTGCGGATCGCGCACCAGCGTGCCGCAGCCGACGACCGTGCCGTCCCTGACCGCGAGCAGGCTCGTGATCGCGCCGCGCGCGATCTCCTTGACCCAGGCGGAGAGCACCTTCGGCTCACTGATGTTGCGCGGCAGGAACAACAGGTCGTGGGTCGGCAGGCCCTTGCCGAAGGCGAGCACCGCGGCTTCGTCCGCCGGGGACATCAGGCGGATCTCGATATCGCCCGCGTCCGTCTTCACATGGCGCGGATAGGAACGCTGCTCACTCATGTCGATCTCTTCCCCAGCCAGGAATCCAGTTTCGGCCACAGCCGCTTCACCGCATTGGCGCCGGCGACCAGCGAGACGTGACCGCCCTTCAGCATCACCTCCTCCTTGTCCTCCGATCCGATCTTGGCGATCAGGTGCTTTGCCGCCTCATACGGCACGATGTGGTCATGCTCGGCGACCGCATGCAGGAACGGCACCTTGATGTCCTCGAGCTTCGCCGCACGGCTGCCGACCGACATGGTGTCGTTGAACAGCTTGTTGTCCCACATCAGGTCCTTGGTGATGGTGCGGAAATATTCGCCGGCCAGCGGCAGCGTGTCGGTCGCCCAGCGGTCGAACATCCGGTAGGATTTGACGAACTCGTCGTTCCAGATGTTTTCCCAGAGCTGGATCTGGCTGACGGTGCGGGAGGCCGGGCGCAGCATCTCGAACGACGACAGGATCATCTCGGGCGGCACGTTGCCGACGCTGTCGACGAGGCGATCGACGTCGAAATAGCGACGGTCGGAGAAGTTCGAGAACAGCTTCATCTCGCGAAAGTCGATCGGCGTGGTGAAGCAGATCAAATTCTTCATCGGCCCATCCTTGTGGATCGAGCCGTAGAGCAGCGACAGCACGCCGCCGAAGCAATAGCCGATGACGGAGACGTCCTGTTCGCCGGAATCCTGCTGCACGCGGCGGATGCAGTCCGGGATGAAGTCGAGGACATAATCCTCCATGCGGAGGCTCTTCTCCTCCGGCCGTGGCGCGCTCCAGTCGAGCATGTAGACGTCGTAGCCGCGCTTCAACAGGAACTCGATGAAACTCTGGCCGGGCACGAGGTCGAGAATGTAACCGCGATTGGTGGTCGCCATCACGATCAAAATCGGAATTCGATAGATCTCGTCGGACATCGGTCGATAGTGGTAGAGGCTCATCGTGCCGCGTGAATGCAGCACGTCCTTCGGCGTCGACCCGAGCGTGGGGCCGGACGTCGAGAAATATTCGACGCCCTTGATGCTTCTCTGGATGGCGCGTTGCACCTCGGACTGGATGCGCTCCGGGATCCCTGCGAAGTCTAATCCGGCGGGTGCATTCATGTCTTCTCTCCGCCTTCAGACGGCGGGCGCTTGGTGCGCGGCGGGCGCAATGCAGTATCGGAGCCCTGAGAAATTCCGGAACTTGCCGCCATCTGGCTCAGCATCGACTTGATCTCACCGATCTGTCCTTCGATGGACTGTAGCCGTTCCGCAAGGCCGGTGACCTGGTCCCGGCTCGGCAGATTCATGGAGACCAGATATTTCTCCATGAGGTCGCCGAGCTGCTTCTGAGCACCTGCAGCAACGCCGCCGGCCCGGTTCACGGCTTGCGAAAACTCGGGCGACGACATGGCCTGATTGGCGAAGGAGTTGAACCCCTTCTCCATCTCGCCAACCATCTTCTGCCACATGGCAATGGGGTCGTTGCTTTTGTCGGTCATCGGCGTCCTCCTGAAAGCGAGAGCTTCGATGCCCTTCCTTTTTCGCCATACCACACCGTTGCGCGGTGCCGGTCAACCGGCAAGCAGCGGGTCCGGTGTCGCGGACGCGGCTTCATTGCGAGGGGAAACCGTGCGATACAGCATTAATCAAAAGCCGAGGGAACGCACCCGTGAACGCCTATCATCCGCCGCAAACCGTCCACGCCAACGGCATCGACATCTGTTACGAGACTTTCGGCAACGACAATGCCGAGCCGCTGCTTCTGATCATGGGGTTAGGCGCCCAGATGATCCACTGGGACGATGCGTTCTGTGAGCAGCTCGCCGCGCACGGCTTTCGCGTCATCCGGTTCGACAATCGCGACATCGGCAAGTCGAGCCATCTCACAGGCGGCAAGCGTCTGACGCCGCTCGAGCTGTTGAAGCTCCGGTTTCTCAGGATTCCCGTGGCCGCAACCTACAAGCTGATCGACATGGCAAAAGACACTGTCGGGCTGATGGATGCGCTCGGCGTCAAGTCGGCGCACCTGGTCGGGGCGTCCATGGGCGGCATGATTGCGCAGGAAGTGACGTTGTCGTTTCCCGAGCGGGTGCGCTCGCTCACCTCGATCATGTCGACGACCGGCAATCCGCGCCTGCCGCCCCCGACACGCGAGGCCGCCGCGATGCTGATGGCGCCGCCGCCGCGCAGCAAGGAGGAGTTCATCGTCCGCTACGGCCAGACCTGGAACGTGTTGCGGGCCGGGTCCTTCCCGGAGGAAGAGGCGCTCGATCCCGGTCGTGCCGAGCGCGTGTTCGCGCGCGGGCTCAATCCGGCCGGTGTCGGCCGGCAGCTCCGCGCGGTGCTCGCCTCGGGTAGCCGCAAGGAGCGGCTGCATGGCGTCAAGACGCCGACACTCGTCATCCACGGCACCGTCGATCCGCTGGTCCGCCCCGAGGGCGGCAGGGACACGGCAGAGTCAATTCCGGGGGCCAAGCTGCTGATGATCGACGGCATGGGCCACGCGCTGCCGATGCGGTTCTGGCCGGACATCATCGACGCCATCGCCAAGCACGCCCATGGCGCGGAGGTGCAGGCGGCGTAGATTGACCGACGCAGACAGTCTCCTCACGGTGACCATGTGAGCTGCCGGTTACTCTCTTAACGCGTGCCGGTGCGAAAGCTATACAGGCCTCCTTCAATCGCTGAGAACCTCAATCGCCAACAAAGAGGCCGCGGCCTCTCGGAGTTCACATGCATCTCATCGTCCGGTCGGCCGCAATCGTCGCTGCTTCAGTCCTCACGCTGTCCCTCGCCAGCGGCGCCGCGATGGCGGGTGGCGCGCAAGAAGAAGCCAATCGCAAAACTGTCCTTGCGTTCTACGAGAAGGGGCTCAACCAAAAGGACGCCGATGCAGCCCTCGCCTATGTCGGCGACCGCTACGTCCAGCACAATCCAAACGCGGCCGATGGTCCGGACGGATTCCGAAAGTTCATCGGCTTCCTCCGGGATAAATTCCCGAACTCGCACAGCGAGATCAAGCGCAGCTTCGTGGATGGCGACTACGTCATCCTGCACGTTCACGCGGTACGCGAGCCCGGCAGCAGGGGCAATGCGATCGTCGACATCTTCAAGCTGGAGAACGGCAAGGTTGTCGAACACTGGGACGTCGTGCAACCGATCCCGGAAAATCCGGCGAACAACAACACGATGTTCTGACGGATCGAACCGGTTGCTGGGCAAGCGGCCTAGCTCTTCCTGGCCAGCCAGATCACGTGACGTGCGCCACCGCCTCTTCCGGTGGCGCGGATATTGACTTCGTTGACGTCGAATCCGGCGCTCCCGAGCCGCTTGGTGAAGGCCGGGTTGGGCCCCGAGGACCAGACCGCGAGCACGCCGCCCGTCCGCAGCGCCGTCTTCGCCGCCTTCAACCCGCTCGCATTGTAGAGCGCATCATTGCCCTTCCGGGTCAGCCCTTCCGGCCCGTTATCGACGTCGAGGAGGATGGCATCGAATGCCGACCGCTGCGCCCGGATGATTTCGCCAACGTCGGTTTCCCGGATGCTCACCCTGGAGTCATCGAGACTGTCGCCGAACACCTGCGCCATCGGACCCCGCGCCCAGGCGACCACCGCCGGCACGAGCTCGGAGACAACGATCTTCGCCTTGCTTCCGAGCACGGTCAGCGCCGCACGCAGCGTAAAACCCATGCCCAGGCCCCCGATGAGGACGACAGGTTTTGCGACCGTCTCGATCTGCTTCGCCGCGAGCGTGGCGAGCGCGGCCTCCGAGCCCGACAGGCGGTTGTTCATCAGCTCGTTGGTGCCGAGCTTGATGGAGAACTCCTTGCCTCGCCGCATCAGGCGAAGCTCTTCATCGGAGCCGGGGATTTTGGCGGTGTCGATCTTTTCCCAGGGAATCATGCGAGAGCTTTAGCACGTCCGGCTGCCGGGTTATCCACCCGCCCATACGTCCAGCACATACCGGTTCTTCGCACCCATCTCCTCGATCCAGCGGGCAGCCGTGGCGGCATCGCTGCCGCTCTTCTCGCGATGGATCGCGACCAGCCCCGCCTTCACGTCGGGCTCCATCTTGCTGCCGTCGCCACAGACATAGACGATCGCGCCCTGCTCGATCAGCGGCCAGACCTTGTCCTTCTGGGCGGCGAGGACGTGCTGCACATAGGTCTTCGGTCCCTCCGCGCGCGAGAACGCCGTGAACAGCTCGGTGATGCCGCTCGCCGCCAGCGCCTTCAGCTCGTCCGCGTAGAAAAAATCCTGATCGGGATGCCGGCAGCCGAAAAACAGCATGGCCGGGCCGAGGGCCGCGCCCTTGGCCTTGCGCGCGGCGCGCTCCTGGAGGAAGCCGCGGAACGGCGCCAGTCCCGTGCCCGGGCCGATCATGACGATCGGCACGGATGGATCGTCCGGGAGCCGGAAGCCGGCCTTGGTCTCACGCACGGTTGCATGGATAACGTCGCCCGCGCGTCGATTGGCGAGATAGTTCGAGCAGATACCCTTGTAGGTGCCGCGGCCGGAGGCGGCCGGTCCTTCAACCACGCCGACCGTGACGCTGCAACGAACCGGGTCGACCGACGGCGAAGACGAGATCGAGTAATAGCGCGGCGCCAGCAGCGAGAGCATTTCCAGATAGACGTGGAACGGCAATTCACAGGCCGGATATTCGAGCAGCAGATCGAACACCGATTTTCGCCTGGCCAGAATCTCGCTGCGATAACGCTCGAGTGTTTCAGCCTCCTCGCCAACGAAGGCCAGCAGTTTTGGTTTCGTGACCGGACAACGCGTATGCTCGGTCATGATCTGAATCTGCTTCCGTGTCGCCACTTGCTGGAGCTCGACGAACTCGCTGAGCAGGCGGCCCACTGACACGGCATCGCCGACCGGCAATTGCGCGCGGCGGCCTTCGGCGACCTGAAGCCTGATCTGGTCGGCCGGCAGGAAGCCGAAGCGACGGGCAACCGAATCCACCAGCGTCGGATCGTTGCGCGGGACCACACTCAGATGATCGCCGACGCGGTACGTGATGTTGGACGGCAGCTGCACCTCGATGTGGCGCGTCGAGCGCTCCGACGGATTGGAACCGGCCTTGTTCTGAAGCTCGTCATTGACCAGCACCTTCATGGCCACCGCGCCGCCCTGGGCGACGATGGTGTTGACGGCGGTCACCGCGACCGGCTCGATCGCGTAGAGCGGATCATCCTCCGCGGTACGGGTGAAATTCCAGTCGATGCCGAATTCCTTGGTCGCGACCTGGGCGGCCGCCGGGAACCATTTCTGAAACTGGCCGTCGAGATCGCTGCGCGCATCGCCTTCGCCACGCGGATAGACCGCGCGCGCACCATGCGCCGATAATTGTTCATCGATGAAGCGCGGTACCGATTGATAGGTCGCGGCCCAGTCGCTGTTGCCGCAGCCGAACACGGCGTAGCGCACATCGGCAAACGCATCCTTCGGCAGCTCGTCGCCGAGCCATTTGACGAATTGTGTCGCATTGTCCGGCGGCGCGCCGTTGTAGGAGGCGCAGATGATCAGGACGCCGCCCTCCCGCGGCAGCTTGCCGACGTAATCGTCGAGCGGCCCCAAATGCACGGCAAAGCCGTTGATCTCGGCAAGGTCGGCCATCCGCGTCGCCAGCTCTTCGGCGGTGCCGAGATTGGAGCCGTAAAGTACGAGCATCGGCGTGTTGTGGCCGGGACGCGCGGTGGGCTGGCGCGGTGCCTTCGGCGCCGACGACACCGCTACAGGTCCACCATAGGCGCCGCGCTCGCGATCGGCGCGCGGACGGACCTTGATCTTGAAGCCTTCTGGCTTCATCGTGAGCGTTTCCTTCAGATGCATCTGGTAGCGCTGGTGGTCGACCAGCTTGAAGCGCTGGAGGATCATGCCGAGCGCGAGCGCGGCCTCGTGCATGGCGAAGCCGCGGCCGATGCAGGCGCGCTGGCCGTTGCCGAACGGCTTCCAGGCATTGATCGGCCGTTTGGCTTCCGCCTCCCGGCTGAAATTCTCCGGATCGAACGCATCCGGGTTGGGACCCCAGACAGAGGGATCGCGATGCAGCGCGGTCACCAGGATGGTGGTGAACGTGCCCTTCCTGAGCTTGTACTTACCGCCGCCGACAGCCTCGTCGTTCAGTGGGGAGATGCCATAGGCCGGCGCCGGCGGCCATAGCCGCAGCGCCTCCTTGAGGATCTGCGTGATGTAAGTGAGCTGCGTGACCTGTTGATAGGTCGGACGCACGTCGACATTGGGACCGAGGACGCGGTCGACCTCGTCATAGGCTTTTTTTAGAATGTCGGGGTGCTTGAGCAACGCATAGAGCGCGCAGGACAACAGGCCGCTGGTGGTCTCGTGGCCTGCGATCAGGAACGTGTTGATCTGGTAGCGGATGTTGACGTCGTCGAGCTGCTCGCCGGTCGAGCGATCGACGCCCGTCATCATCGCCGCAAGCATATCCTTCTTGTCGTCGGTCGCCTCGCCTCCCTTGCGGCGCTCCGCAATGATCTCGTCGACCATCCTGTTCATGAAGTCGACATCTTCAGCCATGGTCTTGCGCCGCTTCTGCATCCAGAGCTGCTCGAACGGCAGGCCGCGCGTCATCATGATGGTTTCGAGCGAGCGCACCAGCGACTCGACGAAGGGGTGGTAATCGCGCCGGTAGAACGAATTGAAGCGGTAGTCGAAGCCGCACAGGCCGATCGTATCCAGCGTCAGCGCCGTCATGTCGTGGACGACGTCGATCTCGTCGTCGGCGTTGAGCCGTTCCCATTTGCCCACGAGCTGCTCCGCGATGTCGACCATGCTCGGGTGATAGGACTGCATGGCGCGGTTGCCGAAAGGCTGGAGCAGGATGTTGTGCGCCTTGCTCCAGTTCGGCTCCCTGGTGTCGGCCGTGAACAAGCCGTCGCCGCCGACCGCGCGCACCCGCCGCAGGGCACCGCGCACCGTCTTGTCGAAACGCTTCTCGTCGGAGAGCTCGTCGACGAGATCGTGGCCGGAGACGACCACGATCGGCGAGCCCATCATGTCGAGCCAGAAGATCGGCCCCAGCTCCTTGGCAAGCCGGGTCAGATGCTGCACCGGTGCGGCCGAATCCAGCGACAGCATGTTGCCGACCACCGGCTTGGTCGGCGGCTGCGGGATCGGGTCCAGACGGTTCTTCGATGACATTAAAAGTGCTTCCCCTGCCTCGGTATTCAACGCCGTCGTTGCGAGCTAGCCAAACCGCCTTCTACGCCATTCGATCAGCTTGGCGCTGACTTCCTCCGGCTTCTCCTGCTGCGTCCAATGGCCGCTGTCGCGGACCAGATATTTTTCCAGATCGGGGATCAGCTTGTCCATGCCATCGGCGGAAGACGGCGGCAACACCGCGTCGTTCTCGGCCATGATCATCAGCGACGGCACGCGCACCGTATGATCGAGCCCTTCGGCGCGCATCCAGTTGCGGGACATATTGCGGTACCAGTTGATGCCGCCGGTGAAGCCCGTCCTGGTGAAATTGTCCACGAACACCTTTTTCTCTTCCGGCGACAGGATCGGCGTGCGAGGATCGTGCTTCGCATCGTAGCCCGCGATCATCTGCGGAAATGCCAGGTTCAGTCGCGGGGAGGCACCGACACCCGCGACGACTTCCTCCGCCGGAGCATCTGCCGGGCGCGCTACGGGCTTGCGCATGAAGGCATCGAAGGTCTGCTCGACGCGACTGCCAAAGATCTTGTCGGGCTCACGCGCGGGATCCTGGAACTGCACGATATACATCTTTTCGCCGAAGCGCGCGCGCAGGAGCTCGATCGGATCGGCCCAGGCGCGGTTGGTATGAGGCGTATTGATGCCGACCACGCCGGCGACCCGGTCGATGTGCCGGAGTGGCATCTGCCAGACGATAAAACCGCCCCAGTCATGGCCGACGAAGATCGCCTTGTCGATCTGAAGATGGTCGAGCAGGCCGATCAGATCGCCGGTCAGGTGCTCGATGTCGTAGTCCTCGACCGGCTCTGGCCGGTCGGTCGCGCCGTAGCCGCGCTGGTCCGGCGCGATCACGCGGATGCCGGCCTCGCTCAGCGCCTTGATCTGGTGGCGCCAGGAAAATGCGAGTTCGGGCCAGCCATGGCACAGCACCATCGGCGGCTTGTCTGTAACCGGGCCCGCCTCGTAATAGCCCATGCGGATTCCGTTCGTCTGTACGAACTTGAGCGGTGGCATTTCAATCATCGGAACATTCCTACTCAGCGGCGCCCTTGATGTCCGCCGCGGGCGAAGCATAGGCAGCCTCGAGCGCGGCGAATTCTTCCGGCAGCATGTCGCACATCACCTGCACGTGCGGAATGATGTTGGCGCCGACGATGAAGCCGAAATCGAGCTGGTCGCGATAGCTCTGCACGGTGATGTTGAGCGCCTGTCCGTGCGTCGAGATCGATACCGGGAAGATGTGCAACAGCTCCGCGCCCGCGGCGTAGAGCGTCTGCCGCGGCCCCGGCACGTTGGACACCGTAATGTTCGCAGCCGGCGGCAACACATTCGACAAGTCGGAGCGGCTGTAGAGCAACGCCATGATCTGCACGACAATCGGCGCGCCCAGCATCGAGATATTGGAGATCTGCGGCATCAGAGCCCGCAGCGGATGCGACATCTCCTTGGACTTGGTCGATTGCGCGATAATGGCTTCCAGGCGTGCCTTGGGATCGTCGATGTCGGTTGCGATCGAACAGATCATGCCGAACACCTGGTTGTTGGCGTCGGTGTTGCCCTCCTCGCGCAGCGAGATCGGTACGGCAGCGGTCAAGGACTTCGCCGGCAGCGTTCCATGTTGCTGCAGGTAGCGCCGGACCACCCCGGAAGCGAGCGCCAGCACGACGTCGTTGAGTTTGCCGCCGGCCTGCTTGGCCAGCGCCTTGGATCGCGACAGCGAAATCGAGACACCGGCGAAGCTGCGCTCGGACGAGATCGATTTGTTGAGCATGGTCGGCGGCGAGACCATGCTGGCGAGGCTCTCGCGCGACTTTGGATCGGATATCTTGCCGAGCACGTCCGAGACGCTCTTGACCATGGTTGGGATGTTGCCGGCAAAGCGCACCGCACTCTCGATCTGGTACATCGCATTGTCGAACAGGATCGAACCGATATCGCTCTTGCCGGTGCGTGGCAGCTGCAGATTCTTCGCGGCCGCCGATGCATCGAGCGGCTGGGTGAAAAGCTGCTGGTAGGAATCGACCAGGTTCGCTGCGATGTCGCGCGGCTCCTGCCCGGGCTTCGCTCCCGCGGTCGGCGGATCGACCTTCCGCGGGATCGGCGAGATGTCGTAGATCATGTTGGTCAGCGCCGCACCGGCGCCGCCGTCGATGGCGGCATGATGCATCTTGGAATAGAGCCCGACCTCGTTGTCCTTCATGCCCTCGAACACGTAGAACTCCCAGAGCGGGCGGGCACGGTTCAAGAGCTTGGCGTGCATCCAGCCCACGATGCGTTCGAGCGTAGCGCGGTCGCGCGGCTGCGGCAGGCTGGCGCGGAAGATGTGACGGTCAATGTCGAACTGATCGTCCTCGATCCAGGAGGGATGATCGATATCGAGCGGCGCCTTCTCCAGCCGCGCTTTGAGGATCGGCGCGATGTGCAGGCGCGAGACGATCATCGCCTTGAAATCTTCGAAGAAGTCGCCCTTGTAGTCGTCCGGCAGACGAAAGATCGCCATGCTCCCGACATGCATCGGCATTTCCGGCGTTTCCAGATAGAGAAACGACGCGTCCAGCGACGACAGCTTCTTACCGTCAGCCATAGTTCCCTCCCGAGTATTTGACGGGCGCCCTTAGGCGGCGCTTCTCGTCAGGCCGATACTGCCTGTTCCGGCGGGGCATATGCAATGGCAAACGGCCCTGCCCTGTCAAATGGCCAGAACTCTCCCTCCGGTTGCGCAAGGCGGTCCGCCACGGCCCACAGCGCCGCGGGATTCACCCCAAGCCCGATATGGCTCGCCAGGTGCACCTCGATGTTCTCGGCACGGTCGGAGGGACGCAGCAGGCAGGTCCGCCAGTTCACAATCCCGTCGGCGCGCGAATAGATCGACGTCGCCGGCACCGGAAGATCGCCGGCGATCGCCACGCGCAGCTCGGCGAAATCCTCGACACGCTCGCCGGACATCATCTCGTAGAGCCGCGTCGCATTGGTCGCCCGTATGTCATTGGCAAAAGGGCTGCCGAGCGTGATGGCATTGCGGACCATGTCGGGCGCCTGGAGCGCGAGATCGCGCGCATAGACGCCGCCGAGACTCCATCCGACCAGGCTGACCTTGCGGCCGCTCGCAGCATGGATTTCGGCTAGACGGGCGCGCAACGAATCCCGCATCCGTCCGAACCCGCCGAAATTTCGGCCCATCCGCCAGGCATGTGCCTCATAGCCAAGCTCGCTGAGATAGCGCCGCATCGGCGCCATCGAGAGATCGCTGGCGAGGAAGCCAGGCAGCGCCAGCACCGGATGGCCGTCGCCTTTTGGCGCCCGCATCAGGACCGGCGACAGCAGCAGGCTGGCGTTGAGTTCGAGCAACCCACGGGCTTCGGCGAGCAGCAAAGCAAGGCCCGGCGGACGAAGCCGGCCTGAGGTCTGCGGCCCGTCCGGACCGGGCGGCATTATTTCTTCTTATCGCCGCTGCGCGTGCCGCCGAGGCCGGCCATGGTGACGAACATGTCCTGAAATCGCTCGGCAAGCTTTGGATCGAAGGTGAACCAGCTCTGGATCAGCGATTCCGGCGAGACCTTGTCGATGTTGCTCAGAACCTGCTGCTGCAGCTTGTCCATGACCGCCGTCTGCATTGGTGCCAGGTCGGGCAATCCGATGAACTGACGGGCTTCGAGGGGGGTACAGTCGATTTCGATGTTAACTTTCATGTCCCCTCCAGATGAGATTCGAGCGGCCTACTGCAGTATCGCCGCGAGGCGGTGTACAACGCAAGCGACCTGAAGCCGGTGGCGGCGCTCCGGCTTCCCCGATCGGCGGATATGGTCAATCAAAATCGGCCGCGGCCGCGCCCGTCCTCCCGTCATGCCGGTCAGCATTGCTGCACAGCGGTGCAACTTGGCGCGTTCCTTGCTGGAATGGCGCTTGCACGGGTCGAGAACTCTGGGCAACATGGTTCGATCAGCCCCGCCGAACAATCAAAAATGACGGTGCGGGCGAGTGGAGAGGTCAAGAATGTCAGTCGGACGAAGTCTGTTTGCGGCGACGCTCGCCAGTATGCTTGCGTTGGCGGTCTCGCCGGCGTCGAGCCAGACGCTGCGCTACGCCAACCAGGGCGATCTCAAGTCGCTTGATCCGTATTCGCTGAACGAGTCCACCACGCACGCTCATCTCGGTCACGTCTATCAAGGCCTCACCGCGCGCGACAAGGACCTGAAGATCATCCCGGCGCTGGCTGAGAGCTGGGAGACACCGGAGCCGACCCGCTGGCGCTTCCATTTGCGCAAGGGCGTCAAATTTCATAACGGCGACCCCTTCACCGCCGACGACGTGCTGTTCTCCGCCGATCGCGTCCGCAACAAGAACTCGAACATGCAGACCCGGCTGGCGCCCAACGTCAAGGTCGTCAAGGTCGACGACTACACAGTCGATTTCGTCCTGCCCTCGCCCAATCCCATCCTAAATTCGTCGTGGGATGTCTGGTACATCATGGACAAGAAATGGGCTGAGGAGAACAAAGCGGTCGAGCCGACGCCGGTGTCCGCGACCTCTCCGAGCTATGCCTCGCTTCACGAGAACGGCACCGGTCCCTTCATCATCGAAAGCCATCAGCCCGGTGTGAAGACCGTGTTCAAGGCCAATCCCAACTACTGGGGCAAGATGGAAGGTAACCTGAAGGAGATTATCTTCACCCCGATCTCGTCCGATGCCACCCGCGTCGCCGCGCTGCTCTCGGGTGAAGTGGACGTGATCGAGCCGGTGCCGATCCAGGACATCTCCCGCGTCGATGCGAGCCCGAATGCCCAGGTGCTGAAGGCCCCTGAGTTGCGCACCATCTTCATCGGATTCGATCAGACGCGTGACGAGCTGCTCTACTCCAACATCAAGGGCAAGAACCCGTTCAAGGATGTCAAGGTCCGCGAAGCCTTCTACAAAGCCATCGACATCGAGCTGATCAAGACGCGGGTGATGCGCGGGCTGTCCACGCCCTCGGCGCTGATGATCGCTCCGGAATTGTTCGTGCTGTCCAAGGAGTTCACCCGGCCGAAGTTCGATCCAGATGGTGCCAAGAAGCTCCTGGCCGAGGCCGGGTACCCCGAAGGCTTCGAGGTCACCATGGATTGCCCGAACGATCGGTACGTCAACGACGCGGCGATCTGCCAGGCCGTCGTGGGCATGCTTGCCCGCATCGGCGTCAAGATCAATCTGCTGGCGCAGCCCAAGGCGCAATACTTCGCCAAGGTGTTGAAGCAGGGCGGCTATCAGACCTCGTTCTACATGCTGGGCTGGACGCCGAGCACGATGGACTCCCATAACGTGCTCTACGACATCATGGGCTGTCGCGACGATGCGAAATCATCGCGCGGCGAGGCCAATCTCGGCGGCTATTGCAACAAGGAATTCGACGCCATCACCGACAAGGTGCTGGTCGAAACCGAGACCACAAAGCGCAACCAGCTGATCAAGCAAGCGTATGAGATCAGCATCAAGGACTGGGCTTATATTCCGCTGCACCAGCAGGCGCTGGCCTGGGGCGTATCGAAAAAGGTCAACCTGCCGCAGCGCGCCGACAATCTGGTCATGTTCCACTGGGCGACCAAGAAGGAATAGCGTCAGTTGAACACAAGGTCCCGGCAGCGTCAGGCTACCGGGACCTTTCCTTTTTCGGCTGACAAAGACGTCGGCCAGACGCACACTCAAGGAAAGTGGAAGGCATGCTCGCTTTCACTCTTCGCCGGGCCGTTCAGGCCATCGGCGTCATGTTCGCCGTCGGCATCATCGCGTTCTCGATGTTCCGCTTCGCCGGCGACCCCATCAACCAGATCGTCTCGCTTGATACGCCGGCGGCCGAACGCGCCGCCGTGCGCAAGTCGCTGGGCCTCGATGATCCCGTGCCGGTGCAGTTCGTGCGCTATTTCGCCGATGCGGCGCAATTCAAGTTCGGCGTCTCCTATCAGTTCCGCCAGCCGGTCTCGACGCTGTTGATGGAGCGTATGCCGGCAACGCTGGAACTTGCGATCTGCGCGACCGTATTTGCAATGATCTCCGGCATCCTGATGGGCGTCTATTCGGCGCTCAGGCGCGACACCCTGCTCGCCAAATTATTCCAGGCGGTTTCGCTGATTGGCATCTCGCTGCCGACTTTCCTGATCGGCATCCTTCTGATCTACCTGTTCGCAGTGACGTTGGGCTGGTTGCCCTCGTTCGGCCGGGGCGAAGTCGTCAAGCTGGGTTGGTGGACCACGGGCCTGCTCACATTGTCGGGCCTGAAGGCGCTGATCATGCCCTCGATCACGCTCGGCCTGTTCCAGATGACCCTGATCATGCGACTGGTGCGCGCGGAGATGCTGGAAGTGCTTCGGACAGATTATATCCGCTTTGCCCGCGCCCGCGGGCTGACAACCCGTGCCATTCATTTCGGCCACGCGCTGAAGAACACGCTGATTCCGGTGATCACGGTAGCCGGCCTGCAGTTTGGCTCGGTTATTGCATTTTCGATCATCACCGAAACCGTGTTCCAATGGCCCGGCATGGGACTTCTGTTCGTACAGGCCGTGCAAAACGTCGATATCCCGATTATGGCCGCCTACTTGCTGATGGTCTCACTGATTTTCGTCACCATCAATCTGGTGGTCGACATCCTCTACACCGTCGTCGATCCGCGCCTGCGCGCGACCGTCGGCCGCGCCACATAAGGCAGCCTGTATGTCCGAAGTGGTCGCCTCTCATCCCGACAAGCCGAGCACGCTGCCGACGCATGCCGCCCGCAGCTGGTTCAGTCGCGCACTCAACAGCGACATCTTCTATTCGTTTCGCCGATCCAAGCTGACCATGGTGGCGGCAGTCATTACCGTGCTGTTCTTCCTGCTCGCGATCTTTGCCTCCGCGCTCGCGGTGCAGGACCCGTTCGATCCGGCACAGCTCCAATTGATGAATTCCCGGATCTCACCGCTCTGGACCGCCGAGGGGCAGAGCCCGTTCCTGCTCGGCACCGACGAGCAGGGCCGCGACGTGTTCTCCGCCATTCTCTACGGGCTGCGCATCTCGCTCGCCGTCGGCGTGGCCGGCGTGATCTTCGCCGGCGCGCTCGGCATCGCGCTTGGCCTGGTCGCCGGCTATTTCGGGGGCGCGGTGGACGGCGTGATCATGCGGATCGCCGACGTGCAACTCACTTTTCCCGCCATCCTGATCGCGCTGCTGGTCAACGGCATCGCCAAATCGATCCTCGGCAACCGGCTGGATGCAACCAGCATGCTGGTGGTGCTGGTGATCTCGATTGGCCTGAGTTTCTGGGTCGGGTATGCCCGCACGGTGCGCGGTTCCGTGATGGTCGAGAAGAACAAGGATTACGTGGCGGCCGCGCAATTGATCGGCCTTCCCGCACCAAAGATCATGTTCCGCCATGTGCTGCCAAACACGATGGGTCCGATCCTGGTCATCGCCACGATCAACCTTGCGCTCGCCATCATCACCGAGGCAACGCTGTCCTTCCTTGGCGTCGGCCTGCCCGACACAATGCCCTCGCTCGGCACGTTGATCCGCATCGGCAACAACTACCTGTTCGCGGGCGAATGGTGGATTGTGGCCTTCCCTGGTATCGCGCTCGCTGCCCTGATCCTGTCGATCAACCTGCTCGGCGACTGGCTGCGCGACGCGCTCAACCCGAAGCTCCGATGAACAACATTTCGATGAGCAAGACTCGGATGAGCGAGACTTGGATGAGCATGATTCGGATGAGCAAAACCTGGATGAGAGCGTCTCGCTCATGACCGACCCCATCCTCTCCGTGCGTAATCTTCAGGTCGAGTTCGCCTCCCGCCGCGGCACGCTACGCGCCATCGATGGCGTCTCCTTCGACATCGCCAAGGGCGAGGTACTCGGCGTGGTCGGCGAATCCGGCGCCGGCAAGTCCGTCACGGGCTTGGCTGTGATCGGCCTGATCGATCCGCCGGGCCGCATCGCCGGCGGCGAGATTCGCCTTGCGGGCCTGCGCATCGACAATTTGCCGGCAGAGGAGCTGCGCCGTATCCGGGGAAAACGGATCGGCATGATCTTCCAGGACCCCCTCACCTCGCTCAATCCGCTCTACCGCGTCGGCGACCAGCTTATCGAGACGATCAGAACGCATCTGAACCTGTCCGAGACCGCCGCCCGCCGCCGAGCCATCGACCTGCTCGCCGAAGTTGGAATCCCGGCTCCGGAAAAGCGCATCGACGGCTATCCGCACGAATTCTCCGGTGGCATGCGCCAGCGCGTGGTGATTGCGCTCGCGATCTGCGCCGAACCGGAGCTGATCATCGCCGACGAGCCGACCACCGCGCTCGACGTTTCCGTGCAGGCGCAGATCATCTCGCTGATCAAGCGTCTCGGCCGCGATCACGGCACTGCGGTGATGCTGGTGACCCACGACATGGGCGTGATCGCCGAGACCTCCGACCGGGTCGCGGTGATGTATGCCGGCCGCGTCGCCGAGATCGGTCCGGTGCAGGACGTGGTCAGGAACCCGCTGCACCCCTACGCCAAGGGCCTGATGGGAGCGATCCCGACGCTTGCCGGCGACGACAAGCGTCTGGTGCAGATCCCCGGCTCCATGCCGCGCCTGTCGGCGATCCCGCGCGGCTGTTCGTTCAATCCGCGCTGCGCATTCGCATTCGACCGATGCCGCGTGGAGAGGCCGGAGCCGCTGCCGCGCGGCACGCAAGCCGTCGCCTGCCATCTCTATGACGGCGTGCCGGCGGAGAGCGCGGCATGAGCGCTCCCTTCATCCAGGCCACGAATCTGCGCCGCGTCTTCGACGTCTCGAAACCCTGGCTCAACCGCATGCTCGAAGGCGGGCAGCTCGAATATCTCAAGGCCGTCGATGGCGTCACCTTCGACATCAGGAAGGGCGAGACCTTTGCACTGGTCGGCGAATCCGGCTCGGGCAAGACCACGGTGGCGCGGATGGTCGTCGGCTTGCTGCCGCCAAGCTCCGGCAACGTCTTGATCGACGGCATCTCAATGAACGATCCGCGGCAGGCCCAGGCGCGGCGGAAACTGCGCCGCCGCATCCAGATGATCTTTCAGGATCCCTATGCGAGCCTGAACCCACGCTTCCGAGTCGACGCCATCATCTCCGAGCCAATCCGCGCGTTCGACCTGATCGAGGGCGAGCGCGACATCCAGGCGCGGGTCGGAGAGCTTCTCACCCTCGTCGGCCTGCATCCCGACGACAGGTTGAAATTTCCGCACGAATTCTCGGGCGGCCAGCGTCAGCGCATCGCGATCGCGCGCGCGCTCGCCTCCGACGCGGAGTTTATCGTCTGCGACGAGCCGACCTCCGCGCTTGACGTCTCCGTGCAGGCGCAGATCCTGAACCTGATGCGCGACCTCCAGGACAAGTTCGGCTTGACCTACATGTTCATCAGCCACAACCTCGCCGTCGTCCGCCACATGGCGAGCCGCGTCGGTGTGATGTATCTCGGCCGCATCGTCGAGATCGCGGAAGGCCGCGAGCTGTTTGCCCATCCGCGCATGCCCTATACCAAGATGCTGCTTGGCGCCGTGCCTGATCTTGCCATGAGCGGCCGCCAGCGCATCCCCGTGAAGGGCGAGATCCCGAACCCGATCAACCCGCCGTCCGGGTGCGCCTTTAATCCGCGCTGCCCGCTGGCGTTCGATCTCTGCCGTAGGGAAGCACCTGAATTGATCGACGGCGTCGCCTGCCACGCGGTCAACACCGCGCCGGTACCGGCGTGACGCGCGCGTGCCATGCAGCCTGCGCATTTGGCGGCGGCCTGGCCCTGTGATCAATTGCGCGCGCCGCAAATGAGGTAGTCCATGGCCAGCATCGTCAATCCCGATCCCTTCACGACACGCCCCGAGATCGAAGGCACCTTCGGGGTCGTTGCGACCACGCACTGGATCGCGACCGCTATCGGGATGGCCATTCTGGAAAAGGGCGGCAATGCCTTTGACGCCGGCGTCGCCACCGCTTTCACGCTCCAGGTGGTCGAGCCGCATCTGAACGGCCCCGGCGGCGACGTTCCGATCATCGTGCACGACGTGAAGCGCGGCCGCACCGAGGTGATCTGCGGCCAGGGCCCGGCACCGGCCCGCGCCACCATCGCGCATTACAAGAGCGAAGGCCTCGACATGGTGCCCGGCACCGGCCTGCTCGCGGCCTGCGTCCCCGGCACCTTCGAATCCTGGATGATGCTGCTCCGTGACTACGGCACGATGCGCGTGCGCGATGTGCTGGAGCCCGCGATCTCCTATGCGCGCGACGGCTATCCGCTGGTCGAGCGCGCCTGCGCCACGATCCAGACCGTCGAGCAATTATTCCGCACGCACTGGCCGACATCGGCCGCCGTCTATCTCCCGAACGGCGAAGTGCCAAAGCCCGGCACGCTCTTCACCAACAAGACACTTGCGGCGACCTATGCGCGAATCCTGAGCGAGGCCGAAAGCGGCGGCGGCGGCCGCGATGCCGAGATCGAGCGCGCACGCAAGGCTTGGTCGCAGGGCTTCGTCGCGGAAGCCATCGACAAATTCTGCCGGACGCAGGACGTGATGGACGTCAGCGGCTCGCCGCATCGCGGTGTGCTGTCGGCCGACGACATGGCGCGCTGGCAGCCGACGGTCGAGGCTCCGCTCACCTACGATTATGGCCGCTACACGGTCTGCAAGGCCGGGGTCTGGAGCCAGGGTCCCGTGACGCTGCAGCAACTCGCGCTGCTGAAGGGCTTTGCCCTCGATGGGCTCGATCCGACCGGACCGGAGTTCATCCATCTCCAGATCGAATGCGCAAAACTCGCCTTTGCCGATCGCGAAAAATTCTACGGCGACCCCAAGTTCAGCGAAATCCCGATCGCAACGCTGCTGTCAGATGCCTATAACGACGAACGTCGTAAGTTGGTTACCGAGAAAGCTTCGCTCGATCTCCGGCCCGGCACGGTCGAGGGCCTTGGCGGCGTGGTCAAGCTGCGCCGAGCTGAGGGCCAGCGCGAGGCCGTCGGCGCGCTCGGCGCCGGCGAGCCAACCGTGGGGCGCTTCGGCGAGGTGCGCGGCGACACCGTGCATTTCGACATCATTGACAAGGTCGGCAACATGGTGTCCTCGACGCCGTCGGGAGGCTGGCTGCAATCCTCGCCTGTCATTCCCGAGCTGGGTTTCTGCCTCGGCAGCCGCGCACAAATGTTCGATTTGGAGGAGAACCAACCGAGCTCGCTCGCGCCGGGCAAACGGCCCCGCACCACGCTGTCGCCGACCATGGCACTGCGCGACGGCGAGCCTTATCTCGCCTGGGGCTCGCCCGGCGGCGACCAGCAGGACCAGTGGATCACGCAGTTTTTCCTCCGACACGTCCACTGCAATCTCAATCTCCAGGAGTCGATCGACGCGCCGGCCTGGCATTCCGAGCATTTCCCGATCTCGTTCTGGCCCCGCACCGCGCGCCCCGGCGTGCTCGTGATCGAGAACCGCGTGCCGAAGGCGACGATCGAGAACCTGCGTGAGCGCGGACATATCGTCGAGGTCGGTCCGGACTGGTCCGAAGGCCGCCTCACCGCGGCCTCGCGCGTCGGTCCGCGCCGCCGCGCCGCCGCCAATCCGCGCGGCATGCAGGGCTACGCCGCAGGACGCTAAAGGCAGCACATGACCTGGTCGATCATCGCGCGCGATTCTGCTACCGGCCAGTTTGGCATCGCCGTTGCCACGCGCTTCTTCGCCGTCGGCGCGCGTGTCCCCTACATCGCGGCGGGCCTTGGCGCCATCGCGACGCAGGCTTTCGTCAATCCTTATTACGGTATCGACGGCGTCAAGCTGCTGCGTGAGGGCCTCAACGCGCACGACGTGCTGGCCGCCCTGCTCGCGACCGACGACGGCCGCGAGAGCCGCCAGATTCACATCATGGACGCCAGCGGCGCGATTGCCGCGCATACCGGGCGCGACTGCGTGGATTGGTGCGGGCACATTGCGGGCAGCGGCTTCTCGATCGCCGGCAACATGCTCGCGGGCGCCGACGTGCTCGACGAGACCGCAAAAACCTATATCGCCAATGACAGCCTGCCCTTCCCGCGCCGCCTGCTTGCCGCGCTGCGCGCGGGCGAGGCCGCTGGCGGCGACAAGCGCGGCAAGCAGTCCGCCGCGCTCCTGATCCACGGCGAGGAGGAATGGCCGGCGCTGGACCTGCGCGCCGACGATCATCCCGATCCGCTCGGCGAGCTCGAGCGGCTCGAGCGCGTCAGCCACGAACTCTGGGTCCACTTCCGCGTTTCCATGCCAACCCGGCAGAACCCTGCCGGCAACACCGATCGCAGCGTCATCGACGCCAGCATCGCCGCAGCGCGCGCAATACGCTCATGAACCCGAGCCCCCTCATCGAGATCAGCGATCTGCGCATTCGTTTTCACGGCGACGACGGCCGCGTCACCCATGCGGTCGACAGCGTCGATCTCAGCGTCGCCAATGGCGCGACGCTCGGCCTCGTCGGCGAATCCGGCTGCGGCAAGAGCGTGACGTCGCTGGCGATCATGGGCCTGCTGCCGAAGCAGAGCGCGGAGATCTCCGGCGCGATCCGCTTCGACGGTTTCGACCTGCTTAAGACGTCGGACCAGACGCTGCGGGACCTCCGCGGCAACCGGCTCGCGATGATCTTTCAGGAGCCGATGACCTCGCTCAATCCGAGCTTCACCATCGGCGACCAGATCATCGAGACGATTTTGCGCCACCGCGGCGGTTCGCGCAGGAGTGCGCGCGAGCGGGCGATCGATCTGCTGCGTCGCGTCCACATCCCCTCGCCCGAGCGGCGGATCGACGAATATCCGCACAAGCTCTCCGGCGGCATGCGCCAGCGCGTCATGATCGCGATGGCGCTCGCCTGCGACCCGCGGCTGCTGATCGCGGACGAGCCGACCACCGCGCTCGATGTCACGCTGCAGGCGCAGATCCTGGAGCTGATGCGCGAATTGAAGGCGGCGAGCGGCGCTGCCATCATCCTGATCACCCACGATCTCGGCGTCGTCGCCGAAGTCTGCGACGAGGTCGCGGTGATGTATGCCGGCGAGATCGTCGAGCGCGCGCCGGTGGACGAGCTGTTCTCAGCGCCGCAGCATCCCTACACCGTCGGCCTGCTCGGCTCGATCCCGCGGCTTGACCATCGCGCCGACCAGCTCGCCACGATCGAGGGCATGGTCCCGAACATGATGCAGCCGCCCGCGGGATGCCGCTTCGCCGCACGCTGCCCCTTCGTGCTGGACGCCTGCACCAAGGCGCCGCCCCCGCTGCTCGAAGTCAGCCCCGGCCACCTCTCGCGCTGCCTGCGCGCCCCGCTCGAACGTCTGGTGTCGTGATGGCTCTGCTCGAGGTTCAGGGTCTGCTCAAGCATTTCGTCGCCGAGCGTTCGCTGTTCGGCCGGGCGCTGGCGCATGTCAAAGCCGTCGATGGCGTTTCCTTCTCGCTCGATGCCGGCAAGACGCTAGCGCTGGTCGGTGAATCCGGCTGCGGCAAATCCACCGTTAGCCGCCTGGTGCTGCGGCTGATCGAGCCGGATGCAGGCACGATCCGTTTCGAAGGCCGCGATCTGCTCTCGCTCGACGCCGGCGCACTGCGCGCCTTTCGCCGCGAGGCGCAGATCATCTTCCAGGACCCCTACGCCTCGCTCAATCCGCGCATGACCGTCGGCCAGATCCTGACCGAGCCGCTGGCGCTGCACAATCTGGTGCCGCCCGCCCGGCGGCGCGAACGCGTCGAGGAGATCCTGCGGCTGGTCGGGCTGGAGCCGCGGCTGGCGCGTCGTTACCCGCACGAGTTTTCCGGCGGCCAGCGCCAGCGTATCGCCATCGCCCGCGCGCTCGCGGTCGAGCCGAAACTGATCATCTGCGATGAGCCGGTCTCGGCGCTCGACGTCTCGATCCGCTCGCAGATCCTCAATCTGCTGCGCGAGCTGCAGGACCGGCTCGGGCTGGCCTACATTTTCGTCTCGCACGACCTCGCGGTGGTCAAGCACATCGCCGACCACGTGGCGGTGATGAATCTCGGCCAGATCGTCGAGACGGCGGCGGCGGACGCGCTGTTTGCCGCACCGCGTCATCCCTACAGCCGGGCTCTATTGTCCGCGATTCCCGTGCCTAAACCGCGGGCAAAGCGCAGCCGCATTGTGCTGCAGGGCGAAATCCCCAGCGCGCTCAATCCGCCGCCGGGATGCCGCTTCCACACCCGCTGCCCCTACGTGGTCGACCGTTGCCGCAACGAAATGCCTCAGCTCGTGCAGGATGGCATCGGACATGCAACGGCATGCCACCGAACGTCGGAACTGCCGTCGTCCGAGGCGATCGTCCCAACGGACGGCGGCTTCTCCCCGGTTCTCGAAAAATTGGTCGCCGCCTTCAGCGGCGGCCCGGAAGCAGTCCGCGGCAGCGGGGTTAGTTCATTGGGGACGAACCCGGCATAGCCGTAAAACAGAGGTTGAGAGCGATGAGTCCTATGCGTTTGGCACTCCTGGCGTCGGCATTGCTGACGTCGCTCGTAGGCGCGGCCCAAGCCCAGACCACACTTCGCATCGGCATCGCCGAGGATCCTGACATCCTCGATCCCAGCATCGGCCGCACCTATGTCGGCCGCATCGTGTTCTCCGCCTTCTGCGACAAGCTGTTCGACATCGACGAGAAGCTCAACATCGTGCCGCAGCTCGCGCTGTCGCATGAGACCTCGCCCGACGGCAAGGAGATGACTATCAAGCTCCGGCCCAACGTGAAATTCCACGACGGCGAGCCGCTCGACGCGGAAGCCGCAAAGTTCTCGATCGAGCGTCACATGACGCTGCCGACCTCGTTCCGCAAGTCCGAGCTCGCCAGCGTCGACCATGTCGAAATCGTAGACCCTCTGACCATCAAGCTGGTGCTTAAGACACCTTACTCCCCGCTGATCGCCCAGCTGACCGACCGCTCCGGCATGATGGTGTCGCCGAAGGCTGCCAAGGAGGCCGGCGACAAGTTCGGCCTGCATCCGGTCTGCGCCGGTCCCTACAAGTTCGTCGAGCGCGTGCAGCAGGACCGCATGGTCTTCGAAAAATTCGCCGACTATTGGAACAAGGACAACATCCATATCGACCGGGTGGTCTTCCTGCCGATCGTTGACGCCACGGTGCGCCTTGCCAACCTGAAGTCCGGCGGACTCGATCTGATCGAGCGCGTGCTCGCCACCGACATCAAGGACGTGCGTGCGGATTCGCGGCTCGTGCTGTCGACGGCACCGGAGCTCGGCTATTACGGCCTGACCGTCAATATCGGCAACGACAAAGCAAAGGGGCCGCTAAGCCAGTCGGCGAAAGTACGCCAAGCGCTCGATCTGTCGATCGATCGCGAAGCTCTCAACCAAGTTGTCTTTAACGGCGAGTTCACCCCAGGCAATCAATGGGTCAGCCCGACACATCCCTATTACCAGAAGGCGTTCCCGGTCCACGGCCGCGACGTCGCGAAGGCCAAGGCGCTGCTGAAGGAAGCGGGCATCACCTCGCCGGTGACCGTCGACTACATGATCCCCAAGGGCGCGGAGAACGAAGCGGTTGCCCAGGTGATCCAGTCGATGGCGGCGGAAGCGGGCTTCGACATCAAGATCCGCGCGGTCGAATTCGCGACCACCTTCAAGCAGGCCCAGGCCGGCGAGTTCCAGATCTTCCAGATCAACTGGAGCGGCCGCATCGATCCCGACGGCAACTCCTACATCTTCATGCGCAGCAAGGCACCGCAGAACGATGGCGTCTATTCGAACCCGGAAGCCGACAAGCTGATGGAAGACGGCCGGCTGACCGCCAAATTCGATGAGCGCAAGGCGATCTACGAAAAGCTGACCGGGATCGTGCTCAACGATTTGCCGATCATCTACATCTACCACCGCACGCTTCTGATTGCGCATACGACTAAACTCCAGGGCTATAAGCAGATGCCAGATGGCCTCGTGCGCGTGGTCGGGCTGAAGTTCAAGTGAGCGTGGCCTCGCCTGACACGCGGCCGGCGCCATGCTGAACTTCCTCGCCCGCCGCATCGCGCAGATCGTGCCGACACTGTTCTTCGTGTCGGTGCTGATCTTCTCGCTCCAGCAATTGTTGCCAGGTGATCCAGCGCTGGTGATGGCCGGTGAGGAGCGCGATCCCGCCGTGATCGAGCAGATCCGCCAGCAATACCGGCTCGATCAGCCGATCCCCGTGCAGTACGTTTATTGGCTCAAGGGCGTTCTATCAGGCAATTTCGGTGAATCGCTGCGCAACAAGATGCCGGTGCGCGAGCTGATCGCGCAGAAGCTGCCGGTGACGCTCCAGCTCGGCTCGATGGCAATGTTGATCGCGCTCTTGATCGGCATTCCCGCCGGCATCGTCTCCGCCGTGAAAAGGGGCACCGTCTGGGATTATGGTGCCAATTTGTTCGCGCTGTGGGGCATCTCGACGCCGAATTTCTGGCTCGGCATCATGCTGATCTTCCTGTTCTCGATCGAACTCGGCTGGCTGCCGGCGTCCGGCTACGTGCCGTTGACTGAGAACTGGCGCGCGAGCCTCGCCGCCACCATCATGCCGGCCTTCGTGCTCGGCAACGCAATTTCCGCGGTCCTAATGCGGCACACCCGGAGCGCCATGCTGCAGGTGCTGGAAAGCGACTATGTCCGCACCGCGCGCGCCAAGGGATTGTCCGAACGCTCGGTCATCCTCAAGCACGCCATGCGCAACGCACTCACGCCAATCATTACGCTCGGCGCGCTCGAGCTCGGCACGCTCTTGTCGGGCGCGGTTCTGACTGAGCAGATCTTCTCCATTCCGGGCTTCGGCAAACTGATCGTGGACGCCGTGTTCAACCGCGACTACGCGGTGGTACAGGGCGTCGTGCTGGTGACGGCGACGGTCTACATCACACTGAACCTGGTTGCCGATGTCGCCTACATCCTCGTCAATCCGCGGCTACGGGGCTAGACTCATGACCGATGCCGCCCTGCCCGCTGCTCCCATCGCGCAAGCTGACGAGCTGGACAGCCCGGCGCGTCGCGCCCGGCGGCGCCTGTTCAAACGCAAGGCCGCAGTGTTCGGACTTGTCATGATCAGTTTGTTCGTCGGCTTCGCGGCTCTCGCGCCGCTCGTCGTTCCCTACGATCCCATCGCGACGAGCTGGAGCCTGGTTCGCAAGCCGCCCACGACGGCGCACTGGTTCGGCACCGACGAGCTCGGTCGCGACATCCTGAGCCGCGTCGTCTACGGCGCCCGCGCCTCGCTGCTCGCCGGCCTCACCTCGGTGGCGATCGCTCTGGGCGTCGGCGTTCCGCTCGGCCTGCTTGCCGGCTATCGCGGCGGCTTCGTCGATGCACTTATCAGCCGGATGACTGACGCGATGCTGGCCTGCCCATTCCTGATCCTGGCGATCGCACTCGCCGCATTCCTCGGTCCGAGCCTTGGCAACGCCATGATCGCGATCGGCATCTCGGCAACCCCGATTTTCATCCGCCTGACCCGCGGCCAGGTGCTGGTTGTCAAGGCTGAGGACTATGTCGAGGCGGCGCGCGCGCTCGGCAATCCGCCGTGGCGGATCGCGTTCTCGCACATCCTTCCGAACATCCTGCCGGCGCTCCTAGTGCAGGCGACGCTGTCGATTGCGGCCGCCATTATCGCCGAAGCCGCGCTGTCCTTCCTTGGCCTCGGCCAGCAGCCGCCGGCGCCATCCTGGGGCAGCATGCTCAACGCAGCGCAGCGCTTCCTGACCCAGGCGCCGTGGATGGCGATCTGGCCGGGGCTTGCGATCTTCCTCGTGGTGCTGTCGCTGAACCTGCTCGGCGACGGCCTGCGCGACGCGCTCGATCCACGCCAGCGCTAGATCACGACCTCGCGCATCACGCGGCGGCAATCCATCTCGTATTCGAGATCGACCACCGGCGGCCGGGCATAGTGCCAGGTCAGGCCGGACCGCAACGCCCCGCGGCGGACGAGTTCGTCGACCAGCGCGTGGTGGAAGTCGTGCACGGAATAGGCCTGCACGCCGGTCGTGTCCTTCCAGCCGAAGCCGAAGGCCGTCATCCTGTTCTCCATCTGGGACGTCGTCGTGAAGCGCACCTTCTCGCGAAGGCCTTCCGGGCTGAGGTCGCGGTAGCGCACGGTGCGCTCGACATAGGTCCCGCCGCCCTCGCGCGCCTCGGCGCCGCCGGAAATCACGAAGCTCGGCGTCTTCGAGCTTGTCGGCCGCGTGAAGGAGAACGCGTAGAACGACGGCTCGGCCGGTGGATCGATCTCTGGACAGACATTGCTGCGCGCCACCGGATTGGTGGTGCCGTCGAAGATGCCCCATTCGGACAACGTCTTCACATAGTGCAGGTTGAACGCGCGAAAACCTTCTTCGCTGAAGGCCGCGGGCGAGCGCAGTTCGCAAGCGCAGAAGGCCGTCAGCGGCCGCCCCGCCTCCTGGATATGCTTCGCGGCAAGCGCAAAGCCTTCGGCGAGCGGCACCAGCCGGTCGAAGCGGACGCGCTCGATCTCATAGCCGTCGTCCGCGGCCGCACCGGCCGAATACTGGAATACGGACGGAATGAAACGATAGTTGCCGGCGGAGAATTCACCAATCATGTCGGACTCCTATTCCAGTTGCATGCGAATGCCCTTGTCGCCGTTAAGCAGGCGCTTCAGGTGAAAGCCGGCCAGGGAATCGCCGGCATGCATGCCGACCAGCGCCGCGAAAGCCGGCATGGCGGCGGCATCCCCGGCTTCCATCTTGGCAAAAGCTTCGGAATACAGCGCCGTTTCCGGCGCAGCGAATTGGGCCGGCGTCAGCGGCTCGAACGCGCGCAACGCTTCGCTGCGTCCGCGCAGCATTAGCTCCCCGACGGGACGACCTCGAAAATTCTCAGCCGCCTCGGCGATGCCGGCACTGACGCAAATCCGCGTGCCCAGATGCTTGTTCGCGGCTTCCAGTCGCGCCGCGATGTTGATGGAGTCGCCATACGCGGTGTAGTCGAAAAACCGGTTGCCGCCGAAATTTCCGACCAGTGCCGGCCCGGCGTGAATGCCGATGCGGGTGGTGCCGAAATTCACCCCTCTCGGCTTCCAGCGCGCGGAAAAATCCTCCGCCCAGGCGTCGAGCTCGTGCGCGCAGGCAACCGCACGCGTCGCATAATCGGGCTGATCTCCGGGCGCATTGAAGAGCACCTGGATTGCATCGCCGATGATCTTGGCAACCGTCCCCTCATGCGTGAAGACGATTTCGGTCATGCCGCCGACATATTCGTTGAGAAGCGCGCCCAGCGTCTCCGGCGGCGCACTCTCGACCAGCGAGGTGAAGCCCGTTATATCCGTGAAGATGGTCGCGATATCGCGCCACTGCACTTCGATTCCCTCGCTCTCACCGCCGGCCGCCAGACGCTTGGCGAGCTCGGGCGAGAAATGACGCGAGAGCGCGGCGTGAGCGCGCTCGGCTTCCGTCTGGCGGCGCCGCACCTCCCGCAGCATCTCGATATGGCGGATGGTCTTCTCGATCGTCATCTCCAGGTCGGCGAAATCGATCGGTTTGGTCAGAAAGTCGAACGCGCCGCGGTTCATCGCAGTGCGAATGTTGCTCATATCGCCATAGGCCGACAAGATGATGGTGGACTTCTTGTCGTCCGCTTCCTGGAGCTTCGCCAGCAGCGACAACCCATCCATCCTTGGCATGTTGATGTCGGAGACCACCATGTCGACATGCGGATTCTGCTCGAGCGATTGCAACGCCTCGACGCCGTCTCGCGCGAACATGATGGTCACCGACCCATCGCGAATCTGCTTGCGGAATTTTTGCAGGACCAACGCCTCGAGATCCGGCTCGTCGTCGACGAAGAGGATGGTCGCGGTCATGCGGCTTTCTCGAGCCTTGTGTCGATTTCCTGCCGCAGCAGCGCGAAATCGATCGGCTTGGTGAGGAGTGCGACCGCGCCGCGCTCGATCGCCTTCCGGCGCGTCTCGGCGTCGCCATAGGCGGTGATCATGATGACGGGAACGTCCGGATGCGCAAGACGCACCTTCGGCAGCATGTCGAGCCCGCTCATGCCGGGCATGTTGATGTCGGACAAAATCAGGATCAACGAGGGATCGCGCACCTCGGCGGCGAGCTTCAGCGCATCGGGTGCCGACGACGCGAATTCCATCTGGAAGCGGCCGGCGCGCAAATCGCGCCGAAACTGCTGCCGGAACAGCGCCTCGACGTCGGGCTCGTCATCGACGACCAGGATGTAAACGTTCAAGTCTTGCCTCCGGAAGTGCCGTCCGCCGCCATTACGCGCGGCAGGGTGATGATGAATTCGGTGAATACGCCTGGTGCGGTGTTCACGTCGATCGTGCCGCCGTGCTGTTTCACCACGATGTCATGGCTCATGGAAAGGCCGAGCCCGGTGCCCTCGCCGGCCGGCTTGGTGGTGAAGAAGGGATTGAACATCTTCTCCTTCACCTCGGACGGGATCCCGGTGCCGTTGTCGCGAATGCGGATTTCGACCCTGTCGCCGAGCGTTCTGGTTGCTGCGCGCAGGGTGGGCTCGAAGGCGTCTGCGGCGCTCTCCTTGCGCTGGGCAGTGGCGTAGAAGCCATTCGAGATCAGATTGAGGACGACTCGCGTAATTTCCTGCGGATAGATATCGACCATGCCTGCGGCGGGGTCGAAGCCGCGCTCTATCGTGACGTTGAAGCCAGGCTTCTCGGCTCGCGCGCCGTGATAGGCGAGGTTGAGGCTTTCCTCGACGATGGCATTGATGTCCGCCGGACGGCGCTCGCCGGAGCCCTCGCGCGAATGCAGGAGCATGTTCCTGACGATGGAATCGGCGCGCTTGCCGTGCTGCACCACCTTTTCGAGGTTGCTCCTGAGCATGCCAGTCAGCTCGTCGACCTCCGCCTTCGTCTTGCCGTCGAGCGAGGCCGCCTGCAGCGCCTCGTTGAGCTCGTCGATCAACTCGGTCGACACCGCCGAGAAATTGTTGACGAAATTGAGTGGGTTCTTGATCTCGTGCGCGATTCCCGCCGTGAGCTGGCCGAGCGACGCGAGCTTCTCGGTCTGGACCAGGCGGTCCTGCGCGGTTCGAAGATCGTCGAGGGATTGCGACAGCTCCGTCGTGCGCTTGCGCAATTCGTTCAGCAGTCGCGTATTCTCGATGGCGATGACGGCTTGCTTCGTGAAGTTCTCAACCAACGCGATTTGCTTGTCGGTGAACGGCCGGACCTCCTTGCGATAAACCGCGACGGTTCCGATCAGCTCGCTTTCCCTCATCATGGGCACGATTACGATCGTACGGGCGCCGGCGACGTCTGAGATTCCACGAATGGTCGGACCTCCGGCAAGATAGGCCGGAGTTTGTTGCACGTCGTGAACGTGGACGACTTGACGTGTTCTGACGACCACGGCAAGCGCGCTCTCCGGATGGGGACGGATCGCCATATCTTTCCGCGAAGCCGCGAACGCAGGCGGCACATTGTAGTCCGCAGCAATTGTGAAATTCTCTCCATCCCACAAATTCATGACGCCGAAACTCGCGCCACAGACTCGTGTGGCATTCTCGAGCATCTTGTGGAACACCGGTGCGAGTTCGCCCGGAGACGAACTGATGACCTGCAACACTTCCGACGTCGCCGTCTGCTGCTCGAGCGACTCGGTCAACTCGGCGGTTCTCACCTCGACCTTCTTCTCCAGGTCCGCATAGGATTCCTGCAGGCGCTCGCCCATGTCATTGAACTGGTCCGCGAGCCCCTCCAGTTCGTCTCCGGTTCGGATCGAGATGCGCTGGGAGAAATCGCCACTGCCGATGCGCTCGGCACCGCTGCGCAGCGCCTGGATCGGCCCGACCATGCGGCGCGCGAGGAATATCCCGGCAAGCACCGCGAAGATCGACGCCGCGAGCAGCACGAATGCAAGCCGTTCCAACGCGGCATAGAGCGTCGCATAGGCCTCCTCGACCGGGAGCTCGACGAACATGGTCCAGTGCAGCGGCGCGATCGGGGCCGACGCGGTCAGCACCGTCTGTCCCTGGAGATTGCGCGCTTCGGAAAGCGGGTCGAACGCGGCGCTGCCTCCGGCAAGCGCGGCGCGCACCTGGGTGAGACCAGACATGTCGGTGTTGCGCAGGACCAGGCTGATATCGGGGTGCGCGATCAGGCGTCCCTCCGGACCCACCACGTAGGCGTGTCCGTGCTCGCCGACCTTGATCTGGGACACGACGTCCCAGATCAGCTTGAGATTGACCTCCGCGATAGTGACGCCGGCATCCTTGCGCGACCCAGCCTGCGCCAGGGTCATATACGGCTCGGACTCCCTGCGGAAATAGACCGGACCGTAATAGACCTTGTGCGCGACCGCCTCGGTAAACTTCGGATCCTCCGACAGGTCGATCCCGCTGTCGGTCGCGTCCATGGCAAGCCGCGAGACCCGCAGCCGCTCCTTGCCGGTCGCATCGACCTGCGCGAGCTCGGTGACCGCAGGGACCTGGCGCAGCAGCCGCAGCGCATCGAAGCGGCGCTGCTCGAGCGACCCCACCGACCAGGGCAGCTGCGTGGTCCAGCCGAGCTGGCTCTCGATCTCCTTGACGAACTGACCGATCTTGGCAGCGGCCGCCTCGGCCTGTTCATGCTGAACCCGGATCAGCGCGGCCTTGTGCTCGCCATAATAAAAGACGACCTCGAACAGGCCGTTGGCCAGCAGCGCGATCGCGACGACGGCCACGAACAACGCGACATATTTGGCGAACAGCCGCGTCCTGATCCCCTGCCCCGGCATCGTACCGGACGCGACGCCATCCCCCGCGGCGCTCGGCAGCGTCCGTGCTTGCGGGGTGTCGGGAGGGAGGGGAAGGCTCATCCCGCTGAACCTAGCAAGAAGACCGGACCTTGTCTCTCGCGAGCGCGGGAAAGCCTGATGGCAGCCGGGCCCCCGAGGCAAATAGAAAAGGGGGGGGGGGGGGGGGGGGCCGGCCGCGGGGGGGGGGGGGGTTGGGGGGGGGGGGGGGGGGGGGGGGGGGGGGGGGGGGGGGGGGG
>NZ_JBVVPP010000003.1:0-120044 GCF_055811315.1 Bradyrhizobium sp. MI1.4 | reverse complement strand
CCCACCCGTAAAAAAAATCAACTAACCGCGCTCTTGGGCTCGCGCGCGGGGGTTAAGGCGGGTGTGCGGCGGGCCCCCCGTAAAAAAAAAGGGGGGGGGGCGGGGGGGGGCCCCCCCCCCCCCTCGGGTTCGCTTTATCGGTGGCCTCAGGTCGGCCGCAGCGCCTTGGCGTTGAGGTCGAGGTCGTTGACCTGCTTGTTCCGCTCGGAATCGGCCGCCGCGCGATGGTCGGTCGCCAGCACCACGTAGACCGCCGGCAACACGAACAGCGTGAACAACGTGCCGATCGACATGCCGGCCACGACCACCAGACCGATCGAGAAGCGGCTGGCGGCCCCTGCGCCGGTCGCGGTCAGGAGCGGGATCAGGCCCGTCACCATCGCGGCCGTGGTCATGAGGATCGGCCGCAGACGAATACGGGCCGACATTTCGATGGCGGAGCGGCGATCGAGCCGCTCGTTGATCTGGAGCTCGTTGGCGAACTCCACCATCAGGATGCCGTGCTTGGTGATCAGGCCCACCAAGGTCAGCAGGCCGACCTGGGTGTAGATGTTCATGGTCGCCACGCCGAAGAACAGCGGGATCAGTGCGCCAACGATCGCCATTGGCACCGAGATCATGATGACCAGCGGATCGCGCAAGCTCTCGAACTGCGCCGCCAGCACCAGGAAGATGATGATCAGCGCGAAGCCGAAGGTGATCGCGAGCTGGTTGCCTTCCTGCACATACTGTCTGCTGTCAGCCAGATAAGCATGGCTGAAGCCTTGCGGCAGGTTTTTGGCCTCGCTCTCGAGGAAGTCGACCGCCGCACCGACGGTCACGCCGGGCATCGGCACGGCCGAGAAGGTCGCTGAATTGAGCTGATTGTAATGTGTCAGCGAATTCGGCTCGGTCTTGGTCTCGATCGACACAACCGTCGAGAGCGGAAGCTGCTGGCCGGTATTGGTGGTCACGTAGTAGCCGGCGAGCGATTCCGGCGAGAGCCGCTGGCCGCGCGGCACCTGCGGGATAACTTGATAGGAACGGCCCTCGAGGTTGAAGCGGTTGATGTAGTTGCCGCCGAGCAGCACCGCGAGCGTGCTGCCGAGGTTCTGCATGTTGACGCCGAGATCCTGCGCCTTGGTGCGGTTGATCGTCACCTTCACGTTCGGCTGGTTGTAGGCAAGATCACTGTCGGAGACGATGAACATTCCGCTCTTGCGGGCGGCGGCCTTCAGCTTCTCCATCTGTTCGTAGACAGTCTGGAAGCTGGCGGTGGAGTTGATCACCATCTGCACCGGGAGGCCGCCCGGACCGCCCGGCAGCGGCGGCAGGTTGAAAGCGAACGCCTGCACGCCCTCGATCTTGGAAAGCTCGGCCTGCACCAGGGACTTCAGCTGGATCGACGAGCGCTTGCGCTCCTCCCAGGGCTTGAGCAGCATGCCGGCGATACCGCCCTGCGGGCCGTTGATGCCGTTCAGCACGAAGCGCAGATCGGTCTCGGGGAATTTCTGGAATTCCTTGTCGAGCTTCTCGCCGTAAAAATCGACGTAGTCGATATTGGCGTATTTCGGCGCCTTGGTCACCGCGAACACGATACCCTGGTCTTCCTCAGGCGCCAGCTCCTTCGACGTGTGCATGTAAAGGAAGCCGACGAGCCCGAGGATGGTCACCGCAAACAGGCCGGTGATGGCCTTGTAGTCGAGCGAGCGGTCGAGCCTGCGCCCGTACCACCGCGTCAGCGCGCCAAACACCTTGTTGACGAACTTGGCGAAGCGCCCCTCTTCCGTGTTCTTCAGCAGCACCGAGCACATCATCGGCGAGAGCGTCAGCGCGATCACGCCGGACACGATCACCGAGCCCGCAAGTGTGAAGGCGAATTCGCGGAACAGCGAGCCGGTCAGACCGCCGAGGAAACCGATCGGCGCGTACACGGCTGCGAGCGTGATGGTCATCGAGACGACGGGACCCACGATTTCGCGCGCGCCTTCCAGCGACGCCTGGACCGGCGTTTTCCCTTCCTCCAGATGACGATGGATGTTTTCCACCACGACGATGGCGTCGTCGACCACGAGGCCGATCGCCAGCACCATCGCGAGCAGGGTCAACAGGTTGAAGCTGAAGCCCAGCGCCAGCATCAGCGTGCAGACGCCGATCATCGACAACGGGATGGTGACAACGGGAATGATGACCGAACGGAACGACGCCAGGAACAGGAAGATCACCACGATCACGATGATCACGGCTTCACCCAGTGTCTTCTCGACCTCGTCGATCGAGGATTGGATGAACTTGGTCGAATCGTAGGCGACCTTCATCTTCATCGACGGTGGCAGATTGCGCTCCAGCTCGGGGAATAGCGCCCGCACGCCCTTGACCAGCGTCAGCGGGTTGCCCTGCGGCGTCGCCTGCACACCGATGAAGATGGCGTGCTCGCCGTTGAAGGCGACGCTCGCGTCCGTGCTTTGGGCCGCAAGTTCGACGGTGGCGATGTCCTCCATCCGCACGAAGCCGCCGTCCTTGGCCTTGACGATCATCTTCTTGAACTGGTTGACGTCGGTCAGGCCCGTATTCGTCGATACGTTCGAGACGATGAGATAACCCTTGGTCTGCCCCGCCGCTGACTGGAAGTTGTTGGCAGTGATCGCGGTCGCGACATCCGCAGGCGACACGTTGCGGCCGGCCATCTTGAGAGGATCAAGCCACAGCCGCATCGCAAAGGTCTGGCCGCCGAGAATGTCGGCGGAGGCGACGCCGTCGACGGTCGACAGCACCGGTTGCACAACGCGCGTCAGGTAGTCGGAGATCGCCGAGCCCGACAGCTCTTCGGACGAGAATCCGAGATACATCACGGCCGTGGTCTGGCCCGTGGTCTTGGTGACGATGGGATCGTTGGATTCCTTCGGAATCAGGTATTTGACCGAGTTCGTCTTGGCCAGAACCTCGGTCAGCGCCTGGTTCGGATCGAAGTTCAGCTTGATGTAGACCTGGATCGTCGAGGTGCCGAGCACCGAGGACGAGGTGATGTAATCGACACCTTCGGCGGAGGCGACCGCCTGCTCGATCGGCGTGGTGATGAAGCCCTGGATCAGGTCCGCGGACGCGCCCGGATAGACGGTCGTGATGTTGATGACCGTGTTCGACAGCTTCGGATATTGCCGGATCGGCAGCGTCGTCGCCGCGCGCAGGCCGATCAGCAGGATCAGCAGGCTGACGACGACCGACAGGACCGGGCGTTTGATGAAAATATCAGTAAAGCGCATCGCGGCGATCTCGATTTCTTTGACTTGCAAAGCGCGTGACCCGGCCGTGCCGGATCATGCTGCAACGTGTACGATGTCAGTAGCGCGGCGGCTGCGCCGGGATCTGCGGAGCCGGGTCGGTCGAAATCGACACCGCCGCGCCCGATTGCAGCTTGAGCTGGCCGACGGCGACGACCTTGTCGCCCGGCTTCACGCCCTTGACGATTTCGACGCGGCCTTCGACCCGGTTGCCGGTCTGCACGAAAGTGCGCACCGCGCTCAGGCTGGTCTTGCCGTCGGCTTCCTTCTTCTCGGTGATCACGAACACCGAGTCGCCGTACAGCGTGTAGTCGACCGCCGTCTCCGGCACGGTGACTACGGCCGGCTTGTCCGGCAGCACCACCGTGGTGGTCACGAACATGCCGGGCTTCAGGATCTTCTCCGGATTAGCGATGGTCGCCTGCACGCGGATGTTACGGGTGTCGGTCGAGATCTGCGGCTCGATCGTGGTGATTTTGGCGTCGAAGGTGCGGCCGGGATAGGCGTCGACCTTCAGCCGGACCGGTTGACCGACCTTGAGGCTGCCCGAGTCCTTTTCCGTCACCGTGAAGTTGGCCCACAGCTCCGACAGATCCGTCAGCGAAACGATGGCCGTGCCGGCGGTCAGATACTGGCCGACCTCGACCTTGCGGACGCCGAGATCGCCGGAAAACGGCGCGCGGACCAGCTTCTGCGAGATCAACGCTTCGGTCTTGGCGATACCCGCCTGCGCCTGATCGTACGCGGCCTGCGCGGTGTCGACCGTTGCCTGCGGCCCGAACTGGCGCGACGCCAGTTGCTTGGCGCGATCGAGCGACAGCTGTGCGACGGTGGCCTGCGCCTTGTAATTGGCGAGGTCGCCCTGCTCCGGCGCGTCGAACATCTGCACGAGCGGTGTGCCGGCCTCGACATGCGTGCCCGGCTCGAACTTGATCTCGGTGACACGGCCGTTGACGTCGGCGCTGACGTCGACCTGGTGCACGGCGGCGAGACCACCGACGGCGGTCAACAGGTTCGGCACCACCTCGGACTTCGCCTCGGCGGCGCTGACCGCGACCGGCGGCGGCTTGTTGTTGGCGAAGAACTGCTTGATCATCTGGCCGCGGAAATAATTGAACCAGACGAGGCCACCGACGAGCACGGCCAGGAGCGTGCCGACGACGATGAACCAGAGCACCGGCCGGACCGGACGCTTGGGAGCCTTGTTGTCGATCGGTTCGCCCGAAATCTTGTGTTCGGTCACGATGTTCATGTCATGCACTTTCTGCAATCGCCGTCTTGCCCGCACAACTGGCCTGATCGCGGCCCAAATGCGAAACAATTGCGGCGTCGTTAAGTCCGATACCCCTCAGGAGAAACTCACAGAGCTGCCGCTCGAGGTCGTTCGCCTTGCCGTAAGCGAGACACGGCGTGGCCGGCAGCCTGGTCAGCGCAGCCGTCATCACGGTGTGATGCGCAAACCAGAACAGGTTGAGCGGTTCGCCGTTGTATGGCCGCGCGTCCCCCGCGGCAACCGCACGCTCGAGCGAGGCGACGAAGGCCGCCCCGATCAGCGCCTCGATCTTGGCATATAGCAACCGGGCAAATTCGCCATCCTCCAAATGACTCGTGGTCATCAGTCGCAGGCGCTGGGCCTCTTCCTGGTCGGGGCCATCGGCGATGTGCATGAAATGCCCGACCATGCCGCGGATCACTTCGACCAACGTAGCGGTCGACGGCTCACGTTCGAGCAGCTCCATGAGCGCCGGGTCCGCCTCGCATTCATCGCTGAGAATTTCGGCGTAAAGCGCGGCCTTGGACGGGAAATGCTTGAACAGCAGCGCTTCGGAAATGGCAGCGGCGGCCGCCACGCTCTTGGTCGTGGTGCCGGTATAGCCGTGTCGGGCAAAGCAACGCTTTGCGGCGCCGAGGATCAATTGACGCCTCAGGTCGCTCGTCATACGCAATGAGCTCATGCTAGTGAGTAAGCACTCACCCACGCAAAAGTCAAGCCGAATGGTGCGATGCAACCTACAAGAATCGTCTCTTAGAGGTATCCCAAGTTCTAAATCGGGCGGAAGCCGAGGTCGCCGCGGATCCGGTTGAGAATGTAAGTCCCATCCCGGCTGGGCAAAATGCGCTCCAGATTGGCGCTGTCGATCTTCACATTGGCAAAGCGCGGCCCGGCCGTGACGTCGTGGACGGATTTGGCGAAGGCCTCGACCTCGGCCATGGTCGTCACAGACCGGCTGTCTCCGATGCCGCAGGCTCTGGCGATGCCGACGAGGTCGGCGGCCACGGAAGTGTGGCTGGTCTGACCGCCGGTCTCACCATAGGCCTCGTTGTCGAGCACCGCGATCGAGAGATTGGACGGCTTTTGCAGACCGATAGTGGCAAGGCTGCCCATGCCCATCAGCATCTCGCCGTCGCCGGTGATGACCAGCACCGGCAATTTTGGCTGCGCCAGAGCGAGGCCCAACCCGATCATCGCCGCCCCGCCCATGCCGCCCCAGAGGTAGAAATTGCGCGCATGATCGCCGGCCGCGCACATGTCGTTGGTGGAGGCGCCGAGGCCGCCGATCGCAACCACGTCCTTGCGGTCCGCGAGAAGCGTGGACACCACCTGACGGCGGTCGAGGAGATTGGCCTTGCTCATTTGGTGAAAACCTTGGCGCCGATCAGGCGCTGCGACAGCAGGACGGCGGTGGGTGTGAGCGCGTTATAGGCCTGCGCGGCCGCCGCCTCTAACACGGCCGGCACCTCGGCTGCGTTAGACGCCCGCAGCACCTTGACACCCGAGAGCTCGAACACGCCCTGCGTGGTCGATCCCATCGGCACCTGCCATGGATTGAACTCGCCCCACTCGCCACGCATCGTCACCAGCGTGAGGAAGGGAAAGCGCAGGATCGGGATCAGCGAGAGCATGTTAATGCAATTGCCGACCCCGCTCGACTGCATCAACAGCACGCCGCGCTGGCCCCCCGTCCAGGCGCCGGCGAGAAGCGCCACGCCCTCCTCCTCCGTCGTGAGCGGAATGCCGCGCATCGTGGACGATGCCAGCACGCGCTGGATCAGCTTTGAATGGCCGGCGTCGGGCACGTAGGGCACCTGCCGAACGTCGAAGCGTTGCAAGGTCGCGAAAATATCGTCGGGCCAATGAGTGCTGGACTCGGCGGCCGTGTCGGCAGCGTCAGCGCGGGCGTGCATTTTCCTGTCCGGTCGGCTTGCAAATCGCGGCTCGACTGTAGACGGTGAACCGAGCCGCTCAAAAGAGCGAATACAGCATATCGGACTCAACCGGCGAGTATGGCGGCATGAACGCAAGTGCGAATGAACTGGCGGCCAGTTTCGATCTGGAACAGCTGACGGCGGAATTCTACCACAATCCCTACCCGACCTATCGTGCACTGCGGGAGAACGAGCCGGTCAAGCGCCTGCGCAACGGCACCGTGTTCCTGACCCGCTATGACGACCTCGTTACGACCTACAAGAACACAAAATCGTTCAGCTCGGACAAGAAGCGCGAGTTCGCGCCGAAATACGGCGACACCCCGCTCTACGAGCACCACACCACGAGCCTCGTCTTCAACGATCCGCCGGCGCATACCCGCGTGCGGCGTCTGATCATGGGCGCGCTGTCGCCGCGCGCGATCGCGGGGATGGAGCCTGACATCATCAAGCTGGTCGACGGCTTGCTTGACGCCATTGCCGCCAAAGGTGATTGCGAGCTGATCGAGGACTTCGCCGCCTCGATCCCGATCGAGGTGATCGGCAATCTGCTTGACGTGCCCCATGACGAGCGCGCGCCGCTGCGCGACTGGTCGCTGGCGATCCTGGGCGCCCTCGAACCGGTGGTGTCGCCTGAAGTGGCTGCCCGCGGCAACAAGGCGGTGACGGACTTCCTCGCCTACCTCCGAACGCTGGTCGCGCGCCGGCGCGAAAGGCCCGGCACCCCCGAGCGCGACGTGCTGACGCGCCTGATACAGGGTGAAGACAACGGCGAGCGGCTGACCGAGAAGGAGCTGCTGCACAACTGCATCTTCCTGCTCAATGCCGGCCACGAGACCACCACCAACCTGATCGGCAACGGCCTCGTGGCGCTCGACCGGAACCCGGATCAGAAGCGGCGGCTGATCGACAATCCTGAGCTGATCAAGACTGCGGTCGAAGAGATGCTGCGCTACGAGAGCTCGAACCAGCTCGGCAACCGCATGACCACGGAGCGGGTCGAACTCGGCGGCGTCATGCTCGAAGCCGGCACATCCATCACGCTCTGTATCGGCGCTGCCAACCGTGACCCCGCACAGTTTCCGGACCCGGAGAGATTCGACATCGCGCGCACGCCGAACCGGCATCTCGCCTTCGCCACCGGCGCGCATCAATGCGCCGGCATGGCGCTGGCACGATTGGAAGGCGCCATCGCGGTCTCGCGCTTCTTGGCGCGCTTCCCGAACTATGCCGTGAGCGGACAGCCGGTCAGGGGCGGACGGGTGCGGTTCCGCGGCTTTTTGAGCGTGCCCTGCGCGATCGGCTGAGGCATCAAAACAAAAAATCGCGAAAACAACCCCATGCACAGTAGAAGGTTACCGGCGCGGGATGGGCCAGCGATTCCGCGCAACCATTTGACATCCCAGGCCATCGGCGCCGCCGCGCGCAACAATTGCCGGAAGGCCTAAACCACCGTCTTGTGCCGCGCGATGCAGGTTTGCAGCACCTCGTCCAACGGTTTACCCCACCAGTCGTTGGAGAAGATTTCGATCTCCGAATAGCCGGCAAAGCCCTGCGCTTCGACCGCTGCGCGCACCGATTTGATGTCGATCACGCCGTCGCCCATCATCCCGCGGTCGTTGAGAATGTCCCTGGTCGGCACCAGCCAGTCGCAGACATGGAAGGCGAGCAGGCGATCTCGGCCGGCGCGCGCGATCTGCCCCATCAGCTCCGGATCCCACCAGATGTGATAGACGTCCAGCGCGACGCCGAGCATGCCGCTGCGATCAGGGTCGAGCCGGTCGCAGATGTCGAGCGCCTGCTTCGTCGTGTTGACGCAGGCGCGGTCGGCCGCATAGGCCGGATGCAGCGGCTCGATCGCCAGCGGCAGCTTGGCCTGTTTGGCGTAGTCGAGCATTTCGGCGAGCGCTTCCTCGACCTGCGTCCGCGCGCCGGCGATGTCCTTCGACGCCTCGCTGCCCGGCCGCGAATATTGCGGCAGGCCGCCGACGACGAGCACGACGCAGGGGGCGCCCAGTGCCTTGGCTTCATCGACGCAGCGCCGGTTGTCGTCTCGCACCTCGCCGCGGCGCGCTGCGTCGGAGGTGAACATGCCGCCACGGCAATAGCCCGATAGGTCGAGACCGGCATCGCGCACCGCACGCGCGGCACGATCGAGGCCGACGGTTGCGACCTGGTCGCGCCAGGGGTCGATGGCGCGGATACCGTGCCTGGCACAGGCGTCGATGATCTCGACGAGATCACCCTGTTTCCGGATTGTCGCCGTGTTGAGCGACAGCCAACGATGGTCGGACGAGAAATCACGCATCAGGATTCGATTCCGTGCGTTGAGAGCACCGCCTGCATCCGCCGCGTCGCCAGCTCCGGATCGGCGAGCAGTCCGGCCTTGTCGGCCAGCCGGAACAGTTCGGCCAGATGCAGCGTCGAGCGCGTGCTCTCCTGCCCGCCGACCATGGTGAAGTGGTCCTGGTGGCCGTTGAGATAGGCCATGAAAACCACGCCGGTCTTGTAGAACCGCGTCGGCGCCTTGAAGATGTGCCGCGACAGCGGCACCGTCGGCCCCAGCACGTCGTGGAAGCCGGCTTCGTCACCCGCTGCCAGGCGCGACAAGGCGTAGGACGCCGCCGGCGCGATCGCGTCAAAAATGCCGAGCAGCGCGTGCGAAAAGCCTTCGACGTCGCCGGCGATCAGCTCCGCATAATTGAAATCGTCGCCCGTATACATCTTGATGCGCTTGTCGAGACGACGGCGCATGTCGATCTCGCGCTGCTTGTCGAGCAGCGATACCTTGACACCGTCGACCTTGGCGGCGTTGCCGTTGATGATGGCGACCGCAATATCCATCGCCTTGTCGAGATCGTTGGTGCCCCAATATCCCGTCAGCGCCGGATCGAACATGTCGCCGAGCCAGTGGATGATCACGGGCTCGCGAACCTGCGACAGCACGCGATCATAGACCTTTGCGTAATCGTCGGCATTACGGCCAAGCTTCGCCAGCGCGCGCGACGCCATCAAGATGATGCGGCCGCCGACCTTCTCGACCGCCGATGTCTGCTCCTCATAGGCGCGGATCACGTCGTCCATATTTCTGGCGTCCTCCACCGCGAGATGGTCGGTGCCCGCTCCGGAAAACACCAGCGCGTTGCGACGCTTGGCGGCAGACACCGAGCGCGTGATCAGCTCCAGCGAGGTCGGCCAGTCCAGCCCCATGCCGCGTTGCGCGGTGTCCATGGCTTCCGCAACGCCAAGCCCGAGGTCCCAGACGTGCTCGCGGAAGGCGATAGTCTTGTCCCAGTCGACAGCGGCGGAGAGCCACGGGTCGTTGTCGGCAAAGGGATCGGTCACGGTATGGACGGCCGAGAACGCGATGCGGCTCAGCGGCCCCTCGAGCTTTGCCGGAAACGTTCGCGAGGCCGCGAGCCGGTAGGTCTCGATCGAGCGATCGGCTTTCGGCAGCTTGAGCGACAGGGACGACGTTGACGGAACGGGCTTGGGCTGGACGGGCTTGTTCATTATTCCCTCCTCAGACCTTAATCGGCGCGACGTCGATCCAGCGCCGCTCCTTCCAGCTCTTCAGCGCGCATTCGGCGAGCTGCACGCCCTTGACGCCTTCGAGCAGCGTGAATTTGTAGGGCGCATCCTCGTAGACGTGGCGGATGAACATCTCCCACTGCTCCTTGAAGCCGTTGTCGTAGGTGACGTTGTCAGGCAGCTTCTGCCAGTCGCCGTTGAAATCGTGCAGCCGCTTCTCGTCGGGATTCCATACCGGCCGGGGCGTCGCCTGCCGCGCCTGGATCATGCAGTCGGAAAGGCCGGCGACGGCCGAGCCCAGCGTGCCGTCGACCTGGAAGGTGACGAGATCGTCGCGATAGACGCGCGTCACCCAGGACATGTTGATGTGGGCGATGGCGCCGCCCTTGAGCTGGAACGTGGCATAGGCGGAGTCGTCGGCGGTCGCCTTGTACTTCTTGCCCTGCTCGTCGAAACGCTCGGGGATGTCGGTGTTGCCGATGCAGCTCACGCTCTCGACCTCGCCAAAGAGATTGTCGAGCACGTAGCGCCAGTGGCAAACCATGTCGAGGATGATGCCGCCGCCATCCTCCTCGCGGTAATTCCATGACGGCCGCTGCGCCTCCTGCCAGCCGCCTTCGAACACCCAATAGCCGAACTCGCCGCGCACCGAGAGAATACGGCCGAAGAAGCCGGAGTCGCGCAGGAAGGCGATCTTCTTCAGGCCGGGCAGGAACAGCTTGTCCTGCACCGTGCCGTGCTTGATGCCCTTGGAATTGGCGAGCTTGACGACCTCGAGCGCCGCCTCGAAGTTCGTCGCGATCGGCTTCTCGCAATAAACGTGCTTGCCGGCATTGATGGCCTGGGTCAGAAGGCCCGGCCGTGCCTGTGTGGTCGCGGCATCGAAGAACATGGTGTCGTTCTTGTCGGCGAGGGCGGCATCGAGATCGGTGGTCCAGCGCGTGACGTTGTAGCGCTTGGCAAGGGCCTCGACCTTCTCGGCGCTGCGGCCGACCAGGATCGGGTCCGGCATCACGCGGTCGCCGTTCTTCAAGCGGACGCCGCCCTGCTCGCGGATCGCGACGATCGAGCGGATCAGATGCTGGTTGAGCCCCATGCGGCCGGTGACGCCGTTCATGATGAGGCCGAGGCGTTGGGTGGTCATGCCGATTGCTCCCTAGGTGATTTGGGCTGTTCGAGCGGGCGTAGCGCCGACCAGTCCGGATGGACCGACGTCGCAAAACCCGTTGTGCGAAGCGATCCCGTCAGGAGATCGCCGTCGTGAATGGAGAGACGGATACCCTGCCCGGCATCGGCGTAGAGATCGGGGTGAGCGGCGGCGAACGCTTGGGTCTCTGCGGCAGGCGTATCACCGAAGCCATCCACATAATGATGGCCGTTACGTTCGGCATGGGTGATGCCGATGAAGGCACCGAGCGCAAGGTCCTGCTGCACGGCGACGCCCGCCTGGCAGGTCAGGTCCTCGCCGGTCACGAAGAATCTTTCGCCGGCCACGCTCCATTTCGCCGCGCGCGTCGCGTTGACGATGGACTTGTAAAGCCCTTTGCACGATTTCGACGAGATGCCGTGATAGCCAAGCGCCCGTGCCGCAGGAAACGTATCGTAGGAATCGTCGGCTTCGTCGATGATGAAACCGCGCGCAGCGAGAGAGCCGAGCGGCGACAGCCTCGTAACATCGCGCGGCATTGGCTGCTCGATATAGAGCAGCCTGGATGAAATCGATCGCAGCGCAGTGTCATGGTCGAGCCGGCCGATGAGTTCATGCAAGGCTGCGAGATCGGCATATTGCTCGTTGGCATCGAGCGTCAGGTTGTAGTCACGGTCCAGCGCATCGAGCTCCTTGCCGATGCGCGCCAGCCGCGCTGCATCGGCGACGGGGTCCCCCGACAGCTTCAGCTTGAAGTATCTTGCCCCGGAGTTCTCGCGGGCATCGGCAACCCCGCCCTCGCCTTCAACGGTGTCGTCGAGGCCGACGGTATGCCTGATGGCAACACGCGGCAGCGGCTTCCGGCCGGATAGAAACGTCGTGAGATCCGTCTCCTTCAGGTCGGGCGAAAGCCGCGCGTCGATGCCGGCGATGTTGCCGGCCATGCCGTCGAAAAAATTGGTCTCGGCAGCGCGGAGCAGCGCATCGAGGATCGCTTTGTCGATTTCGGCGGGGCCGTAAGCCGCCGCAAGCGCCGGAATGTTCTTTTTCGCACATGTCGCGACCTGGGCACCGATGCACGAGGCATGCAGATCGAATGCCGTCAAAAACCCGGTTCGCGCGAGATAAAGCCCCCGCGCGATCTCCAGCGCGCGGCGCAAATCATCGACAGTCTGCGCCGGCGACAGTTCCGGCCGCTTGTCGAACCATTTCGGCACCAGCAGCTCGGCGCTGGCACCGACCGCGCTTCCCCGGCCCTCCACCTCGATCTCGACCCGCACGAACAGCTGCGGCGTCGCGTTGATCGTGATCGCGCCGAAGCGGAACGGCCGCGCGAACTGCACGGGACGTTCGAAGAACGCGATATCTCGCAGCTTCAGACGCGGCGCCATGGCTTTAGTCCAGCGAACCTTGCGAGAAGAAATGCTTGCGGATGCGCTGGACGAGTTCGGTGAACACAGGGTCGGCCATCACGTCGAGCGAGCGCGGGCGCGGCAGCGGGACGTCGTAGATCGCGGCGACCGCGCCGGGCCGCTCGGTCATGACCAGCACGCGATCGGCGAGGAACACGGCCTCGGGGATCGAATGCGTGATCAGCAGCACCGTCTTTCTGGTCTCGCGCTGGATCCGCATCAGCTCGACATTCATGCGCTCGCGCGTCAACGCGTCGAGGGCGCCGAACGGCTCGTCCATCAGCATGATCCTGGGATCATGCACCAGCGCGCGGCAGATCGAGGCGCGCTGCTGCATGCCCCCGGAGAGCTGCCACGGCAGCTTCTTCTCGAAGCCTTCGAGCCCGACCAGCTTCAACAGCGCCTTGGCGCGGTCGAGATATGTCTGGCGCGGCAGCCGCTTCATGTCGATCGGCAGCATCACGTTGGACAGGATGTTGCGCCATGGCAGCAGCAGCGCGTTCTGGAACACGATGCCGACATTGCCGTGCGGCGTCGTCACCTTCTCACCCTCGACCAGGATCTCGCCCGTCGTCGGCGGCAGCAGTCCCGAGATCAGCTTGAGCAGCGTGGACTTGCCGCAGCCGGATGGGCCGACCACGACGAAGAACTCGCCGTCATTGATGTGAAAGTCGAGCGGCCGCAACGACGGCACATCGCCGTCGCGCGTCCTATAGGTCTTCGACACGCCGGACAGTTTGATGCCCGACGCATCGCCCGCAGCCCGGTCGCTCACCAGTCTCAGATGCGCGGCCGGTTGCAGGGTTTCACTCATGGCTGTCGCGGGTTTCACGAACCGCTCTTCGGCAGATAGTCGTTGGTATAGAACGCCTTCGGGTTCTCCTTGGCCTTGGCATCGAGCCCGCCATATTCGACCATCAGGTTGACGCTGTCGGTCATGTTCTGGTCGGTGACCTGGAACGGCCGCTTGCTCTTGGTCTCAGCAGTCCGGTAGAGCGGAATGGTTAGCTCAAAACCCTGCGTCAGCGTGTCGACCTTGCCGCCCTTTGGGTTGGCATCGAGGATCGACTGCGCCGCGGCCTTCGGCTCCTTCTCGGCGGCCTCGACCGCCTTGGTCGTCGCCGACATGAAGCGGCGGACGAGATCGGCATTGGCCTTCACATAATCAGTGTTGGCGATGATGCCCGAGGAGACCATGTTGATGCCGTAGTCGGCGAACTTGATCGGATAGACGTCCTTGCCGGTGGCGTCCTTGATCTTCATGGACTGGTCCATGACATAGCCGAGCAAGAGATCAGCCTGGCCGTTGATGACCGCGTTGAGCTTGGTCTGGCCGTCGCCGGCAACCGTCTGGAAGTCACTTTCCTTCAGGCCGGTCTTCTTCAGGAACAACGGCCAGATCTGGGTCATGGAATCGGCCGGCGTGATCGCGACTGTCTTGCCCTTGATATCCTCCGGCTTCCTGATGTTCTTGTCGGCGAAACCCATCGCGGACATCGGGCTGGTCTGGAGCAGCACGCCGGTCGCGACCACCGGCGCGCCCTTGATCGCGGCACGCATCATGGTGGGCACGTCGACATAGCCGAAATCGGCGGTCTTGGCGGCCACCGCCTGCGTGGTCGCGGCCGAGCCGCGGCCTTCCTGGATCTCGAGGTCGATGCCTTCGGCTGCGTAGATGCCCTTGGCCTTGCCGTAATAGAACGGCGCGTGCTCGCCATAGACGTACCAGTTGAGCATCAGCACGACTTTGTCGGCTGCTTGCGCCGGCATGGCCGCGAACACCATCAGCGCCGCCGAGACAACTCCTATCCACCGCTTCATCGTCACTCTCCCTTCTCGTTGTTGCGTCGGCCGTTTGGCGGCCGTTCGTCGCTTTGGTTGTTGTTAAGAGGCGAAAATCACGTCCTCGCGCTGGCTAACATGCCAGGGAATGACCAGCTTCTCGATCCGGTCCACGATCCAGAACAGGATGACGCCGAGCAGCGCGAGGATCACGAGCGCTGCGAACATCGTGGGCAGGTCGAAGGTGCCGATCGAGCGCTGCATCACATAGCCGATGCCGGAATTGGATCCGACGAACTCGCCGACGACGGCGCCGACCACGGCGAGCGTCACCGACACTTTGAGGCCGGAGAAGATCGCCGGCAGCGCATGCGGGAGGTTCACCGCGCAAAACACCTGGAAGCGGCTGCCCTGCATGGCGCGGGCGAGATCGACCATATCTGGATCGACCGATTTGAAGCCCTGCACGGCGGAGACCACCACCGGAAAGAAGCCGAGCAGGAACGCCGAGATCACTTTCGGAATGATGCCGAAGCCAAACCAGACCACGAACAGCGGCGCGATCGCGATCTTCGGCACGGATTGCGAGAACACCAGCAGCGGATAGACGTAGCTCTCCACGGTCTTGGAGCCCGCGATCAGCATCGCGATGGGGATGCCAAACAACGCCGAGAGCGCGAAACCGCAGACGGTGGCATAAGTCGTCGGCCAGGACTGGCGCAACAGTTCCGGCCAATCGGTGCGCAGCACCGCGATGACATCGCCCGGCGACGGGATCTGGTAGGCGGGAATCTTGAACAGCCGGATGGCGAGATCCCAGGCCACGACGATGAACACCAGGAACAAAAACGGCCGAATCCAGGCCGCATTCAGCATCTTGGACACCGCACTCTGCGGCTTCAGCTCAGCCACGTCTCACTCCCGGCAGTCTTGTTCGTTGGGCGAGAAATTAACCCGTTGGGTAAATACTGTCCAGCGGTTTTCCTGCGACGTTTTGGGCGGATTCCGGGTGGCTTGAGGGACGCGTCGGCAGCGCCACGTCTTCGGTGTCATTCCCCGCGAAGGCGGGGAATCCAATACGCCGCGGCCCGTCGGCTCAACCACAACCGTCTCGGAGTACTGGATCGTCCGGTCAAGCCGGACGATGACGGCTGAGTTCGGAGAAGCGCCGATAATCCATCGAGCTGTAGCGAGTTACACCGCTAAACCGTCTGCGCCACCGCGGCGCGCGACTTCGGCGCCTTCGTCATAGCTAACAGTGCGGCCGACTGCCCCGTCAGCGCTGCCAGCACGAGGCCGACCATGTGGTCCAGCCGCTCGTCCTTGGCGTCCTTGGCCAGCAAATCGCGACCGAAGATCACGCTGAGCGTCGCCGAGTTCGACAGATAGAAGAAGCAGAGTCCCGCGATCGAGATGTAGAGCTGGACAGGATCGACCGCGACCTTGAAGTCGCCGCCGGACACACCGCGCCGCACCACGGTGCCGATCATCTCGACGAAGGGCGAGTGCATCGACTTCACCTTGGTCGATTTCTTGAGATGCTTTGCGCGCGCGAGATTCTCGGTCTGGAGCAGCGACAGGAATTCGGGATTGCGCAGGAAATAATTCCAGGTGAACTCGATCAGGCGGCGGATGGCCTCGGGCGGATCGAGATGTTCGAGATCGAGCCCGCGCTCCTCGCTGCGGATCTTGTCATAGGCGCCTTCGAGCACCGCGAGATAGAGCTCGTCCTTGTTGCCGACGTGATAATACAGCATCCGCTTGTTGGCGCCGGCGTTGGCCGCGATGCGGTCGACGCGCGCACCGGCAAGCCCGTGCGCCGAGAATTCCTGCTTGGCGGCTTCGAGAATGCGCAGCCGCATCCCCTCGGGATCGCGCTGCCATTTCAGAGTTCGCTTTGCCGCTGCTTTCGCCAAACCGGTTGCTCGCTGGGTGCTATCAGGATGCCGTGTAACACGCGCTCGGCCCGCCGCATAGTTTCGTCATTGCGAGCGTAGCGACCCAATCCAGACTGCCACCACGGAGGCAGTCTGGGTTGCTTCGTCGCAAGAGCTCCTCGCAATGACGAGGGGAGGACTGAACCTCAATCCACCGGCTTCGGCGAGCGCTCCAGCAGGACCGTCTGGATGCCGCAGGTGCCGGTCCGCACCGTCATCACCCGCGTGCCCGGCTTGCGGCCGTTGCGCACGTCGCTGACGTCGAGGCCGGCGGCGATCAGGCGGGCGCGCGTGGCGTCGATATCGGTCACCCGCCAGCTCAGGCCCCACAGGCGGTCATGCAGGGAATCGCCGCCCGCGACGGGGCGGCGCACCACCTCGACGACGAGATCGCCGCAGCGGAAGAACATCAGCTGGCCCCAATCCTGGTGCGAGCGGTCGAGCGCCAGATCGAGCCCGAGCCGCGCGCCATAGAGCGCGGCGGCGCGATCGGAGTCCTCGGTGGTGATCACGACGTGGTCGAGCGCATCGATCGGCGCGATATCGGTCGCCGGTGAAAGCGGACGCTCATCAGCCAGTTCGAGGAAGAACGTGCGCACGCCGCGCGTGAGCTCCGTGGCGGCGCGCGTCCGCTTCCAGTGCAGGACCGCACCGCTCTCCGCATCGCTGCTTTCGACCTCGGCGACCGGATCCGGCTTGAGCGCCACCCGCTCCAGCCGCCGGTGCATTTTTCTCATGTCCGCGACACGAAAGCACAGGCTGGCGAGCACGCCTTCCTGGTCGTCGAGCAGCGCGCGCATGCGGTCGGCGGCCACGCTGAAGCCGTTCGGCGCCATCAATTCGATCGTCATGTTCGCAAGAGTGAACAACACCCGGTCGGCGCCCTCGCCCGAGTTCTGCCAGGCCGGCGCGCGCCCGAGCAGCGTCTGATAGGCCGCCTTGGCCGCACCGATATCCCTGACCAGTGCGACGACGTGATCGAGGCCGGTGATCATGCTTCCCCCTGTTGAGCGGCCCGGAACCGTGGACCGAGAGACGGCGTTTGTCCGGGCTTGGCATTGCCCGGTGATGGTCGTATTCCGGCCGCATGCCGACCTCAAGCACTCCCAGCGGCGGTTTTGCGAATAATTTCAGCGGTCCCGCGACGGAACCGGTGTTACAGTAAGCACGCCGGCCGGGACCACAAAGCGCATCACGGACAAGCAATGCAGGCTCTCTTCATCGGACAGACCTATATCGACGTCGTCTTCATCACCGACCACATGCCGACCGGCGACGAGAAGCACGTGGCCTCCGACTACGCGGTTTCCTTCGGCGGCAATGCGGTGACCGCGGCGTTCTGCTGCGCCAAGCTCGGCATCGTGCCCGATCTGATCGCCACCGCGGCCAATGACTGGCTCGGCCGCATGTTCATGGACATGTGCGCGAAATATGCGATTTCGCTCCATGGGCGGAAGGTCAATCAGTCCTCGCTGTCCTTCATCATGCCCAAGGACGGCAAGCGCGCCATCGTCCGCTGCCGCGACGACGACCACATCCATCCCTTCCCGATGCTCAATCTCGGCGGCTGCCGCGCGCTGCATGTCGACGGCCATCAGCCCGATGCCGCGATCCACTACGCAAAAGTCTGCCGCGAGGCTGGCATCTTGACCTCGCTCGACGGTGGCGGCCTGCGCACCAACACGCATGAGCTATTGGAATTCATCGACGTCGCGATCGTCGCCGAGCGCCTGTGCGAGCAGATGGATCTGACGCCGGAAAAGATGCTGGACTATCTCAAGAGCCGCGGCTGCAAGATCGGCGGCATCACCATGGGCGAGAAGGGCCTGCTCTGGTACGACGAGACCGGAACGGTGCAGGTGATGCCGGCGATGCCGATTCCGCGCGAGCGCGTGATCGACACCAACGGCGCCGGCGACGTCTTCCATGGCGCCTATGTCTATTCCTATCTCGCCCATCCCGGCAAAAGCTGGCGCGAGCATTTCGATTTTGCCCGGGCAGCCTCGACCTTCAAGATCCAGCGTCTTGGCAACGAAGCTGGCCTGCCGACTCTTGTCGACATCGCCAAGGTCAGGCACGAGTTCGAGGTTAGGGTCTAGCGCTCGCAGGGGTCTCTCATGGGGCGCGTCTTCGTCGCCGGCAGCATCAACATGGATGTGGTGGCGACAGCCGATCGCCATCCCAGGGTCGGCGAGACCGTCGCCGGCAAGCAGGTGCTGTATTTTCCGGGCGGCAAGGGCGCCAACCAGGCGGTGGCGGCGTCGCGGCTTGGCGCGCGGACCACGCTGATCGGCCGGCTGGGCAAGGATTCGTTCGGCGGTGAGCTGAGGACGTTCCTCGGCGCGCAAGGCATCGATCTCGGCGCGATCCGAGAGACGGCCGAGGCGCACACAGGCACGGCCATCATCACGGTGGCGGAGGCCGACAACACCATCGTCGTCATTCCCGGCAGCAATGCGCTTGTCGGCGTCGATGACGTCGCGGCCGTCCCGCTAGCCAAGGGCGACGTCGCGGTCAGCCAATTCGAGATCCCGCTGCCGACGATCGCCGCGTTCTTCCGGCGGGCTCGCGACATTGGCGCCACGACGCTGCTCAATCCGGCTCCGGCACAAACCATGTCGAGCGAATTGCTCGCGCTGATCGACATCCTCGTGCTGAACGAGACCGAGCTCGGCCTCCTCGCCGGCGTGGAGTTGTCCGACAGTGACGAGGCCGCGCGCATCCTCGACGTCGCACGAAAACTTCAGGCGCGCGAGGACCAGACCATCTGCGTGACCCTCGGCAAGCGCGGCGTGCTGGCGCTCGCGGGACGCGAGGAGATTTCGGTGCAAGGCCGCGTGGTGAAGGCGGTCGACACCACGGGCGCAGGCGATTGTTTTGTGGGAGCACTCGCGGCGCAACTCGCCGACGGCGTCGACTTGCGCGCAGCACTCGCCTTCGCCAATGCCGCCGCCTCGATCTCCGTGCAGCGCATGGGCGCGGGGCCGTCGATGCCGACGGCCGCGGAAGTCGCCGCCGTCCTCAATGCGAACTGATCACGCCAGCGCGCCCTTCAGGTCGAAACTTTCGTCGGCGGCATGCTCCGGCGTGATCGAGCGATCCAGGCCGAACAGGCGGCGGCCGAACATGTGGTCGCCGGCACGGTTGATCGATTCGATGCCGAGCAGATTGTCGCCCTTGTAGCAGAACGCCGAGAATGCCTTCCTGGTGGGATCGCCGCGCAGGACGACGCGGTCGTAGCCGGTGGTGAGGCCCGCGATCTGGAGCTTGTCCTCGCCCTGGTCGCTCCAGAACCAGGGATGGCTGTCATAGGCCTTGCGGTCGCCGGTCAGCCGCGCCGCGAGGCAGCGCGCGTGATCGGTGGCATTCTGCACCGATTCCAGCCGCTGCGATCCGCCGAAGCGCGGGCTGTTGAACAGCGCGCAATCGCCGATCGCCGAGATATCAGGATCGGCCGTCGAGAGATATTCGTCGACGATGATCCCGGCCGCGACCGGCAGCCCCGCCTCCGCCGCAAGCTCGATGTTCGGCAGCACGCCGACGCCGACCACGACAAGATCCGCCGGCAAATGCCTTCCGTCGCTCAAGGAGACGCCGGTGACCTTGCCGTCCTCCGCCTCGATCGCGGTTGCTTGCACGCCGAGGTGGATGCGGATGCCGGCCTCGCGATGCCGCGCCTGAAAATACTCCGACACCTCAGCCGTCACCGCGCGCGCCATCACGCGCGGGGCGAGTTCGAGCACGTCGACCTCTAGCCCCTTGATGCGCGCGGTGGCCGCGAATTCGAGGCCGATGAAGCCGGCGCCGATCACCACGACCCGCGTCTTTGACGGCATGATCTGCCGCAGCGCCTCGCTGTCGTCGAGGATGCGCAGATATTTCACGTCGGGAAGGTTCGCATTGGGCAGATCGAGCAGCCGGTTGCGGGCGCCGGTCGCCAGCACGAGGTGGCCGTAGGGCAGCGGCCTGCCCGAGGCGAGCAGCACCTTGCGCCCCGCGCGGTCGATCGACACGGCGCGGCCCGCGACCAGCTCGATGCTCTGGTCCTGGTAGAATTTCCCCGGCCGGAACATCAGGCTCTCCGGCCCGGCGGTCCCCTTGATGTAAGCCTTGGACAAAGGCGGCCGCTGATAGGGCAGATGCGCCTCGTCGTTGATCAGGCAGATAGCAGCGGAAAATCCCGCCTGACGCAGCGATGCCGCCACCTGGTAGCCGCCATGGCCGGCACCGATAATGACCACCGGACCGTCCGTCATTGGACAGCCCATTTCCGCAAGACACGAGCGTCACCCATGTCGTCTCCTCTCGCGCTGATTTTGGCTTGCTTGCCCAGGAGGAGCCGGCGCTCGTGTCCGTCCCTGACGAAGGCAGGTCCATTTGAACCTATCGTTCCGGCTTGCGCAAGGGCGCCTGCCGGGGATTGTCACCCCTCGCCTTCTGCGATTTAGTCGCACGAACGACCTCATGCCGGGGATTTCAAGATGCCAGCTCCCGTCTCCCAGCCCGACGATCCCGCCTTGCTGCGGATCGACGGGCCGATCGCGACCATCACGCTCAACCGGCCCGCCGCGTTCAACTCGATCAATCTGGCGATTGCACAACAGCTCGAACAGCTCGCGGCTTACATTGAGGGCGCCGACGACATCAGGGTCGTGGTCCTCGAAGGCGAAGGCCGCGCCTTCTCGGCTGGCGGCGATCTGCAGACGATCGGCGCCGCCGCCGAAGCGGGCACGGTGACGCCGGTCGTCGGCGAGCTGTTGAAGCACTATCACGCCTTCATCGAGATCCTCCGGCGCATGCCGAAGGTCTCGCTGTCCAGCGTGCACGGCTCGGCGGCCGGCGCCGGCATGGGCCTCGCCTTCGTCACCGATCTCTGCATCGCCGCCGAGGATGCCAAATTCACGCCGGCCTATGCCAAGATCGGCGTCTCGCCGGATGGCGGATCTACGGTCGGCATCGTCAACACGGTCGGCTCCCGCCGCGCGCTGCAGATTTTCCTGGCCGAGGATAATTTTACCGCGCAGCAGGCCCATGAATGGGGTCTGGTTGCGAAGCTCGTTCCCGCCGCCGAGTTGAAGGCGGCAACGCGAACCCTCGCCGAGCGGCTGGCGCAGAACCCGCTCGCCGCGATTGCCGGCACCAAGTCGCTGGTCTACCAGGCCGCCACGACCCCGGTGAAGCAGCAGCTCGACGCCGAGGAGCACAAGATCATCATGGCGATGAACACTGCGGAGTTTCGAACCGCCGTGAAGAAATTCACCAGCAAGAGCAAGTAGCGTTCACTCGAGCAGGCTTACTTGGGACAGATATAGCCCGTGCCCGCCGGCGACTTGAAGCATCCGACCGATTCCGGCAGCACTTTCTGCGGCAGCCACAGCACCACACTCGGGAAATAGATCGCAAACGCGATCGTCCCGAGGAACACCAGATAGATCGGCAAAGCGGCGCGTAGCGCCTTTGCGAAACTGACGCCGACGAATTTCGAGGCCATCAGCAGCACCAAGCCGTAAGGCGGCGTGATCAGGCCGAAGGCGAGCGTGGCGATCAGCACCACGCCCATATGCACGGCGTTGATGTCGCCGGCTTCCGTCAGTGTGTTGACCAGCGGCATGAAAATGATGATGGTCGGCACCGGCTCGATGAAATCGCCGACGACCGTGAACAGCAGCACCATCAGCAGCATGATCAGATGCGGGTCGTTGCCGGCGAGCGAGGTGATGACTTCGGCGATGCAGCTTGCACCGCGCAAATAGGCGAGCATCCAGCCGAACGCATTGGCGGCGCCGATCGTGATCAGCGGCAGCGAGAAGATCAGGCCGGCGAGACAGAAATCGTACGGAATCTTCCTGATATGCCCGCGGTTGAGCGCTGGGATCACGACGACGACAATCCAGACCACGGCGACGACACCGGCTTCCGTCGGCGTGAACCAGCCGGTCAGGATGCCCCCCAACAGGATCACCGGAATCATCAGCGGCAGCGCCGCATCGCCGGCCGCGAACACCACCTGCCGCAGCGGCGCGCGCGGCTTGCGCAGGCCGGACGGGCCGAAGAAATAGCAATAGATCATCAACCCGAAGCCGATCATCAGGCCCGGCACGACGCCTGCCATGAACAGGCCGGCGATCGAGACATTGCCGACGGCGCCATAGACCACCGCGGTGATGCTCGGCGGCACCAGCGCCGCGATGGTCGATGCGGATGCGATGATCGCGGCGATGAAGGCGGGCTCGTAACCCTCGCGCTTCATCGGGCCGCCCAGAGCGCGGCTCATCACAGCGACGTCGGCCGTGGTCGAGCCCGACATTTCCGAGAAGAACATGCTGAAGACGACCACGACCTGCGACAGGCCGCCTCTGATGTGGCCAACGAGGGACACCGAGAGGTTGGCTATTCGAACCACCACATTGGCCGAGCTCATGAGCTCGCCGACCAGCAGGAAGAACGGGATCGCCAGCAGCGCCTCGGAATCGACGCCGTCGAAGATTTTCTGGATGATTGCGGCGAGCGAGACGTCCGACAGCAGCGCGCCGATGAAGACACCGGCCATCAGCGAGAACGGCACGGGCACGCCGAGATAGCCGAACGACAGGAAGCAGACCGTCATCAACGCCAGAACAAGGGGTGCGCTCACGGCTGCGCCCTCATCTGCGCGTCGGTGATAACAGGCGCCCCGTCATCCTCTTCGGGCGGCTCGGGGTGGTCAAAGCCGTTGCGCAGACCGTTGACGAGCTGCTCGATGGTGAACAGGCCGACCAGCACGCCCGACAGCGGGATGATCGCGTAGAGCGAGGCGATCGGCGTGCCCGACGGCAGGCGAAAACTGCCGAAGCCGCGAAGATAGTTCTGATATCCGTACAAGATCAGGCCGAAGGCGACGCCGAGCACCACGATCCGGATGATGACTTCGACGATCAGACGCGGCGTGCCGTGCATCGCCTCGGAGATCGCGGTGAGATAGAGGTGGTCGTTGCGCCGGGTCGCGGCCGCGGTGCCGACGAAAATCGCATAGATGAACAGCGTCGAGGTCACTTCCTGGAGCCAGAGCCAGGGATGGCCGATGGTACGGGTGACGATGTCGGCGGTCACCGACAGCGAGAAGCCGAAGCAGAGCACGCCGCACAGGATCATCAAGGCGAGCTCGAGCCAGTCCAGCCCGCGCCATTTGAGGTGCCGTTGGCGTTGCACCAGCAGTTTGTCGGCGATTGTCATCACTATCCCCGTCGTCCCGGCGAAAGCCGCGACCCATATCCCCAGCTGCGTGTGGTCAAAGCAAGCTGGCGGCTATCCTGCCCCAAGCTCCGCCGCGGCGTATGGGTCCCGGCTTTCGCCGGGACGACGCGGAGGCAACGGTACGCGGCCTAGTTGATCGAGCGGATCAAATCCTTGATCTTCTCGGCGTGCGGGCCGAGCTCCTTGGCGAGCTTGTCGAGATAGGGATCGGCGATCGCCGTGAAGGTCTTCTTGTCGACGTTGTCGACGATCTTCACGCCCATCTTCTTCAGCTTCTCTGCCGCGGTGCGTTCGAGGTCGAAGGCCTTCTGCGGCTCCTTGGAGCTGACCTCGTTCCCCGCCGCCTGCACCCATTGCTTCTGCTCCGCCGACAGGCTCTGCCAGAGCTTGTCGGAGATGAACACCAACGCGTTGTTGGCCTCGTGCTCGGTGATGTTCAGGACCGGGGCGACCTCGTAGTGCTTGTTGACGAGGTAGACATTGATGCTGTTCTCGGCGACGTCGACCACGCCGGTCTGCAGGCTCGTGTAGACGCTGCCGAACGGCATGTGCACGGTCTGGGCGCCGTAGGCCGGGAACATGGTGTCCTCGGTCGCAGTCGCCTGCACCCGGATCTTCAGGCCCTTGATGTCGCCGACATTGTGAATCTCCTTCTTGGAGTACATGTGGCGCACGCCCTGCGACCCCGTCGCGATCACATGCAGGCCGTGCGTGGTCTCGTCGATCATGGTCTTGAGCGCCTCGAACACTTTTGGATCGGCCAGACCCTTGACCACGTGGTTCTCGTCGCGGAACAGGAAGTGCAACGACATCACGCCCGCTTGCGGCGAGATCGTCGCGGTGTTCGCCGAGGAGATGATCGAGAACTCGACGTCGCCCGCCTTCACGAGCTGGAGCACCTGCGGCTCCTGCCCGAGCTGCGCGCCCGGATATTGATCGATGATCATGGTGCCTTTGCTCAATTCCTTGAGCTTTTCGGCAAAGAGGTCGCCCGCGATGGAGTAGCCGGTATTGCGCGGCTGGTCGTAGGCGAAGCGATAATGCTTCACCTCCTGCGCAGATGCGCCCGTGACGAACAGGATTGCGGCCGTTGCCGCCAGCCGATGTAAGAATCTTGGCATGGATCGTGCGATCATCGTTTCCCCCTGTTTTAACGCCCGCCGCTTTAGCGGTCTGGGCTACGCTTCCGGGTGGTTGGTCACCCTCTCTTAGTTTTCTGCTCAGTCTTCTTCCCAGTCCTCTGCATGAAATCGAAATCGCAGCCCTCGTCGGCCTGCATGATGGTCTCGTTGAACAGCCACGCATAGCCGCGCCGCGCCTCATCCGGCGCAGCCGCGGGCTTCAATGCCGTACGCCGCCGTTCCAGCTCGGTAGCATCCACCAGAAGCTCGATGCTGCGCTTGGCGACGTCGAGTCGGATCATGTCGCCGTTCTTCACCAGCGCCAGCGGGCCGCCGACGGCGGATTCCGGAGTGATGTGCAGCACGATGGTGCCGAATGCGGTGCCGCTCATGCGCGCATCCGAAATGCGCACCATGTCCTTGGTCCCAGCGCGCGCGAGCTTCTTCGGGATCGGCAGATAGCCCGCCTCCGGCATGCCGGGCGCGCCCTTAGGACCGGCGTTGCGCAGCACCAGCACGTCATCGGCCGTGACGTCGAGATCGGGATCGTCCACCCGCAGCGTCATATCCTCGACCGATTCGAACACCACCGCACGGCCCGTGTGTTGCAGCAGCTTTGGGCTCGCGGCGGATTGCTTGATAACCGCGCCGCGCGGCGCGAGATTACCGTGCAGCACGGCGAGGCCACCTTCCTTCTTGATCGGATTGTCCCGCGGACGGATCGCGTCCTGGCCGGGCACGTCTTCCGCGTTCGCCGCGATATCGCGCAGCGTCTGGCCGGTGATCGTCTTGGCATCGAGATCGACGAGATCGCCGAGTTGCGCCAGCAGTTTCGGCACGCCGCCGGCGTGATGGAAATGCTCCATGTAATGCTCGCCGGACGGCTTGAGATCGACCAGCACCGGCACCTCGCGGCCGATCTGGTCGAACACCCCGAGGTCGAGCCGGTGTGGCGAACGATGTGCCATCGCGGTCAAATGGATCAGGCCGTTGGTCGAGCCGCCGATCGCCTGGAGCACGACCTGGGCATTCTTAAAAGATGCCGGCGTCAGCACCTCGCTCGGCTTCGGACCTTTGGTCTTGGCCATCTCGGCGGCCACCCTGCCGCTCGCCTCGGCAAGGCGAAAGCGCTCCGCATGCGGGGCGGGAATCGTCGCGCTCATCGGCAGCGACAGGCCCATGGCCTCGATCATGCAGGCCATGGTGGAGGCGGTGCCCATCACCATGCAGGTGCCGACCGACGGCGCAAGGCGGCCGTTCACCGCCTCGATCTCGACATCATCCATTTCGCCGGCGCGATACTTGCCCCAGAGGCGACGGCAATCGGTGCAGGCGCCCAGCACCTCGCCCTTGTGATGACCAACCACCATGGGGCCAACGGGGATGACCACCGTCGGCAGGTCGGCGCTGATCGCCGCCATCACCTGCGCAGGAAGAGTCTTGTCGCAGCCGCCGATGACGATCGCCGAATCCATCGGCTGCGCGCGGATCATCTCCTCGGTGTCCATCGCCATCAGATTGCGCAGATACATCGAGGTCGGATGCGCAAAACTCTCCGCGATCGAGATCGTCGGGAACACGAACGGCATCGCGCCCGACAGCATCACGCCGCGCTTGGCGGCCTCGATGATCTGCGGGACGTTGCCGTGGCAGGGATTGTAGTCGCTATAGGTGTTGGTGATGCCGACGATCGGACGCTCCAGCGCGTCGTCGGAATAGCCCATGGCCTTGATGAACGCCTTGCGCAGGAACAGCGAGAAGCCGGCATCGCCATAGCTCGTCAGCCCTTTGCGCAACCCACTCGTCATCATACCACTCCCATTACCGGGTCATTGTCCTACAGACTGCCCCTTGATTGTCAATAAGACAGACGTCAAACCTGCCATTTACCCGTGTTGCGCGCTGGTGGGAGACCAGATTATTGACAATCAGGGCCTTCCCTGCTCCACAGGACGAACCGGCCAAGCGCCGGGAGGCCGAGGGCATGTCCGACATTCACATCGCAGACGCCACGATGGTCCGGCGCGACGATCCGGACGACATCGTCGCGCGGCTCGAAGAGGACATCATCTTCGGCCGACTTGCGCCAGGCGCGCGCCTCACAGAGGACGCGCTGATGTCGGCTTACGGCACTTCGCGCCATTTCGTGCGGCAGGCCTTGGTGGATGCGGAGCGCCGGGGCATCGTCCGCCGCGAGAAGAATGTCGGCGCCACCGTGCGGTTCTATTCGGCCGAAGAGGTCCGGCAGATCTACGAGGTCCGGGAGATGCTGACCCGGCAGGCGGCGCTGATGATCCCCCTGCCCGCACAGCAAGGCCTGATCGATGAGCTCTCTGCATTGCAGCGGCAATATTGCGCGAGAGCGGATTTGCAGGACCTGCGCGGCATCCATGAAGCCAACGACGCCTTCCACCTCGCGCTGTTCTCGGCCTGCGGCAATCCCTATCTGGTGCGCTCGCTGCAGCACTACATGAACCTGACCCTGCCGATGCGCGCCAAGAATCTCGCCGACAGCGACGGGCTGGCACAATCGCGCCGCCAGCACGAGCTCATGATCGAGCTGTTGAAGGGCCGCGACAGCTGGGCGCTGGCGCAGCTGTGTGTGGATCACATGCAGTTCAGCAAGAAGGATTACTTGGCGCGGATTGGGGATGAGCGAGCCGAACAGCAGGGCCCGCGTTCATAGATGGGAGACGTTCGCTTCTCGCGGTGGTGCAGTTCACGCGGTAAGGGCGCGCTGGATTGCCCGCAATTGCAGGCCGCACGAGCCCATTCGGGCAATAATGCCCGCAGTCCACAACTTCCGGGGAACCTATGGTCGGCTTGGTACTTGGTCTTGCACCAATCCCCCACCATAGGAGCTGCCATGATTTGCCGTTTAGTCGGAGCCGCCGCTGTTGCCGTCGCCGTCCTGCTTCCCGTAACGACCCAGGCCCAGGGCGTTCCCGGAGGCGTCGAACGCGGTGCGCGGGATGGTGAGCGAGCGGCAGGGCCTGTCGGTGCAGTTGTGGGTGGCGTCGTCGGCGGCGTCGTTGGCGGCGTGGCGGGAGTCCTTGGTGTCGATCAACGTCCTCGCTTTCACTCCTACGTCGTCGAACAGCGGCGGCCCTCATATCAGTACCGCGAGGATGTGAGAGTCGGGGCGGTTCTTCCGGAAGAGGGCGTGACCTATTACGAGGTGCCGCCCGAGTACGGCGCCCGTGAGTATCGTTACACGGTGGTGAACGGTCGCACGGTTCTGGTCGAACCGCGAACCCACCGGATCGTTGAGATCGTCGAATAACAACCAAGGGCCGTCTTTCGAGACGGCCCTTTCGTTTGCGCAGATCTGAATCCCTGAAGTCCCGGTTCAGTACCGCCTCAGCAGACCGCGATCCACGCTGGCATCGCCATAGTCGGCGCAGGCTCTCTTCGGGTTTCTGATCAGATCGGTCCGGACGCGCCTGAACGTTTTGCCGGCAGCGTCGGACACTTCGGGGCGGAATTTACCGGGATCGGAGCTCTCGCCATCGCGGGCCTTGACGGCTGCAGCATAGGCGTCGATCATCGCCATCGCAGCATCCGTGCTGCCGAGAAGTCGGGCGCCGAGCTGTACACTGCCGGCACCATTGACCTCGTAGCCGACACATCGTTGTTCGAGCACCGCGGATGCGGTGACGAGCTGGTCGAGAAACGTCGCCTCGGCGTCGCCGAGCATCGCGGCCCGCGCCGGTCCCGACATGAACAGCGTGAGCAGTACGGCGGCTGGCAATTCGATTTTCATTGTCCTGACTCGCGCTGCCGCCGTTGAGCCGTGATCGAGGCACCGATTGCCGAATTGCGGTCTCGCAAAATCGAGAGCCAGACGGCCAGAGCAACGTTGATCTGGATCAATGGCCGGAACGACCAAAGCGAGGCTCAGGCCTTTGCGTCGCTCGCCCTGTGTGAATCGAGGCACCACGGCGGGACGGGCACTAAAACTGTTTGTCAAGCCATCGAAATTTCGCAGAGCCGGAAATAAATATGGCCGGGCTCCGGCGCCACGTCGCGCGTCCTCCTCCACTCCCTCCCAAATGAATGCCATGACCGAACAAACCCTGACGGAGCCGATCGCCGAGCGGCAAGCGCCATCCCGAGGCTTTTCGCGCTACCAGGCGATCCTCGTTGCGCTGCTGGCGCTGGTCCAGTTCACGATCATCATCGATTTCATGATCATGTCGCCGCTCGGCGCCATCATGATGCCGGCGCTCGATATTTCGGCCGCTCAGTTCGGCGTGGCGGTCTCGGCCTATGCGTTCAGCGCGGGGATTTCCGGTATCCTGGCGGCCGGCTTTGCCGACCGGTTTGATCGCAAGCGGCTGCTGTTGTTCTTCTACGCCGGCTTCACCCTTGGCACGATGCTGTGCGCGATCGCGCCCAACTATCATCTGTTGCTGCTGGGGCGGATCGTGACCGGCCTGTTCGGCGGCGTGATCGGCTCGGTCGTGCTCGCCATCGTCACCGATTTGTTCACGCTGCAATTGCGCGGCCGCGTCATGGGTTTCGTGCAAACCGCCTTCGCTGCAAGCCAGGTGCTGGGCATCCCGGCCGGTCTTTTCCTCGCCAACCAGTGGAACTGGCACGTCGCGTTCGGCGCGCTGGTCGGACTGTCGGTGATCGGGATGACCGCAGTGATGCTCCTGATGAAGCCGGTGAACGGCCATCTCGGGCTGAAGCAGGATCGAAATCCGTTCCGGCATCTGATCGCCACGGTCTCGCAGCCGCGTTATTGGATGGCGTTTTCGGTAACGACCCTGCTGGCGACCGGCGGCTACATGCTGATGCCGTTCGGCAGCGCCTACACGGTGCACAATCTCGGCATCGACATCGTGCATCTGCCGACGATCTATCTCGTCTCCGGCCTGTTCAGCATTGTCATCGGCCCGCTGGTGGGACGCGCGAGCGATGCCTTCGGCAAATACCCCACCTTCGTCTTCGGCAGCGCCATGTCCATCGTGATGGTGCTGATCTACACCCATCTCGGCGAGGTGAGCCTGACGGTCGCGATCCTGGTCAACGTCCTGATGTTCGTCGGCATCTTCTCCCGCATGATTCCTTCGCAGGCGTTGATTTCGGCAATCCCCGAGCCGGCGCAACGCGGCTCCTTCAGCGCGGTCGGCGCGTCGCTGCAACAGCTCTCCGGCGGGCTCGGCTCCGTGCTCGCCGCCGCACTCATCGCGCAGGACGCCGACGGTACGCTCCGGCATTTCGACCGGCTGGGATACGTCGTCGTGACGACGGCGGTGATTTCCCTGATCCTGATGTACTTTGTACAGAGGCCCATCGCGGCCCAGGCCGGCAAACGCGTTGTTTAGCGCGTCGATTCCGACACCCTGGATTTGCGAATGCGCTCCTACCGCTTGGTCCAATCGATGATGCGACTTGTGTCGCCGTCGAACTCGTTGCTGCAGAACGCGCCGCCCTGATAGTGATCGCCGACCGGATCGGGCTTCAGCTTGGCCTGCTCGGCCATCGCATGTGCCACATGATCCTCGGAGCGCCCCGTCGGACGGTAACCGAACTCGTAGGCGCGGTGGTTGTCCCACCAGGCACGCTCGTTCAGGGACACGCCGTAGAAGATCTCGAAATGAATGTCGGGATGCTCGAGCCCGATCCGGCAGAGCTGCACCAGATCTTCCGGCTTCAGCCAGATCGAGATCCGGCGATGGTCCAGCGGCACGTCGCCGAAATTGCCAATGCGAAGGCAAGTCACCTTCAGGCCATGCTTGTCAGCATAGAGCGCGCCGACCGCTTCGCCGAATACCTTGCTGACGCCATAGCGGCCATCGGGGCGCGGGGTCACGTCGGTGCCGATCTTGTGGTGGCGGGGATAGAATCCGACGGCATGGTTCGAGGAGGCGAACACCACACGCTTGACGCCCTTGCGATACGCGGCCTCGAACAGATTGTAGCCGCCGATGATGTTGGCCTGGAGGATGTCGTTCCAGGGACCTTCGACCGAATAGCCGCCGAAATGGATGATGCCGTCGACGCCCTCGCAGATCGCCTCGCACTGCGCCAGGTCAGAGAGGTCCGCCGCCTTGAATTGTTCGTTGGGGCCGAGATCGGCGGGCGGGCGGATGTCGCTGAGCAACAGGTCCGGATAGATCGGCGGCAACAGTTTTCGCAGACGCGTTCCTATCCCGCCCGAAGCTCCCGTCATCAAGATGCGCGCCATGTCTTTCCTCGCCTTTGGCAACCAATTTGCGGTCACATGTCTCTAATGATAGCAGGATTGTCCAGAGGGAACGAAACGAGAGAACCGACATGAATGAGGCATCGTCCCATCCCCAGGAGCGGCCAGGCTGGCGGCCGGCGAGCTACTATCCCGATCCGGCGATAAAGGCACTCGATCCCCGCTTCGAAAAATACTGGCTGAAACTCTCGGCGGTGGAGCGGCTGACGACCGGCCTGCGCTGGGCCGAGGGTCCGGTGTGGTTCGGCGACGGGCGCTATCTCCTGTGCAGCGACATTCCGAACCAGCGCATCGTCAAATGGGAAGAGGAGACCGGCGCGGTCTCGGTGTTCCGCAAGCCCTCCAATTTCGCCAACGGCCACACCAGGGATCGCCAGGGTCGGCTCGTCACATGCGAGCATGGCGGGCGACGCGTCACCCGCACCGAATATGACGGCAGCATCACCGTGCTGATGGACTCGTTCGGCGGCAAGAAGCTCAACTCGCCGAACGACGTCGTGGTGAAGTCCGACGGCGCGGTTTGGTTCACCGATCCCACTTTCGGCCTACTCGGCAATTACGAGGGCTACAAGGCCGAGCCCGAGATCGAGCCGAACGTCTACAGGCTCGATCCCGCGACCGGCAAGGCGACCATCGTTGCCGAAGGCGTGCTCGGGCCCAACGGGCTGTGCTTCTCGCCGGACGAGACAATCCTCTACGTCGTGGAATCACGCGGCGTGCCGAACCGGAAAATCCTCGCCTATGACGTCTCGCCTGACGGCGCCACCATCTCCAACAAGCGCGTCCACATCGACGCCGGCCCGGGCACGCCTGATGGCATGCGCTGCGACATCGACGGCAATCTCTGGTGCGGCTGGGGCATGGGCGATCCCGAGCTCGACGGCGTCGTGGTGTTCGCGCCCGACGGCGTCATGATCGGCCGCATCGCGCTGCCCGAACGCTGCGCCAATCTCTGCTTCGGCGGCGTCAAGCGCAACCGCCTGTTCATGGCCGCGAGCCAGTCGATCTACGCATTGTATGTGAACACGCAGGGCGCGGTCGGGGGATAGTTTTTCCTCCGTCACGCCTCTCGTCATTGCGAGCGGAGCGAAGCAATCCAGAATCTTTCCGCGGAGGCAGCCTGGATTGCTTCGTCGCTTCGCTCCTCGCAATGACGAAAGATAGAACAAAAACGCCGGAGCGGTTTCCCGCTCCGGCGTCATGTTCACCCAGGCAGTAACGCCTACGCCGCGTTGAAGCCGGCGACGGCCTTCACTTCGAGGAAGTCCTCGAGGCCATATTTGCCCCACTCGCGGCCGTTGCCGGATTGCTTGTAGCCGCCGAACGGCGCGGAGCGGTCGTTGGGTACGCCCTGCAGGTTGACGTTGCCGGCGCGGATCTGACGGCCGACGCGCTTGGCGTCCTCGACGGAAGCGCCCGTGACGTAGCCGGCAAGCCCATAGGGCGTGTCGTTGGCGATGTGCACGGCCTCGGCTTCGTCCTTGGCGCCGATGATCGTCAGCACCGGTCCGAAGATTTCTTCGCGGGCGATGGTCATGTCGGGGGTGACGTCGGCAAAGATGGTGGGACGGACATAGAAGCCCTTGTTAACGCCTTCGGGCAGGCCCGGACCGCCGGCGACGAGCGTTGCGCCCTCGTCGATGCCCTTCTTGATCAGACCCTGGATCTTGTCCCACTGGCCGCGGTTGACCACGGGACCGATGGTGGTGCCTTCGGCGCGCGGATCGCCTGCCTTGGTCTTGTCGGCGACAGCCTTCGCGATCGCGGCGACTTCCTTCATCTTCGAGGCCGGCACGATCATGCGCGAGGGCGCGTTGCAGGACTGGCCGGAGTTGTTGAACATGTGCATCACGCCGCCCGTCACCGCCTTCGTGAGGTCGGCGCCTTCGAGGATGACGTTCGGTGACTTGCCGCCAAGCTCCTGGCTGACGCGCTTCACGGTCGGTGCCGCACGCTTGGCCACGTCGATGCCGGCGCGGGTCGAGCCGGTGAACGAGATCATGTCGATGTCGGGGTGCTCGCTCATTGCGGCGCCAACCTCGGGGCCGAGACCGTTGACGAGGTTGAACACGCCCTTCGGCACGCCGGCTTCATGGAGGATTTCCGCAAAGATCAAGGCCGAGGTCGGGGTGAACTCCGACGGCTTCAGGATCATGGTGCAGCCGGCGGCGAGCGCGGGCGCGACCTTGCAGGCGATCTGATTGAGCGGCCAGTTCCAGGGCGTGATCATGCCGACCACGCCGACCGGCTCGCGTAGCACCATGGCGGTGCCGACCGGTTCCTCGAAATGATAGTTCTTGAGCACGTCGAGCGTGGTCATGAGGTGGCCAAGGCCGGCGCCGGCCTGCAGCTTTTCGGCCATCGGCAGCGGCGCACCCATCTCGTCCGAGACGGCGGCACCGATCTCCTTGAGGCGGCCCTTGTAGATCTCGATGACCTTGGTGAGCAGCGCGACGCGCTCGTCACGGCTGGTCTGAGAGAACGTCACGAACGCGCGCTTGGCGGCGGCGACGGCTTTGTCAACGTCGGCCTTGGAGCCCAGCGCAACCTCGTACATCGCTTCTTCCGTCGCCGGATTGACCACGGCGGTGGACTTCTTGACGGCGGGATCGACCCAGGCGCCGTCGATGTAGAATTGCATGCGATTGACCATAGTGAACCTCTTCTTGGGGGCTTGGAGGGGGCGTTTCGGCAGGCATCCTTGCACGAAAGCGCCGGCAATTGAACCCGCCATATGCGGGGCCAGCATTGCGGCGGACCGAGGTTATATGAGCCGATGGCGGAGGGGTGGCAAGGTCTCGATTGCCGTCGTCCTGGCCCAGTGCGCAATTGCGCACGGGGGCCAGGACCACGACGGAGAACTACACCGCCATCTTCCGATGCAACACCGGCGCGCCGGTGGTGAGGCTTTCGGCCGCATCGATGATGGCGTTGGCGTCAATGCCGTGGTGGCGGTAGAGGTCTGCGATGGTGCCGGTCTGGCCGAACTGCTCGACGCCGAGCGCCTCGACGCGATGGCCGCGGATGCTGCCGAGCCAGCCGAGCGCCGCCGGATGGCCGTCGATCACCGTCACGATGCCGCAGTCGCGCGGCAGCGGTGCGAGCAGTTTTTCGATGTGGCTGAGATGCTGCACGCCGCGCCGATCACGGCGCAACTTCCGTGCGGCCGTCCATCCCGCATGCAGACGATCCGCGGACGTGATCGCGAGCAGGCCGATGTCGCGCCGGCTCTCGCCAATGAAGCCGGTCGCTTCGATCGCTTCTGGCGCCACGGCGCCGGTATAGGCGATGACGGCTTCGGCATTGGGCCCCGGCTTGCGCAACCAATACGCGCCGTCGGTGATGCCCTGTGCAAGCTCGGGCGTCATGATCCGCTGCGCCTGCTCGATCGAGCGCGTCGAGAGCCGCAGATAGACCGAGCCGCCCTCACCCGGATCGCGCTGCATGTGATTGAAGCCCCACCCCATGATCACGGCGAGCTCGTCGACAAAGGCCGGCTCGAACGAGGCAAGGCCATCCTGCGCCATGCCGATCAAAGGGGTTGCGATCGACTGATGCGCGCCGCCTTCGGGCGCGAGCGTGATACCTGAGGGGGTCGCCGCCACCATGAAGCGCGCATCCTGGTAACAGGCATAGTTCAGCGCATCGAGACCGCGCTCGATGAAGGGATCGTAGAGCGTGCCGACCGGCAGCAGCCGCTCGCCGTTGATCTGGTGCGACAGGCCGAGCGCCGAGAGCATGATGAACAGGTTCATCTCGGCGATGCCGAGTTCGAGATGCTGGCCCTTGGGCGAGAAGTCCCAGTTGAAGGTGGATGGAATTTTCTCGCTGCGGAATAAGTCCGCCTTCTCGCCGCGCGCAAACAGGCCGCGCCGGTTCACCCACGGACCGAGATTGGTCGAGACGGTGACGTCAGGCGATGTCGTCACGATGCGCTTGGCGAGCTCGCTGTCGCCGCGCGCGATCTCGTTCAGCACCAGCCCAAAACCCTGCTGGGTCGACATCTGCGGCGCCGGCTTGAAGGCAAGCTGCGACGGCACCTCGATAACAGGCGCGGTGAGCCGGCGGCCGTCCTGGTTGAACGGCACGCCCGCGAGGAAGGCGTCGAGCTCGGCGGCACTTTGCGCGAGACCCTCGTATCTGTCCCATTCGTGTCCGGGCCGGATGTTCTGGCTGTCGCGATATTTCTCCATCTGCGCGACCGTCATTAGGCCGGCATGATTGTCCTTGTGGCCCTGGAACGGCAGGCCGACGCCCTTGATGGTGTAGGCGATGAAGCAGACCGGGCGGTCGTGGTCGATGGATTCGAAGGCGTCCAGCATGCTCGCCATGTCATGGCCGCCGAGGTTCGACATCAGCGCCAGCAGCTCGTCGTCGCTGCGCCTGTCGATCAGCTTGGTGATGGGGCCCTGATCGCCGATCTCGTCGTGCAAATGCTTGCGGAACGCCGCGCCGCCCTGAAAACACAATGCGGCGTAGAGTGCGTTCGGACAATTGTCGATCCAGCGCTTCAGCGCCTCGCCGCCAGCTTCCGCAAAGGCCTCGCGCATCAGGCGGCCATATTTCACGATCACCACGTCCCAGCCGAAATTGCGGAACACGGTCTCGAACTTCTCCCAGAGGCCTTCGCGGACGACGGCGTCGAGCGACTGCCTGTTGTAGTCGACCACCCACCAGGTGTTGCGCAGGCCGTGCTTCCAGCCCTCCGCCAGCGCCTCGAAGATGTTGCCCTCGTCCATCTCGGCATCGCCGACCAGAGCGATCATCCGCCCTTCGCGGCGATCCTTCATCCAGCCATGTGCCTTGACGTAGTCCTGCACCAGCGAGGCGAACAGCGTCTGCGCCACGCCAAGGCCGACCGAGCCGGTGGAGAAATCGACGTCGTCGACGTCCTTGGTGCGCGAGGGATAGGACTGCGCGCCTTTGAAGCCACGAAAATTCTCCAGCTTCTCGCGGCTCTGCCGGCCGAACAGATACTGGATGGCGTGGAACACCGGGCTCGCATGCGGCTTCACCGCGACGCGATCTTCGGGCTTCAGCACGTGGAAATACAGCGCCGACATGATGGTGGCGAGCGAGGCCGACGAGGCCTGATGTCCCCCGACTTTCAGGCCGTCCGCATTCGGGCGGATGTGGTTGGCGTGATGGATGGTCCATGACGACAGCCACAGCGTCTTGCGGGCCAGCGCGGTCAAGGTGTCGAGGCGGGCGGTATCAACGGGCATGGCAATGCTCCCGGAAAACAGGTGCCCGATGATACCCCTGCAGGAAGCGCCAAACTTCTCAATTTTTCGCGCAATACCAGCCAATATTGGGATAGCTTACCAATCAGCCGACAAAAACGACAGGTCCATCCCAATGCCTGACCTCGACGCCATCGACCGAAAAATCCTCGCTCTGCTCCAGAACGACAGCCGACTGACCATGCAGGAACTGGCCGACAAGGTCGGGCTGTCGGTGTCGCCCTGTCATCGCCGGGTCAAGCTGCTCGAGGAACGCGGCGTCATCTCGCGCTACATCGCGACCGTGGACCAGAAGGCGCTGGGGCTGCATGTCAGCGTCTTCATCTCGATCAAGCTGGCCCGGCAGAAGGAGGAGGACCTCAACCGCTTCGCGCGCGCGATCTCGAAATGGGACGAGGTGCTGGAATGCTATCTGATGACCGGCAATCGCGACTATCTCTTGCGCGTGGTCGCCGCCGACCTCGCCTCCTACGAGACTTTCCTGAAGACCAAGCTGACCCGGCTCGACGGCATCGCCTCGATCGAGTCCAGCTTTGCGCTCAGCCAGGTGAAATATTCGATCGCGCTGCCGGTGTAAGGCATCACCGCCACGGCTGCACGATGATCTTGGTGTGAGCCTCAGGGTTGGCGAGATCTGCGAAAGCCTTTGCGACACCGTCGATGCCGACTTCCGCCGTCACCATTGCCGCCGCATCCACCTGCCCCTCCGCGATCAGGCGCAGTGACGCCGCGAATTCGTCCGGCGTGTAGCCGAGCACATACTGGACGTTGAGCTCCTTCATGATGCCGAGCATGGGCTCGCTCCTGTCGGTCTCCATGCAGACGCCGACCACGACGATCCTCGCATCGCGCGGAGCGCCCTCGAACACCTGCTGCAAGAGACCGGGCACGCCAACGCATTCGAAGATGATCGCGGGTTTGAGGGCGGGCAGCATCGCCTGCAACGGCGGCCGCGCGGCCTTCTCCGCCTCCGACATCTGCGCATGCTCGGCCCAGGTCAGATAGGGCTGCGACACCCGTGGATCCACGACGACATCGGCGCCGAGCTTTGCCGCAAGCGCGCGCCGCGCCGGCGAATAGTCGGCGGCGACGATCGGATGCAGGCCCTTGAGCTTCAGCGCCGCAATCACCGCGAGCCCGACCGGGCCGCAGCCGATCACGAGCGGCACTTCGCCGCCTCGGATGTTGGCCTTGGCGACCGCGTGAACGCCGACCGCGAGCGGTTCGGTGAGCGCGGCATGCTCCGGCGCGAGACCGTTGGGCACCTCGAGCAGCAGCGCTTCGCTCAGCAGCATCGCCTCGGCATAGCCGCCAATATTGTCGTTGGAGTAACCGATGCCTTCGATGCCCTGCGGCGTTACGAGGGCTGGCAGCGAGCAGACGCGCGTGCACGACTTGAGCTTGCGCACGGTCCCCGGGCCGAAGTCGACGATCTCGCAGCAGAACTCGTGGCCGAACACGACGTCGCGGGCGAGATCCATCGGCTTGCGGCCGGTCTTTCGCGCCATCTCCACCATGCGGTGGGCGTGCTGGCGCGCGTGCAGATCGGAGCCGCAGATGCCGCAGGCGAGCGTCTTGACCAGCACCTGGCCGGGGCCGGGCTTTGGCTCGGCCATCCGGTCGACGACAATCTCACCGTTCCTGAAAATCGCAGCGCGCATCCGGCTCCTCCCGTGGTGTTGGAGCCATTGATAGCACGAAGCGGACGCGCGAACTTGCGTCAGGGGTTCGGGGAACGCTCTTCCAGGATCAGGAGCTGGGCGCGGCGGATGCGCTCGCGATGGGCGATGTAGAGGCCGCTGGCGACGATGAAGGCCGCACCGGTGACGGTCCAGACATCAGGCACTTCGCCGAACAGGAAGAAGCCGAGAATGCTGACCCACAGCAACTGGGTGTACGAGAACGGCGCCAGCACCGAGGCATCGCCGTAGCGATAGGCCAGGACGATGATCCACTGGCCGACGGTGGACGCGACGCCGATCACGATGCCAAGCCCGATCGCGGTCCAGGTCGGCGTGACCCAGACGAACGGTACCATCAGGGAGAGGATCGCAACGCCCGTCAGCGCCGAATAGGCCATCGTGGTGAGGACGGCTTCACGCCCGCTCATCATGCGCGTCAGGATCAGCGCCGCGGCCCAGCAGAACGCCGAGACGATCGGGAAGAAGGCGGCGGCGTGAAACGCGCTGGAGCCCGGGCGCAGGATGATCAGCACGCCGGTCAGGCCGATCGCGGTCGCGATCCAACGGCGCATGCCGACCTTCTCGCTCAGGAAGACGATCGAGAGCGCGGTGACGAACAGCGGCGAGACGAAGCCGGTCGCGGACGCTTCTGCGATCGGCAGGAAGCTCAGGCCGGTGATGAAGAACAGCGAAGAGCCGAGCAATGCCGCGCCGCGCATCAACTGCAGGCCGAGGCGCTCGGTGCGCATCGCATGGAGCGGCGAGCCCGGCAGCATCACCGGCGTGAACATCAGCGCAAACGTCACGAAGCGGATCCAGGTGATCTCGATCGACGGCAGGCTCGACGACAGATATTTCGCGGTAACATCGGAGCAGCCGAGAAAGATCGTCGACAGCAGCACCAGCGCGATGCCTTTGAACGGGTGATCGACGCGCGCCGGCGCCCGTCGCGCCTGCGGCTTCTTTTCCGGCATGGGCATGGGAATACTGTCGAGCCTTGCGGCTGCGGCGGGCGGCGGGGTCACGGCTGGAACCTAGGAATGCGAATCGGGAATGATCGTAAAAAACGATAATTGCGCCGCTTTCACAACTTCCGAAAACAGGATGCCGATATGCGCTCACGTCCGCGCACGTCAAGACCCCATTAATAACGGGCGTTTGTGCACTACAGCATGGGCAGGCCGCGCGGCTTCGGACCGCGCGGAAACGCCGCATCGAGCGCCGCGATCTCGTCTTTCGTCAGCACCAGATCGCCGGCCGCAGCATTGTCGCCGGCATGTTCCGCGGACGACGCCTTCGGGATCGCGAACACCGTAGTTGCACGGGTGAGGAAGCTCAGTGCGACCTGGCGCGGCGTCGCGCGACGCGCCTCCGCGATGCGCGCCAGCACCGCGCCGCCCTTGCTGTTGCTCGCAGGGAAATCATCGTGGCCGAATGGCGAATAGGCGACCACAGCGACACCATGCCGTTCGCACCACGGGATCACCGCGTGCTCGATCGCGCGTTCCTTCAGATGATAGAGCACCTGATTGCAGGCGATGCGGTGTTCGCCGGCGGCGTCGAGGATCTCGTCGAGATCATCGGCATCGAAATTGGAGACGCCCCAGGATTTGATCTTGCCGGCCTTCACCAGTTCCTCGAATGCGGCGACGGTGTCCTCCAGCGGATACGAGCCGCGCCAATGCAGCAGATAGCAGTCGAGCCGATCGGTTTTCAGCCGCTTCAGCGAGCGCTCACAGGCAGTGATGGTTCCGCGGCGCGAGGCGTTGCTCGGCAGCACCTTTGACACCAAGAAAACCTCGTCGCGTCGGCCCGCGATCGCATCCGCAATGACGAGTTCGGCATCGCCATACATCTCGGCGGTATCGATGTGGGTCATGCCTAGATCGAGCCCGCGCTGAAGCGCCGCGATCGCGCGCTTGCGATCGCCATGGTCGAGATACCAGGTGCCCTGCCCGATGACGGAGACGCTGGCACCCGTTTTGCCGAAGGGTTTCGTGTTCATATTTGCTCCGATACCACTCGTTCGCTGAGGCAACCGCCGTCGCGCTCAAGAGTTCAATCCGCCGATGTCAGCGACCAATACGCTACCGGTTGCGGACTCCGTGATGTAGAGCCGATCCTTCTTCGCGCCACCAATCGCGACATTGGTGCAGTTCGGCCCTGCACACGATTTCACCCGCGCAATCAATTCGCCGTTGGGCGCGAACACGAAGACATGGCCGAGTGAGGCGTGACCGACGAACAGGCGGCCCTTGGCATCCATTGTCATGCCATCAGGGCCACTGGTGCCGAACAGCGAGCAGAAGCGGCCAACCTTCGACACGCTGCCGTCCTTCATGAACGGCAGCCGCCACACCGCGTTGTCGCGCGTCATTGCGACGAACAGCACGGTCTCGGTTGGATCGAGCACCAGGCCATTCGGGCTGATACCAGTGTCGATCAGGCAATCGAGCCGGCCGCTTTGCGTCAGGCGATAGACGCGGCCGCTGGGGTCATGCAGGCCGGTCTGTCCCTGGTCGGTGAAATAGATGTCGCCGTTGGACGCGAGATGCAGATCGTTGCAGCCCCGGAAAGACTCCGAGTTGCGCGAGGTCAGCACCGGCGCAATGCGCCCTGCCCTGGCGTCGAACTCCATGATGCCGTGCCTGTAGTCGGCGACCAGGATGCGGCCGTCGGCCGCGATCTTCAGCCCGTTCGGCCAGCCCTCATATTCAATCGCCAGCGACCACTCGCCGTCAGGCGCAATGCGGAAGATGCGGCCGAAGGGAATGTCGACGATGTAGAGATTGGCATCCTTGTCGAACGACGGCCCTTCGATGAAGGAATCCGTCGGCACACCGGGCCGGTTGGCATCGGCCCAATCGGTGCGCTCGCCCTTGCGGCGGAATTTGTCGGGCATGGCGGAAAAGAGCCTGGTCTCGATCAGGCGCGGCGGCGTTTCCAGGTACATCATTGTTGTTTTTGCGTGTTGAGGGCGAGAGCGCGGCACCATAGGGCACAATGAGGCGTGCGTCGATTGGGCCGAAGCATAGCGCCCCGCCCTCGCTGTCATTCCCCGCGAAAGCAGGGAATCCAGTACGCAGTGGCCTTAGCGCTTGATCACAGGCGTCTCGGCGTACTGGATCGCCCGGTCAAGCCGGGCGATGACGGCGGAGTATGCGCGACGACCGAGAAAGTCGCCCCTACCCCGCCGCGCCCGCGTGCTTGGCATGCTTCGCCGGCGCAATTTCGGTCGTCGCGATCAGGCGCTTCAGCTCGGGGATGCAGGAGCCGCAATTGGTGCCGGCCTTGAGCTTTGCGCCGATCTCGGCGGCTGTGCGCGCGCCTGCGGCGATGGTGTCGCAGATGGTGCCGCGGCCGACGCCGAAGCAGGCACAGACGACAGGACCGGTCGAAGCCGCGCCCTCGCTCGACTTGCCGGACAGCAGCATGCGCCGCTGCTCATCGGTGACGTGGTCGGCCACGAACAGGCTCTTCACCACCTCCCAGTCCCCGGCATCATGCGCGGGGCCGACGAACAGGCAGGTTTCGATGCGGTCGCCGGCAAACGAGGCCGCGCGATAAACGCCGCCGCCGAGGTCGCGATAGTCGGCGACGTCCTCGCCGGCAACGCCACCGAGCCAGGCCGGCCAGCGCGACAGGTCCGCATTGTCGGCGAAGAGGTAGCCGAAGCCGCCGGTAACAGTGACGCGGGTCCACATCAGGTTCGGTGGCAGCTCCAGCTGCTTGCGCGACAACGCAAAGCCGCGGAAGACGTATTCATAAGGCGAAATCGCCGCCGGTGTCGCCTTCGACTCCGGCTGCCCCGAGAACGGATCGGTGAACGGTGCGACCAGCGCCCCGACGCGACCGTGCGAGGCGTTCATCGCACTCCAGTGGATCGGCGCGAACAGCGTGCCGCGCTGCTGGTGGTCGCTGACGACGACCTTGAGGGTGCACTGGCCGTAGTCGGTGGTGATGCGGGCATAGCCGTCATGAACGACGTTGTATCTGCCGGCGTCATCGGGATGAATCTCGACGAACGGCTCGGGCAGATGCGCGCCGAGCCGCGGGCTGAGGCCCGTGCGCGTCATGGTGTGCCACTGGTCGCGGATGCGCCCGGTGTTGAGCCGCAGCGGCCGCGACGGCCCGGTCTCGCCGCGCAGCGCCGGCACCTCCGGCGCGACGAAGCGGCCCTTGCCGTCATTGGTGAAGAACCCGCCGGCCGCGAAGAAGCGCTCGCCGGGCGCCTGGCCTTCGCGCGCGGGCCACTGCACGGGCTTCAACGCGTCGAAGCCCTCGTCGGACAGCGAGGTCAGCGCGCCGATATCGAAGTCGCGGCTGCCATCGTTCTCGAACGCCGAGAGCGCGGCGTGCTCGCGAAAGATGTCGGCTGCGGATTTGTAATTAAAACTGTCGCCGAAGCCGAGGCGTTTTGCGGTTTCGCTCAGGATCCACCAGTCCGGCCGCGCCTCGCCGGGCGCCGGCAGGAACGAACGCTGGCGCGAGATCCGGCGCTCGGAATTGGTCACGGTGCCCGACTTCTCGCCCCAGGCGAGCGCGGGCAGCAGCACGTGCGGGCCAGCATCGACCGTGTCGTTGGAGAGCACGTTCTCGGAGACCACGAACAGCTCGAGCTTCTTCAGCGCCTCGCGCACGAAGTCCGCGTCGGGCAGCGACACTGCGGGGTTGGTGCCCATCACCCACAGCGCCTTGACCTCGCCGCGGTTGATGGCTTCGAACAGCTGCACCGCCTTCAACCCTTCATGGGTCGCGATACGCGGCGCCTTCCAGAACCGCCGCACGCGATCGATGTCCGGCGGCGTGAAGTTCATGTGTGCGGCGAGCTGGTTGGCGAGGCCGCCGACCTCGCGGCCGCCCATCGCGTTGGGCTGGCCGGTGAGCGAGAACGGCGAGGCACCGGGCTTGCCGATGCGCCCCGTGGCGAGATGGCAGTTCAGGATCGCGTTGACCTTGTCGGTGCCCTGCGCCGACTGATTGACACCCTGCGAGTACAGCGTGACGACGCGGGGCGTGTCACGGAACATCTTGAAGAAGGTGGCAACGTCCTGCTCGGAGAGGCCGGTCGCCAGTGCGGTCGCGGTGATGCTGCCGGCGATGCTGCGTGCGCGCGCCAGCGCGTCGTCAAAACCCGACGTGTTTTGCCCGATGTAGTCCTGATCCAGGGCCCCATTGTCGGCGAGGTGAACGAACAGGCCGGAGAACAACGCCGTGTCGGTGCCGGGCTTGAGGCCGAGGAACAGATCGACGTCGGTCGCGGTGTCGGTGCGGCGCGGATCGATCACGATCATGCGCGCGCCGCGCTCCTGCCGGTTCTTCAGCATGCGCTGGAACAGCACGGGATGGCACCAGGCGGCATTCGAGCCGACGAACACCAGAAGATCGGCCTGGTCGAGATCCTCGTAGCAGCCGGGCACGGTGTCGGCGCCGAAGGCGCGGCGGTGACCGGCGACCGATGACGACATGCAGAGCCGCGAATTGGTGTCGACGTTCGCAGTGCCGACAAAGCCCTTCATCAGCTTGTTGGCGACGTAATAGTCCTCGGTCAGCAGCTGGCCCGAGAGATAGAATGCGACCGCGTCGGCGCCGTCGCGCGCGACGATGTGCTGCATGCGGTGGGCGACGTGATCGAGCGCATCGCTCCAGGCGACGCGTTCGAGCACGCCCTTGCAGCGGATCATCGGATAGAGCAGCCGGCTTTCGAGCCCGACCGTCTCGCCGAGCGCCGAGCCCTTGGAGCACAGCCGGCCGAAATTGGCAGGATGATCGGGATCGCCCGCGATCGCCGCGCCGCCCTTGCCGTCTGGCGTCGCCAGCACGCCGCAGCCGACGCCGCAATACGGACAGGTCGTTTTGGTAGCGCGGAGCGTGGGATCGATCGCCGTCATATCGAGCCGCCTCAATCAAGCCGCTTTGGAGGGACGCGCGAGCGCGCGGCCGAACATCATGTCGGTGCGGATCGCCGCCACCTTGTCACGATTGCGGATCAGCTCGAGATACCAGAGCGCATCGACGGTATCGCCGATCAGCACCGCGCCGGTGAGCCGGCCGTCGGAGATGACGAGCTTCTTGTAGGTGCCGCGCCTGCGGTCTGACAGCACGAGGCTCTCGCTGCCCTCCCCGCCCATGAAGTCGCCCGCGGAGAATACGCTGACGCCCGACACCTTCAGATTGGTCGAGACCACGCTGCCCTGATAGGCCGCGGGACGGCCCGCGAGATGCCGCGCCAGCACGCGCGCCTGCTCGTAGGCAGGCTCGACGAGGCCGTAGCAGGTGCCGCGATGCTCGGCGCATTCGCCAAGCGCGTAGATATCGGGTGACGCCGTCTGCATCTCGTCGTTGACGACGATGCCGCGGTTGACTGCGATGCCGGCGTCCTTTGCGAGCGCAATGTTGGGCCTGATGCCGGCGGCGAAGATCACCGCATCGGCCTCGATGCGGCTGCCGTCGGCAAGCTCGACCGCTTGGACATGACCTTCGCCGTGGATGCGCGCTGTGGATGCATTGAGCAGGATACGAATGCCCTTGCGCTCGACCAGTGTCTTGAGCAGGTCCGCGGCGGAGGCATCGAGCTGGCGCTCCATCAGCCGGTCCATCAGGTGCAGCAGCGTCACCGGCGCTCCGGCCTTGGCGAGGCCGTAGGCCGCTTCGAGTCCGAGCAGACCACCGCCGACCACGACGACGCGCTTCCTGGCGGCCGCGAGCGTCAGCAGCAGGTCGACGTCGCGGGTATCGCGAAAGGTGTGCACGCCGGCGAGATCGGCGCCGGGCACGTTGAGCCGTAGCGGCGTCGAGCCGACGGCGAGCACGAGCTTGGAATATTCCATGCTCTCTTCGCCTTCGATCTTGAGCTCGCGTCGGCCGGTGTCGATCTCGGTGACCCGATAGCCGTAGCGCACCGTGACACCGCGATGGCGCCACCAGTCGGCGGGTCGGAGCTCGATCTCGTGCGAGCCGGTTTCGCCGGCCAGCACGGAGGAGAGCAGAACACGGTTGTAAGCGAGCCGCGGCTCTTCGCCGATGACGGCGACCGCGTAGCGGCCGAGTGCGGTCTTGGCGAGCTCGTCGACCAGACGCGCGGCCGCCATACCGTTTCCGACAATGACCAGCGGTTCACTCACAACGCATCTCCTATTCAGCGGCCTGCGACTGTGCGCCGTAGGCCTCGGACATCATGTAGCCGGACAACACGCCGTAGGCGTCGGTCCAGGCGGTAGCGAGTTCGGGCGTCCAGGCCTCGCCAAGGCCCTTCTCCAGGGTCCACAGCAAGGTCGCGCCGACCACGGGGTAGTGCTCGGCCTTGGCGCCGTAGCCGACGTGACGCTTCGCAAGCGCGGAGGCCGCCGGAAGAATCGAGTCCAGATTCGACAGACCGCCGACGACGGCGGCGAGCATGCCCATCAGCTTCTTGCGCTGCTCGGTCATGTCCTCGGGGAACATCGCGCGCACGGATGGCGCCACCTCGAACAGGCGATCGTAGAACAGCACCGCGGCCTGCGCGGAAATCGGCGCGACCTTGGCAAAGCTCTGCTGCACGAGGGTGATCTGTTCCGGCGTCATGATGTTCTCCTGCCTGTTGGGTTTGCCTTGGTGCGCGCCATTGCGAACCAGGTTCATTGTCAAACTGTCGGGCAATGCTTCTCCCCGCGTATGGGGAGAAGCGAGATTCGTACCAAGTATTAGACACGCGCGCCGGCGAGGCTTGACGCGCCTTCGCCCTGCGGGCTGCGACGCAGATAGAACCACCAGGTCAGCGCGAGGCAGGAGGCGTAGAAGCCGAGATAGATCGCGAGCGCGAGCTGCGGCCCGCCGGTCAGCGCGATCGACTTGCCGAACCCGGTCGGGATCAGATAGCCGCCAACGGCGCCGACCGCGCCGATGAAGCCGACCGCAGCACCGCTCTCGATGCTCGCCGTCTTCAAGGCGACCGCGCGCTCCGCATCGCCTTTGCCGCGCACCCTGAACAAGTTCTGCTCGCGGAAGATCGAGGGGATCATGCGGTAGGTCGAGCCGTTGCCGATGCCCGTCGTCACGAACAGGACCAGGAACATCGACAGAAAGCCGATGAAATCCTTGTGCCCGACGAAGTAGAGCACGCCGATCGTCGCGCCTGCCATCACGATGAAATTCCAGAACGTGATCACCGAGCCGCCGATCCTGTCGGCAAGCCAGCCGCCGAGCGGCCGCGACAGCGAGCCGACCAGCGGCCCCAGGAACGCGATCGCAATGGTGACTTGCGGGAACTGGGTCTTGATCAACAGCGGAAATGCAGCCGAGTAGCCGATGAAGGAGCCGAACGTGCCGATATAGAGATACGCCATGATCCAGGTGTGCTTGCGCCTGACCACGGCGAGCTGGTTCTTGATCGACGACTTGGCCGTGGTCAGGTTGTTCATGAAGAACACTGCGCCGAACACCGCGATCGCGATCGGCAGCACCCACATCAGGCCGGCGTTCTGGAGGAAGACGCCGTCGACGGGCGATGCCTGGAACAGGTTGATGACGGCGAGCGTCATCAGGATCGGGGTCAGGAGCTGCACGCTGGAGACGCCGATATTGCCGCCGGCCGCATTCAGTCCGAGCGCCCACCCCTTCATCCGGTCGGGGAAGAAGAACGAGATGTTCGTCATGCTGGAGGCAAAATTGCCGCCGCCGAGACCGGCGGTCGAGGCAATCAGCAGCATCAGCCAGAACGGCGTGTCGGGCTGGCCGACGAAATAAGCCAGCGAAAGCGTCGGAATGAGCAGGATCGCCGCGCTGAAGATGGTCCAGTTGCGCCCGCCGAAGGTCGTCACCGCGAAGGTGTAGGGAAAGCGCATCAACGCGCCGATCAGCCCGGGCACCGCGACGAGCTGGAACAGCTGGTCGGTGGTGTAGTGGAAGCCCGCCTGCGGCAGCTTGGTGGTGACGATGCTCCAGATCAGCCAGACCGAGAAGCCGATATGTTCGGCCACGATCGACCAGATCAGGTTGCGTCGCGCGATAGTCTTGCCAGTCGCATTCCAGAACGCCTCATCTTCGGGGCGCCAGTCTGAAATCCAGGTTGGATTCTTCGTCATTGAGTATCCCTTCTTGCCTCACCGCTGCGTCGTTGCAGGCTCAGCCTCCGGCCACGGAGGCGCGCGCCGAGGCCAAGCCCCGGTGGCGAGTTCACGATGCTGATTGATGATGTTGAGGGACGTCGTCGTTGGCGTCGCGGTCGGTGTTTCAATTTCCGTGCCAACTGCGCGCATTCCGGAAACGCAGGAAATTCAGGAGCTTGTTCGTCGTGCCCCAAATTCTTGCAGCACTATTTCGCACGCAAATTTTGCGATTCGCTCAATCCCTGTGCGCCGCACAAGGATTGAGCTTGATGATTCAAAATTAGGCGTTGCGTGAGCATCTGTTGGTGACGCGCCTACGCGGCTTCGACGAAGCGATGACGCTCATAGAGGAATTCGAGCACGCGCTGCCGGCACTTCAGGTAAGTGACGTTGGTCGCGAGTTCGAGCCGCTTGCGCGGCCGCGCCAGCGGCACCTCCAGCACCTCGCCGATGCGCGCGCTCGGCCCATTCGTCATCATGACGATGCGATCGGACAGCAGCACCGCCTCGTCGACGTCGTGGGTGATCATCAGAATGGTGTTGCCGAGCTTCTGATGCAGCGCCATCACCGAATCCTGCAAATGCGCGCGGGTCAGTGCGTCGAGCGCGCCGAAAGGCTCGTCGAGCAGCAATACTTTCGGCTCCATGGCAAGCGCGCGGGCAATGCCGACGCGTTGCTTCATGCCGCCGGAGATTTCCGAGGGCCGCTTGTCCTTGGCATGGGCCATCTGCACGAGGTTGAGATTGTGCATGACCCAGGCGTCGCGTTCGGCGCGCTTCTTGGTCTTGGCGAAGACCTTGTCGACGCCGAGCCGGACGTTCTCGTACACGGTCAGCCATGGCAACAGGCTGTGGTTCTGGAACACCACCGCGCGATCCGGTCCCGGCGAGTTCACCTCGCGGTTCTCGAGCAGCACGCCGCCCATGGTGGCGTTGGTCAGGCCTGCGATGATGTTGAGCAGGGTCGACTTGCCGCAACCGGAATGGCCGATGATCGAGACGTATTCGCCCTTGTCGATGGTGAGATTGATATCCTTCAGCACCTCCGTGGAGGCTGCGCCGCGGGTGAAAATCTTGTCGATATGGTCGAGCTTCAGATAAGCGGTCATGTGCTTCCCCTTTTAGTTCAGCGCGGTGCCGCGGGTGACGATCTTGCCGGCGCCCGCGATCAGGCGGTCGAGCACGAAGCCGATGATGCCGACATAGAACAGCGCCAGGATGATTTCGCTGATATGCGAGGAGTTCCAGGCGTCCCAGATGAAGAAGCCGATGCCGACGCCGCCGATCAGCATTTCCGCGGCGACGATCGCGAGCCATGACAGGCCGATTCCGATGCGAAGTCCCGTGAAGATGTAGGGCGCGGCGGCAGGGATCATGATCTTGGCAAAGAACTCGAGCGGGTTGAGCTGCACCACTGCGGCGACGTTGCGATAGTCCTGCGGAATGTTGCGGATGCCGACCGCGGTGTTGATGATGATCGGCCAGACCGAGGTAATGAAGATGACGAAGATCGCCGACGGCTGGCCGTCACGGAAGGCCGCGAGCGAAAGCGGCAGCCAGGCCAGCGGTGGGATCGTGCGCAAGACCTGGAACAGCGGATCGAGCCCGCGCATGGCCCAGACCGACTGGCCGACCAGGACGCCGAGCGCGATGCCGGCGATGGCGGAGAGCGAATAGCCGAGGGCAACGCGCTGGAGACTGGCGGAGAGATGCCAGAACAGACCCTTGTCGATGCCGCCATGGTCGAAGAACGGATCGAGGATCAGCTCCTTGGTGTCCTTGAAGACTTTTGACGGCGGCGGCAGCGCCGAGCCGGCGCGACGGCAGACCAGCTCCCATATCAGCATGAGCAACGCGACCACGACGAGCGGCGGGATGACGCGCACGGCGGTCTCCCGCGCCATCCGCGCGTAAGTCTCCGAGCGCGGCGGCCGCTTCGGTGTCATCGCGACGACCGGTGCGGCAGCGCTCGCGGGCTTCGCGGTCTCAACCTCGATCTTCGTGGCGGGCATGTTCATCGCAATATCTCTCCGGCTGCAAAAGACGATGCGGCCGCCCGGAGGCGGCCGCTGGCTCCATCAGACTTCGACGCGCTTGATCGCGAGCGACTTCAGATAGGCAGCGGGATTTTCCGGATCGAACACCTTGCCGTCGAAGAAGGTCTCCTTGCCGCGCGACGTAGAGGCCGGGATCTCCGCACTTGCGACGCCGAGCGTCTTGGCCGCATCGCGCCACATGTCCTCGCGGTTGACCTTGGCGATCAGCGCCTTGGTGTCGAAATTCGCCTCGTACTTGCCCCAGCGGATGTCCTCCGTGAGGAACCAGAGGTCGTGGCTCTGGAACGGATAGGAGGCGAAGTCGCGCCAATACTTCATGATGTGCGGGGAGTTCTCGACCACCTTGCCCGGGATGCCGTAGTCGAACTTGCCAGCGGTGCGGTCGAGCACGTCTTCGACGGGGCAGTTCATCCACTGCCGCTTGCCCATGATGGCGGCAAGCTCGGCCTTGTTCTCGGCCTTGTCCGACCATTGCTGCGCTTCCATCACCGCCATCAGCAGCGCCTTCGAGGCCTTTGGATATTTATCGACGAAGGCGGCGCGCATGCCGAAGGATTTTTCCGGATGCTTGTTCCAGAGTTCGCCGGTGTTGATGGCGGTGTAGCCGATGTTCTGATGGATCAATTGCAGATTCCAGGGCTCGCCGACGCAGAAGCAATCCATGGTGCCGACCTTCATGTTGGCCACCATCTGCGGCGGCGGCACCACGATGGTCTCGATGTCCTTGTCGGGATCGATCCCGCCGGCGGCGAGCCAGTAACGGATCCAGAGGTCATGCGTGCCGCCGGGGAAGGTCATCGCGGCCTTCACGGCCTTGCCCGAGGCCCTCTTCTTCTCCAGCGCCGCCTTGAAGGGCGTGGCGTCGACGCCGAGCTTCAGGTCGGCATATTCGTTGGCGACGGAGATGCACTGGCTGTCGAGATTGAGCCGCGCCAGGATGTACATCGGCGTCGGCTGATTGTTCTGCGTCACCTTGCCGGCCGAGATCAGATACGGCATCGGGGTGAGGATGTGCGCACCGTCGATGCCGTTGCCTTCTGAGCCGAGCACGAGATTGTCCCGCGTGGTGCCCCAGGAGGCCTGCTTCTGCACGTCGGTGTCAGGCATGCCGTATTTGGCGAACAGGCCCTTGTCCTTGGCGACGAACAAGGGGCCGGCATCGCTCAGCGCGATGAAGCCGAGCTTGGCACCCTTGACCTCGGGGCCGGCGTCCTGCGCGAAGGCGCCAGCGGGGAAATTGAGTTTTACGGCGGCCAGGAGTGCGGCGGTCGAGCCGGCGGCCTTCAACAATTGACGGCGGCTGAGGCCAGTGTCCGACGGCCGGCGGGTGCGCTTGGTCATAGGCGATATCGTCCTTTGCGTCGTTGCAGAATGATTGCGTCAGTGCACACGAGCAGCCCATCCGGTCCGGCGACGCCTGAAGCTGCGCATGCGAACGCGCGGCGGGGAGACCCCCGTCTGGTGGCGTCGGCAATTCGGATGAGAAGTCTCGCGGGACGGCTTCAATGGCGTCGGGCTGGAACTATTCAAGCTTCGTGCCAAGCGCCACAAGGCAGAAAACGACCCGATATCAATGCGTTATTGACGACGCGCTAGTCTGTCGCAGGCCTATTCCGCTCGCGAAATTTGCCGCTTGCCCAATAATTGTGCGGCGCACAACAGTTGAGCAGCAGCTCAAGGAAAAGGCCGCACGACGCGCAAAAGCCGCGTCAACCAAAGCTCTATCGCGTTGATATTGCTCGATTTCTATGGAGCCACCACACGGCACGCGACTTGCATTTAAGTTCGCGTCAACGACGACTGCGGCTCGACCGCAATACTGCAGCCTGTGGCGGCTGCAGTCCGGAAGCTCATCGGCTTCGCGGCCCTCCGCGGCTCCATCCTCGTGACGCGAATCCCAAGGCTTCCAAATCTCCCCGGCGCGGCACGTGGCCCGCACGGCCAATAACTTTCGGCGGCGCACTCAGAGCGTCTCGATCTCTCTTACGGAGCAAAAGGAATCATAGATGTCGTATCTCGCGCCTTCGGAATTCGTCACCAAGATGGTGGATGCGGGCGAGTCCAAAGTCTTCATGTCCACCCGGGATACCATCATCCGTGCCTACATGGCCGGCGCTATCCTGGCGCTCGCGGCATGGTTCGCCGTCACGATCAACGTGAACACGGGGCAGCCGCTGATCGGCGCGCTGCTGTTCCCGGTCGGCTTCGTCATGCTGTATCTGCTGGGCTTCGACCTCCTGACCGGCGTGTTCGTGCTCTCCCCGCTCGCCCTGATCGACAAGCGCCCCGGCGTCACCATCGGTGGCGTCTTGCGCAACTGGGGCCTCGTCTTCGTCGGCAACTTCGCCGGCGCCTTCACCGTGGCCTTCATGATGGCTTTCGTCACGACCTTCGGCTTCACGCAGGACCCCGACAAGATCGGCACCGCGATCGGCAATATCGGCGAAGGCCGAACGCTGGGCTACGCTGCGCATGGCGCGGCCGGCATGGCGACGCTGTTCCTGCGCGGCATGCTTTGCAACTGGATGGTCTCGACCGGCGTGGTCGGCGCCATGATCTCGACCTCGGTCCCCGGCAAGGTCATCGCGATGTGGATGCCGATCCTGGTGTTCTTCTACATGGTGTTCGAGCATTCCGTCGTGAACATGTTCCTGTTCCCGTCGGGCCTGATGCTGCACGCAAAATTCTCGATCATGGATTACCTGATCTGGAACGAGATCCCGACGGTGCTCGGCAACCTCGTCGGCGGCCTCGCCTTCACCGGCATGACCCTCTACGCCACGCACGTCATGACCAAGCCGAAGCGCCAGGCCGGCAAGGCCACGTCGCCCCGCGTCGCGGCCTGATACGTCTCGACAGGAGAGCCTCGCCCGATCAGGGTGAGGCTCCCCTTTGCCGGTGATGACGATGACCCGCGGACTTCAGATCTCGGTCGGCCAGCATTCCGACAAGGGTCGCAAGCCCATCAACCAGGATTTTCACGGCGTCCTCGTTCCGGACGAGCCGATGCTCAGCCTGAAGGGCATTGCGGCCGTCCTCGCCGACGGCATCTCCAGCAGCACGGTGAGCCAGATCGCCAGCGAGTCGGCGGTCAAGAGCTTCCTGATGGACTATTATTGCACGTCGGAATCCTGGACGGTGAAGACCTCCGCCCGCCGCGTGCTGGACGCGACCAATTCCTGGCTCCACGCGCAGACGCGCAAGAGCCAATATGCCTATGACCGTGACAAGGGTTATGTCTGCACGCTGAGCGCCATGGTCATCAAGGCGAGCACCGCGCACATCTTCCACGTCGGCGACTGTCGCGTCTACCGCGTGGCCGGCAAGGCGCTCGAACAGCTGACCGACGATCACCGGATCATCGTGTCCTCGGAGCAGACCTATCTCGGCCGTGCGCTCGGGATCAATCCGCAGCTCGAGATCGACTACCAGAGTTTCGAGATCGAGACTGGCGACACGTTCCTGCTGGCGACCGACGGCGCCTATGAATTCGTCGACGCGCGTTTTGTCACGAGTGCGCTCAGCGAGCATGCAGCCGAGCTCGACGGAGCGGCGAAGGCGATCGTCGAGGAAGCCTACCGGCGCGGCAGCGACGACAACATCACAGTCCAGATCCTCCGCATCGATGCAGTGCCGCAGCGCGAGCCGGCCGGCATCTTCAACCAGACCTCCCAGCTGCCGCTTCCCCCGCTGCCGGAGCCGCGGGCCGTCTTCGACGGCTACAGGATCGTCCGCGAAATCCACGCCAGCAGCCGCAGCCACATCTACCTTGCCGTCGACGCGGTGACCGAGGAGCCGGTCGCGCTGAAGCTTCCGTCGATCGATTTGCGCGACAATGCCGCCTACCTGAAGCGCTTCCTGATGGAGGAGTGGATCGCGCGCCGGATCGACAGCCCGCACGTGCTGAAGCCGCTGTCACAGTCGAAACGGCGCGGTTACCTCTACGTCGCGACCGAATTCGTCGAAGGTCAGACCTTGCGGCAATGGATGACGGACAATCCGCGCCCCGATCTCGAAACCGTCCGCGGACTGGTCGAGCAAATCGCCGCGGGCCTGCGCGCCTTCCACCGCATGGAGATGCTGCATCAGGACCTCAGGCCCGACAACATCCTGATCGACAAGACCGGCACCGCGAAGATCATCGACTTCGGATCGGTTAAGGTGGCAGGCGTCGCGGAGGCCGCGCCACAGGACGAGACCGACGAAATTCTGGGAACGGTCCAGTACACGGCGCCGGAATATTTTCTTGGCCAAGGCGGCTCGCCGCGCTCCGACATGTTTTCACTCGCCGTGATCTGTTACCAGATGCTGACGGGAAAGCTTCCCTATGGCACGCAAATCGCGAGGATCCGACGCAAGGCGGACGTGCGGAGGCTCAAATATCGCCCGGCCGATGACGACAGCAACGTGCCCGCCTGGGTCGATGGCGCGCTCAGACGTGCGCTCCATCCGGATCCTTACAAGCGGCACGAGGATCTGTCCGAATTCGTCTTCGAGCTTCGCACGCCCAATCCGGCCTATCTTGACACGCGGATCACGCCGCTCTTGGAGCGCAGCCCGCTGATGTTCTGGAAATTGACCACGGCGGCGCTCGCCTGCGTCGTCGTGGTCCTGCTTGCGATGTTGCACGCGCGCTGATCAGGGGTGTAGCCACGCAAAGCATCACCACGTGATCAGCGGAGACCGATGCAGCCAGGTATCGGCGTGCACCTGATCGAGCACGAATTTCGCAACGTCTTCGCGCGCGATGCTGCCGCCATGGAAGCCCGAAAGATCCGTCAGGGCCCGGATCGAACCGCGGCCGGGCTTGTTGTTCAGGATCGAGGGACGAACCAGGACCCAATTCAGCCCGCTGTTTCTGACGATCGCCTCCTGCCGGTCCTTGTCGGCGTACACCTTCTTCAGGAGAAGCGGAAAGATCACATTGTCGGCGATAAAGCCGCCGTGGCCTGCACTGTCGCCGGCGCCCATTCCCGTGATGCAAACCAGCCGCGAGACCTGCTCGGCCTTCATCGCGCTCACGAGCGCGCGCGTCGCGGTCGAGAGAAGCGTCACCTCGCGGAACGGACTTACCGGTGTACCCAGCGCACTGACCACGGCGTCACGGCCTTCGAGGGCTGCGCGCAGGGCTGTTTCATCGCGGGCGTCTCCGACGATGAGCTTCGCCCCCGTGATGTCACTTGCCTTTCCGGCGGAACGCACCAGCACGGTAACGTCGTAGCCTCGCGCCACCGCCTGGTTGACGATCAGGCGGCCGGTGGCACCGGTCGCTCCAAGCACTAATATCTTCGTTGCACCTTGCGGATCCGCCGGAACGGTGGCGATTGAAGAGGTCATGATGGGAATCCTCGTTGTCGTGATGGGGACGTACCCCTGCCGTCAGGCAGAGGCCGTGATCTCGGAGACGAAGTCGCGGTAGGAGCGCAGGGGGCGGCCCAACAGTGCGGTCAGACGCTCGACGTCGCCGGGCTCGGGGACCATTCCCTCGGTGAGGAAGCGCTCGCTCATCAGCCGCATGTCGTAGGCCATCCAGTTCGGCATGAACTGCCGGAGATTCTTCTCGAAGCCGGCGGTATCGTCACCGGGATAGGCGATCGTGCGGCCCAGCACCTCCGACCAGACGGCGGCGGCTTTCGCGCCGGTCAGCGTCTCAGGACCGACGAGATTGATGCGGTCGAGCGCAAGCGGCGCTGCGGCGCGCTCACGACGGATGAGCTCGACGGCCGCGATCTCGCCGATGTCGCGCGCATCGATCATGGCGAGCCCCCTGCTCCCGATCGGCATCGGATAGATGCCGTATCCGGTCACCACGTCCTTGATCGTGACGTCGTTGTTCATGAAGTACGCCGGGCGCAGGATGGTGGCGTGGAAGCCCATCTGCTCGATCATCCGCTCGACGCCGAACTTGCCGGCAAAGTGCGGGACGTTCACGTAGCGGTCGCTGTGGATCACCGAGAGGTAGACGACCCGCTCGACGCCAGCCTCGCGGGCGACGTTGAGCGCGATCAGTGCCTGCGTGAATTCATCCGGCACCACTGCGTTGAGCAGGAACAGGGTCGAGACGCCCTTGAATGCGCTGCGGAGCGAGTCGACGTCGAGCAGGTCGCCCTGCACCACGGTGACGCCTGCCGGGAGGTTTGCCTCGGCGGGATCGCGGGCGAGAGCACGGACATCGGCGCCGCGCTTGACGAGCTGTTCGACGACGTGGCGGCCGATGGTGCCGGTTGCACCGGTAACGAGGATGGTCATGGGGATCACTCCGGGTTGGGTCAGAAGACATCCGGGAAATTAGTGATCCACAAACGAAACGATAGCCGCTATATCTGGACAGACTGTCTCACTGGTGGAACGATGGACCTGCTCGCACTCACCGATTTCAATCTCGTCGCCCGGCACGGCGGGTTCGGCCGGGCCGCACGGGCCGCCGGCCGCCCGAAAGCCACCCTGTCCCGGCGCGTCGCGGAGCTGGAAGCCGCGCTCGACCTGCGCCTGTTCGAGCGCGGAGCGCGCACCCTGAAACTCACACAGGAAGGACGCGCTCTCTACGAGCGGACGGGGGCCCTGCTCACCGAGCTCGACGAGACGGCGACAGCGATCGCCTCGGGTGGGGACAGGCCGCGGGGGCGCTTGCGGATCAGCGCGCCCTTGCTGTTCTCGCAGACTGCAATGGGAAACCTCGCGGCCGGGTTCGCGCTCAGATATCCGGAGGTCCGTCTCGAGGTCACGACGGAAGATCGCTCCGTCGACATGGTGGAGGAAGGGTATGACCTGGTGATCCGGGTCAATCCCGATCCCGATGACAGCCTTGTCGGACGAATCTTTCTGCGCGATCGGCTGGTGGTCGTGGCGAGCCCGGACCTGAAACGACCGCGGGACGGTATCGCTGCGCCGGCAGTCATGCGCGGACCGGGCGACCAGCTGACAAGCTGGGAAATCGCGGTGCCAAGCGGAACATCGCGCATCGCGATTGATCCGGTCCTGCGTCTGTCATCGCTCATCATGGTCCGCGACGCCGTCCGGGCCGGCGTCGGCGCCGCACGCCTCCCGGTGTCACTGGTCAGTCACGACCTCGCTGCCGGCACGCTGGTGCTTTGGGGCGACATCGAGGGACCGGAGATCGCGTTGTGGACACTCTATCCTTCACGCCGGCTCCTAAGCGCGCGCGTATCCGCCTTCCTCGACTTCATGAAGGAAGCCTTTCCAACGGGGGCACCTGACGAACTGGCGGCCTTTATCGGGCGCTGAAGTACATCCGTCCGCGATACGTCAGGCCGGCTCCTCCGCCTTCATCCCCAGCGGCTTGGGCGCCATGCCGCCGCCGGGCTTGAGATGGAATTCGTAACTCATCAAGTGCCACTGCCCGTTCGCCTTGGTGCCGTCGGGCATCTCCGGGTCGCTGCGCGGCTCGACCTTGGCGATGAGATCGTCCTTCACGCCGAACACCACGTCGGAATCCAGATATTTGTCGCCGTCCATGAAGACGTGGGTGATCAGCGGCTCGTAGCCCTTGGCATTGACCAGGAAGTGCACATGCGCCGGGCGCATCGGATGGCGGTTGGTCTGCACGATCATCTCGCCAACCGGCCCGTCGGTCGGAATCGGATAGCTGCAAGGCAAGATGGTGCGGAAGAAGAAGTGGCCATCGCTGTCGGTGAGGAAGCGCGCCCGTGCCGAGGCGCCGACCTGGTCATAGTTCGGCTTCTGCGAGTCGTAGAAGCCGTCATCGTCGGCGTGCCAGACGTCAACAGGGACATTCGCTAGCGGTTTGCCCTTGAGATCGGTGACACGGCTCTGCACGAACATCCGTTCGCCGCTTTGATTGTTCGGAGAAATGTCCGTGCCGTGCGCCGTCACCTTATGCTCGCCGACATAGAACGGCCCGAGCACGGTGGTCTGGGTGGCGCCCTCGCGCTCGCGATGGTTGACCGCGTCGACCAGCATGGAGACGCCGAGCACGTCGGACAGGAGGATGAATTCCTGTCGTGTGTCCGTGCATTTCTGACCGGTGCGGGTCAGGAAATCGATGGCGTATTCCCATTCCGCGAAGGTGAGGCCGGTCTTGCTCACGTAATCGTGCAGCGACTTCACCAATTCCTGGAGCAGGAATTTCGCGCGCGGGTCAGGTGTCTGGTCAAAGCTCCGGACGACGGCTTCGGTGAGTTCGGTTTCGTTGAACTGGGTCATGGTGCGTTTGCCTGCGTTTTCTCATTGGCCCGTTGGGGGATCTTTTGGGCTGCTCGGAGGCGTTCCAAAGTGAAGCCTACACCAAACAGCCGGCCGGCGTTAAGCGCGACCGGCTTGGAATGAGACCGCCTTTTCGGCTATCAACGGCGGACAAAACTGCCCGGAGGAACTGATGCTCGCCCCCACCCCCGCCTCGCCCGAATCCGTGGGCATGTCCAAGGCCGCGCTCGACCGTGTCGATGCGCATCTGAAGAGCCGGTACATCGATGCCGGTCGCTTCCCGGGCACGCATCTCCTGGTCTATCGCCGTGGCAAGATCGCCCACAGCTCGGTGCAGGGTTTTGCCGACGTCGAACGCAAGCTGCCCGTCAAGGATGACACGATCTACCGCATCTATTCCATGACCAAGCCGCTCACCAGCGTCGCCTTCATGATGCTGGTCGAGCAAGGCCTCGTCGCGATCGATGAGCCCGTCGCCAAGTACATTCCGGAATGGAAGGATCTCGGTGTGTTCGTCGCCGGCACCGCGCCTTCCTTCCTGACCCGTCCGCCCTCGCGGCCGATGCTGATCGTCGACCTCCTGCGCCACACCTCCGGCCTCACCTACGGCTTCCAGCAGCGCTCGAACGTCGATGCCGCCTACCGCGCTGAAAAGATCGGCGAGGTCGAGAAATCCGGCACGCTCCAGACCATGATCGAGAGCCTTGCAAAAATCCCGCTGGAGTTCTCGCCGGGCGAGGCCTGGAACTACTCGGTTTCGACCGACGTGCTGGGCTACCTCGTCGGCAAGATCTCCGGCATACCCTTCGAGCGGTTCCTGAAACAACGCATCCTCGATCCACTCGGCATGACCGACACTGATTTCCACGTGCCGGCTTCCAAGGCCCACCGGTTCGCCGCCTGCTACTCGGCCGACCCGGGTGGCGGCATGACCTTCCATGCCGGCCAGCGGCGCGAGGGACTGACATTGCAGGACGATCCGGCGACGAGCTCGTTCCTGTCGCCGCCGTCCTTGATCTCGGGCGGCGGCGGGCTGTGCTCGACGACGGCCGACTATCTCACCTTCTGCCGTGCGCTGCTCAATGGCGGCGAGCTCGGCGGCGTCAGGTTGATCGGGCCGAAGACGCTGGCGCTGATGACGACCAACCACATTCCGGGCGGCCGCTTTCTCCCCGAGGTGTCGCGCTCGCTGTTCTCCGAAGCGACCTATAACGGCATCGGCTTCGGCCTCGGCTTCGCCGTGACCATGCGCCCGGCCGAGACACTGGTCGCCGGCAGCCCCGGTGAATACAATTGGGGCGGCGCGGCCACGACGTCGTTCTGGATCGACCCGGCCGAGGAGCTGATCACCATCTTCATGACGCAGGTGCTGCCGTCCAGCGCCTACCCGCTCCGGCGCGAGCTGCGCAGCATGGTCTACGCCGCGATCACCGAGAGCAATCTCTAGACCAAATGCACCGATCCCCAGGCATCAGAGCCGCGGGATCAAGCTTGGCTCATTTCAACATCTCCGGCACGATCAGGCGCGGCAGGAACAGGGAAACGCTGGGCCAAATGATGAGCGCCGCCAGCACGAGCAGCATGGGGATCAGCATGATCACCGTGTCCTTCAGCGCATAGCGCAGCCGCACCCCGGCGATCGAGCAGGCGATCATCAAGCACAGGCCATAAGGCGGCGTCACCAGCCCGAAGGCCAGCGAAACGATCGAGATGATCGCAAACTGCACCGGATGAAGGTCCACCGATTTCGCCAGCGGTTCGAGAACGGTACCGACGATGATGATCGCCGGAATGGCGTCGAGGAAGCAGCCCACCACCAGAAAGCAGAACGCGATGAAGAAGCCGGCTCCGATCGCTCCCATGCCCCAGGTCGAGACGTTGGCCAGCAGTTCCTGCGGGATCCTGTAATAAGCCAGCAACCAGCCGAACGCGCTGGCGGTGCCCACGCAGAACAGCGCGACTCCCGCAAGACGGCCGGTGTCGAGCAAGGCCTTGTAGAGTTCGCGCGCGCCGGTTTCACGGTAAAAGAATGTTGATAGCGCCACGGAATAAAGCACCGCGACGCAGGCGGATTCGGTTGCGGTGAACCACCCCAGCAGGATGCCGCCGACGATGATGAACGGCGTCAGCAGCGCCGGTATCGAGCGCCAGATGGCGCAGCACATCTCCCGCCAGGTGTCCTTCGGATAGGTCGGGTAACCTCGTCGCACGGCATAGATATGCACTGTCGCCATCTGCGCTCCGGCGATCAGCAATCCCGGCACGATGCCCGCGAGATACATCGCCGCGATCGAGGTCGAGATCAGTCCACCCCACACGATCATCAGGATCGAGGGCGGGATGATGACGGCGAGCACGGCCGAGACCGCGGTGATAGCAATGGAGAACGAGAGGTCGTAACCCTCCTTGGTCTGGGCATCGATGAAGATCTTGGACTGGCTCGCCGCGTCCGCGGTGGAGGAGCCGGAGATGCCGGCAAAGAACACCGACAGCACGACGTTGATCTGCGCCAGCGACCCCGGCCAGTGCCCGACCATCGAGCGCGACAGCGCGACCAGCCGGTCGGTGATGCCGCCGATGCTCATCAAATTGGCGGTGAGCAGGAAGAACGGTACCGCCAGCAGGATGAACGAATTGTAGGCGTTGAAGGTTTCCTGCGCGAGCGTCATCAGCGACAGATGCGGCTCGATCAGCAGGATCGGCACGCAGGCAAGGCCAAGCGCGAAAGCGACCGGCACGCGTATGATGAGCAGGCCAACGAAAGTCCCGAACAGGACCATCGCGGCCTGTCCGGCAGAAAGAATATTGCCGCTCATTGATCTGCCCCAACCAGAATCCGCATCTCGTCGATAATCTGTTCACCGGCGAACACGATCCAGGTCACGCCGGCAACCGGCCAGGCGACGTGGATCAGCCAAAGCGGCAGATCGGCCAGCTCCGAAGTTCTGTTCCAGGCAAAACGGGTAAACTCGATGCCGGCTGATACGAACACGAGCGCCAGCGCCAGCACGCCGAGCCGCGCGAGAATTCGCACCATGGCTTCACTTCGGCGTGACAGGTCAGGCCAGACGTCGACTTCAAAATGCTGCGACTCTCTGATGCCGACCATCGCGCCGATCATGATCGTCCAGATGAACATGAACCGCGCCATCTCCTCGGTCCAGATGTAGGATGGAATCAAAGGCGTGTAGCGCGAGATGATCTGCAACGTGACCGGAATGACCAGAAGGCCGACAGAGGCGGCGAGCAGGATTTCCAGCAGTTTTGCATAGGCCGCCGTTGCTCGGCGCCACGGCGACGGGTTCGGTGGCATCGATATTTCGGTCATTACGACTCCGGGGGATCACAATCACGCAATGGGGCAAGCCGTCCGGCTTGCCCCGACGTTCTATCGCGTGGGCGGCGACAGTTGTCAGACGACGTTGATCTTCTCGAAAATGCCTTCCGCGCCGATTTCCTTGGCGTAGGTGGCCATCACGGGATCAGCGAGCTTCTTCATGGCGTCGCGCTCTTCGAATGGAACGCGCTTGAGTTTTCCGGCTTTCTCAAGCGTGTCGAGCTTGACGACCTCTTCACTCGACTCCAGCTGACGGCCGTAGTCGCCGGCCTCCTTGCCGGCCTTCATGATCGCGTCTTGCAAATCCTTCGGCAGCGTCTTCAGCGTCTTCACCGAGAAGCAGATCGGCCGGATCGACACGGCGTGCTGGGTCAGATTGAGATGCGGGGCCACTTCGTAGAACTTCATCGCCTCGACGCCGGCCGCCTCGTTCTCGCCGGCCGATATCACGCCGTTCTGGATCGCGTTGTAGATCTCGTTGTAGGCGATCACCGTCGGGCTCATGCCGACGGCCGCGAAGGTCTTCGACCAGATCGGCGCGCCCTGTACGCGCACCTTGAGTCCCCTAAGGTCGGCGAGAGTCTTGAGCGGCTTATTGGCGAAAATGTTGCGGATGCCACCGCCGGAATAGCCGATCAGAACGACCTCGGCCTTGGCCGCGACTTCGTCGGCGATCGGCGCCAGGATATTGGCTTCGACGACCTTGTTCATGTGTTCGATGCCCTTGAACACGAAGGGCGCGTCGATGAACGGGGCCGCCTTGGCGAAGGTCGACATGTGAGCCGGCGAGACGATGCCGTAATCGACGGCTTTGCCCTGCGACATGTACTCGAAGTACTGCTTTTCGAGGCCAAGCGAGGAATTCCTGTGCAGCGTGAAGTTGACGGGCTTGCCGTAATACTTCTTCACCAGCTCTTCGAACCGGAGCAGTGCCCGGTTGAAGGCGTGGTCGTCGTTGAACTGGACCGCGCCGTTCAGCGTGATCGGCGATTGCGCCCGGACGATCGACGGCATGCCAATCGCAGCCGCCGCAGTGGTCGCACCGATCCCAGCGAGAAATGATCTTCGCTTCATGGTTTCCCCTCCCTTTGATGCTCCGGCCCTGTCGCCGGGCCGTGAGCGCAGCCGGTATGCGGCTTGCGAGAGGAAGCGTATGAAAAACGTCGGCGGGACGGAAGTCATTTCGCGTGCGCGGGAGGTCCTCTTCGTCGCAGGGCTAGCCGTTGCGCGGACTGTTGCACTGCAACCTGTCCTCCTGCCGGCCGCGGCAGCTGCGGGGCGGCCTCCCACTCTCGCAGGCGACAAACGGCGTGCGGGCCCGTGCGCTGCGCACAGACCCGCCTTCCGTTGCCGCTTAGTGCATGTGGCCGATCAGATAGATGCCGCCGCCGATCACCAGCACGGCGGGCACGGCCCAGAGAATCAGAACTGGCATTTGTGATCCTCCTCAGTTTGATGTGCAGACCTTGACGGTCTTCATGCTGGCTTCGGCTTCGGTGCGCGATTTGTAGATCGTGCCCGAGGGGCTGACGACGGTCATGGACGTGTCCGTCGGCTTCTTGTCGACGATCGTGCACTTCTTCGTCTTGACGTCCTGCACGACGTAGAACTCGTCGGCCGCGAACGCCGGCAGGGATGTTGCGGCAAGCATCAGTGCTGCGGTTACTATTTTCAGCTTCATTTGTTGTCCTCCTCCAGAGCCCGAGCCGTTCAGCCCGGTCATCTACAAACGGGAAAAAGCGGCAATTTGTTCCCTGAGCCGGGAACACTGTCGACGATGAGGGGTTGGTGCGGCGCCTATTCAAACGAGGAGAACGAGATGAAGAAGTTGTTCCTGCTTTCCGCCGCGGCGGTCCTGATTTCGACCGGTGCCTTCGCGCAATCGACTGTCGTGACGACGACCGGGACCGGCCACGCTGCTGCCGTCCAGATCGAGCCGCAGTACCGAACCAAGATCAAATCCTACGTCACCGAGCACCGCGTTCGTCCGGTGACGACGAAGGAAAAGATCGTTGTCGGCGCGGCGGTGCCGAGCGACGTGGAGCTCGAGGCCGTTCCGGCGGACTGGGGTCCCTCCCTCACGAAGTATCGCTACGTCTACTCCGGCGATCGCGTGATGCTCGTCGATCCCGGTTCCCGCACGGTCGTTCAGGAAATTGATTGATCCAGGTGTAAGGGGGCCGCTTGAAGGCGGCCTCCCTCTCTGGGAGTTGAAGTTATGAAAACGCATCGAGAGGCCCGGATCGCCGGGCTCAGCCTGGCGGCCGTGTACGCCACGTGCCTGCTACTGACCGCAATCAGCATGAGCTGAGACGCAGCCGCGGACTGCGCTGCAAAATCTTGTCCCTCGGGCGGCTCGCCCGGACGCGAAAATTATGGCGCAGCGCAAATCCGGCCCCTATGGTCTCCCAAAATCATAAATCCAGCGCCCCCCTGCGCTGGAATCGGGACGCCTGCGTTTGTCAAAGCTCACCCTGCCAGTCCGGCTCGCTCTTCTGGTCACGGGAACGATGTTGCCGCTGATCGTCTTCGCGGTCGGTATTGCCGTCTACAATTACAAGCAGGACCGCAACGACGCGACCCGCCGCGTGCTGGAGAACGTGCGCAGCATGCGCCTCGTGCTGGACTCCGAGGTGCAGCGGATGACCGGCGGCCTGCAGGTGCTCGCGCTGACGAATTCGCTGCGCGACGACGACTTCCAGAATTTTCGCCGCATCGCGCTCGGCTTCGTCGATCAGTACGGCAAGGGCGGCCTGGTGCTGATCTCCGATCGCAAGGGCCGACTGCTGTTCTCCTCCGCGACCGAGGACACCGCAAGCCTGCCGCCACGCGGACATCTTGAGATCATCGAGAGGGTGTTTGCGAGCAGGTCACCGCAATATTCCGACCTGTTCACCGGCGCGATCAACGGCCGGCAGGTGCTTACGGTCGAGGTTCCGGTGCTCCGCGACGGCGAAGTGATCTACGACCTCTGCTTCAGTCCGCCGGTCAGCACCTTTCAGGACGTGGTCGAGAAGCAGCGGCCCGACCGGGATTGGACGGTTTCCCTGCTCGACACCAAGGCCATCGTATTCGCGCGCACGCCGAACCCTACGGAGATCTTCGGCAAACGGGCTACCGGCACGCTGTATGAGAGTATGTTGCGCACGCCTGAGGCCGCACTCTCGACGGTTTCGCTCGACGGTGTTGCGTTGTCCACCGTCTATACGAGGTCGCGGCTGACCGGCTGGACCATCGTCGCCGGCGTCGCCGAGAGCTCGCTGATCGCTCCGCTCTGGCGCAACATCGCGATCACCAGCCTGATCGGCGGCATCTTGCTGCTGACCGGCCTGACCTTCGCGGTCAGGATGGCAACCACGATCGCGCGCGGTGAGATGCTGCACGATCTCCTGATCGACGAGCTCAACCATCGCGTCAAGAACACGCTCGCCTTGATGCAGGCGATCGCAGTGCAGACCTTCCGCAGCGCCAGCCGCGACGAGCGGACGAAGTTCGAGGGCCGGCTCGGCGCGCTGGCCGAGGCGCATAATTTGCTGAGCCAGGAGAAATGGGCGGGCTCCGAGCTGCGGGACGTGATCGCCCGCGCGCTCCAGCCGTTCCTGCTGAACAATCCAGAGCGCATCCGCATGGCCGGACCCGCCGTGCCGCTGTCGCCGCGGCTCGCCGTCGTGCTGTCGATGATCGTGCACGAGATCGCCACCAACGCTGCAAAATACGGTGCGCTCTCCAACGAGACCGGCCGCGTGACGCTGGAGTGGGAGGTCCTTGCCGAGGCGCCGAAGCCCCGGCTGCGCCTGATCTGGACCGAGATCGGCGGACCGCCGGTGACGGCGCCGGTGCAGCGCGGCTTTGGCTCACGCCTGATCGAACGCAGCGCGCGCGACCAGCTCGGCGGCGAAGCAACGGTCGACTTCCTGCCCCGCGGCGTGGTCTGCACGGTGATTTGCGCGCTGGACGAGGCGCGATGAACGGAGGCCGGCAATGAAGATCACAAGGGTTCGCACGCACATTCTCGAAGCAAAGCTGTCGCAACCCTTCGCCTATTCACGCGCCTGGTACGACACGCGCGCCGCGATGCTGGTCGAGATCGAGACCGATAACGGCCTTGTCGGCTGGGGCGAATGCTACGGTCCGGCACGCATGACGGCGGCGGTGGTTCGCAGCATCGAACCATGGCTGATCGGCGAGGATCCATTGCGCACCGACGTGCTGTGGCAGATGGTCTACGCGCGCTTGCGCGATCATGGCCAGAAGGGCGTCGTGATCCAGGGGATGAGCGGCATCGACATCGCGCTATGGGACATCAAGGGCAAGCATTTTGGCGTACCCGTGCATCAGCTTCTCGGCGGCGCCGCGCGCAAGCAGGTTGCCGCCTATGCGACCGGTCTCTACCGGCGCAAGTCAGGCGATCCGCTGATCTATCTGCCGCAGGAAGCGGCTGGCTATGCCGCCGAAGGATTCCGCGCCGTGAAGCTGAAGGTCGGTTTCGGCGTCGCGGAGGACGCCGCAGTCACCCGCGCGGTGCGCGAGGCGATCGGTCCCGACGTCGCCCTGATGGTCGATGCGAACCATGCCTATGACGCGATCGCGGCGATCCGGCTCGGCCGTCTGATCGAGTGCCATGACATCGGATGGTTCGAGGAGCCGGTGCCGCCGGAGGACGTCGCGGGATATCGCGCGGTGAAATCCGCGCTCACGATTCCGGTCGCCGGCGGCGAGTGCGAATTCACGCGTTTCGGCTTCCGCGAGCTGTTCGTCTCGCATGCGCTCGACATCGCCCAGCCCGACACCTGCGCGGCAGGCGGTCTCTCCGAATGCAAGAAGATCGCCGACATGAGCGAGGCGTTCGGCATCCGCTACAATCCACACGTCTGGGGCACCGGCATCGCGATCGCCGCCTCGCTTCAGCTCCTCGCCGTGCTGCCGTCGCACACGCCTCCCTCGCTGTCGTCGCTCGAGCCGATGCTTGAATTCGATCGCACCGAACATCCGATCCGGCAGGCGATTTTGAAGGAGCCGATCGAGCATGCGAGCGGCGTCGTGCGGGTGCCCGAGGGGCCGGGCCTCGGCATCGAGATAGACCGCGAGGCGCTGGCGCGCTTTGCGGTGGAGGCCTAGCCGATCGTCTGCAACGCCGGAAACGTCTCTAGCAGCCAGATGCTCACATTCGAGACCGCGCCGGTGAGGAATCCAATGCCGGTGATCACCATCAGGACGCCCATGGCGCGCTCGACATTGACGAGGTGGCCCTTCATGCGCGCGAACAGGGTGGAAAACTGTTCGATCATCAGGGCGGCGATCAGGAAGGGAATGCCGAGGCCGGCCGAATAGACCGCGAGCAGGCCGGCCCCCTTGGTCACCGTGGCCTCGGCCGCGGCGACCGAGAGGATCGCGGCAAGGATCGGGCCGATGCAGGGCGTCCAGCCAAAGGCAAAGGCGAGCCCCATCACATAAGCGCCCCAGAGGCCGACGGGCTTGGGCGCGGTCAAGCGTCCCTCGCGCATCAACAGGCCGATGCGCGTCAGGCCCAGGAAGTGCAGGCCCATGACGATAATGACGATGCCGGCGAGGATCGACAGTTCGGCCGACCAGGCGCGGATCAGCCCGCCGATCAGCGAGGCGCTGGCGCCGAGCGCCACGAACACCGTGGAGAAGCCGAGCACGAACAGGAGCGCCGACATCATGATCGCGCGTTTGGAGACTGATGCGGGCTCTTCGCTTTCGACATGCTCGATCGTCGCGCCCGTCAAATAGATCAGGTAGGGCGGGACCAGCGGCAGGACGCAAGGGGAGAGGAAGCTGACGAGGCCGGCAATCAGCGCCGCCGGGATCGAAACATTTTGCATGATGCAGTCGGAGCCATCTCAGGCGCCGGCGCGGCGCGCGGGGAGCGCGCGCGGCGCGGAGCCGGCTCAGATGTAGCCGATGCCACCGAATGCGCAACAGAGGCGCTCAAAACCAGGGCTCCTCCCGATGCCGTCTGTGATCACAGATGCGGCACCGGGACACGCACAAATCTCGCCAAAAAGCGAAACTCGGCGGCGCGGCTACTTCACCACGCGGAGCAGCGGACGCCGGGGCTGGTCCTGCGTCTGCTTGGAAGGGGGCTGCGGTTCGCTCGTGGCCGTCCGCAGCATTTCGTCGCACAGTGCCTTGAGATCGGCACTGTCAATTCCTTTGAGCTTCATCCGCACGTCCAGGATGACAATGGACAGCAGCTCGGCCGACTCACGGCTATTGCTCTCGTTGAGCACCCTGCGGCACTCTTCGAGCGTTTCCAGCACCGACTGCAACTGTTCGTCTGAATGCGACACGGCGTTCTTTCCGCTAATTCGGCCTGTGAGACGTGGTTGTGACGACCCCTTTGGCCCCCATGGAGCGTCGAGGATAACACGAGGCCGCTACGCCCCCGAACATGATTTCAGTGTGTTTCTGCCTTGAAACCGCGGTTCCGGCGCGTATCGCGTCGCGCCGCCGGCCGTCGAAACGCTCAGTCGTAAAGCGCTCGATCGTAAAACGCTCGCTCGTAAAACGCCTGGCGTGCTGCAATTGATCCATCGTGGAAGGCACCTGCTCTCGCGCAAGGACGTTCATTGCGGACAATGCCGACAATCCCGCAGGCAAGTCACGGCTCACAACGGAACTCACGCCACACCCCTTCATACGGGCGATGGTCTGCCCGATTCCTAGCCCTTGTTCCTAGGCTTGGCAGCACCCGAATACCACCTGCGGCGTAGTAAGGATGACGTTCAAAACTCGTCGTTCCCCAACCCGCCGTGGTTGTGGTTTGCCCGAGATTCTGCCAGTTTAGCGACCCGAAGGGACTTGTATGCACTCCTTGGCGGAAAGGGGCGTTCCTCTGGAGGAACGCCCAAAGACAAACGTCAGCGGCCTCTCGGACTGGGATGCGGCGCGCATTTTCCTGGAAGTTGTCCGATGCGGAAGTTTCCGCTCGGCGGCCGAGCGCCTGTCGCTGTCGATCAACGCCGTTCGCCGCCGGATCGATGATTTCGAACGCCAGACCGGCACCACGTTGTTCACCCGCGACGTCCACGGCACCCGTCTGACCGACGAAGGCGCGCTGGTGGTCTCCGCCGTCGAGCAAATGGAGGCGGCTGCCTTCGACGTGCTGCGCACCAGCGATTCGACAGCGAACGCCCTGTCCGGCGAGGTCCGCGTCGCCGTCACCGAGGGACTTGGCACATTCTGGCTCGCCCCGCGACTGGTCGAATTCCAGCAGACCTATCCGAAGATCCTGGTCGATTTGCATTGCGCGATGCGTTCGGCCGACGTCTCCCGCCACGAGGCCGACGTCGCCATTCACCTGTCGCGGCCTTCGGCACTCGACGTCAAGCTGGTGCGGCTCGGCCGCATGCATCTGATGTTCTGGGCCTCCGAGAAATACATTTCAAAACATGGCGCGCCGCGCTCGGCGGCGGAGTTGATCAAGCATCGCCTGGTGCTGCAGTTCGCGGACCAACTCGCCGCCAAGCAAACTTTCGAGAGCTTCTTCCCCGGCGTTCCGGAACGTGACCTTCTGGTCATGAAGACCAACGTCTCGAGCGCCAACTACTGGGCGGTCGCGAATGGCGCCGGAATCGGCGTGTTCCCGAGCTACGCCATTGCGCTTGGCGGGAAGTTGATTCCACTGGAGGTCGAGCTGAACAGACCGCTGGATATCTGGTTGTCCTACCATCCTGGTAGCGGCCGGATTCCGCGCGTACGGCACATGATTGACTGGCTGATCGAAGCCTTCAATCCGGCGCGTTTCCCGTGGTTTAAGGAAGAGTTCGTGCACCCGCATGAATTCAAGGACGAGTATATGGGCGAACCCCTGACCCAGCTCTTCGGGGGGTTTTCAACCGAAGACCGATGAGAAAAAAGATGAAGACAGCGGCGAAGAGAATGAAGCAGCGCAGTGCCGGCAAGCCGGACATTGAGCTGGGCAAGCGAATCCGTCTACGGCGCGTCGAGATGAAGGTCTCGCAGGCCGAGCTCGGCGAGAAGCTCGGCGTCAGTTTCCAGCAGGTCCAGAAGTACGAGAAGGGCGTCAATCGCGTCGGCGCGGCCCGGCTTCAGCAGATCGCCACCGCCCTCGATGTGCCCGTGACCTTCTTCTATGACGGCGACAACAAGGCGCGCGAAGTCGAGAGCCTGCTCTTCCTGGACTCGGCCTTCAGCCTCCGCCTGCTGCGCGCCTACAGCAAGATCAAGGACCAGACGGTGCAGCGTCAGCTCGTCTCGCTGATGGAATCGATCGCAGCGAACGAAGCCTGAGCCGATCGGCGTTCGTGCCTTTCCGCCCGATGTTCAATCCGCCGCGTCACGGGGCGCGGCTGGATTGAACGAGACCCGGACGAGATATATCCGGCCCGCGCTTGCGCGGACTTCTCGGGGCGGCATGACCGCCCCTTTTTGTTGACCATTTTTCCCGCCGTCGCCCGCGGTTTGCGCGAACCCATTCCTGCCCTGTCGCGACCCAATCCAGAGACCGCGTGCCTTGCGCATGGGGCTCGCGATGCGCCGTGCTTGAGGGAGCCGCAACCGGGAGACGCTAGCCTCCCGCCGATTTCTCGAATCAGCCCGACGAACCGGGAATTGCCGATGCGAGCGCCCGTCCGGGCCTCGCTCTCATAGGGAAGATGGGACACATGTCGAAGCGCCATGCGATAATCATTGCCGTCGGCATGCTTGCGAGCGCCTCTGCGCTTGCTCAGACCGAGACCATTGGACAGGCCGGGCCCAAGCCGGCGACTGCGGCTGGCACGGTGCCGGCCACCGCCAATCCGGCCCACGCAGCCGCACCGAAAACCGCCGCGCCGGCGGCCGCATCTACGGCGGAGAGCCGTTCGGCCGCAGCGCTCGCGCTGACGCATGAGCCGACCTATGACGAAGGCTCCGCCCAGCGCATCAAGGATGCGGCGCTGAGCTATTCCGATCTGGCCGTGCGCGGCGGCTGGCCGACGATCCCGGCAGACGCCAAATTCGCGCCCGGCGCCCAGGGCGCCAATGACGATCTCCTGCGCAAGCGGCTGATCGTCTCCGGCGATCTTTCCGCCGACAAGGCGAGCGGCGCCTTCGACCAGGATCTCGCCGACGCCGTGAAACGCTTCCAGGCCCGCCACGGCCTCGCGCCGACCGGAACGATGACGCCGCGCACGATCGCGGCGATGAACGTGCCGGTGCAGAACCGCATCCGGCAGCTCGAGGCTTCGCTGCAGCGGCTCGAGAACATGAATTTCGGCTTCGGCCAGCGCTATGTCGTGGTCAACATCCCCGCCGCCTTTGCCGAAGCGGTCGAGAACGACGTCGTGGTAAGGCGCTATCGCGTGATCGTCGGCAAGACCGAAAAGCCCTCGCCAACGCTCACCGCCCAGATCAGCAGCGTCGTCCTCAATCCCACTTGGACGGTGCCCTCCTCGATCGCCAAGACCGAGATCTCCGCGCATATGCGCAAGGATCCCACCTATCTGTCGCGCATGCACATGGAGGTGCTCGACGCTCACGACAATCCGATCGACCCGAATTCGGTTGACTGGTCGGGCACGCATACGCCGAATTTCACCGTGCGCCAGCACAACGGCACGTTCAACGCGCTCGGCGCGGTCAAGATCGACATGCCGAATTCCTATTCGGTCTACATGCACGACACCAACCAGCGCAATCTGTTCAGCGATGATTACCGCTTCGATTCCCACGGCTGCTCGCGCGTCGACAATGTGCGCGATCTCGCCGCCTGGCTGCTGAAGGACCAGCCGAAATGGAGCCGCGCCGCGATCGACGCGGAGATCGCCAGCGGCCAGCATCTCGACGTCGCCATGGCGAAGAAGGTGCCGGTGGCCTGGATCTACCTCACGGCGTGGATGACCAAGGACCAGACCGTCCAGTTCCGCAACGACGTCTATCACCAGGACGAGCAGTTGCTGGAGGCGACCGCCGAAGAGGCGGCCTTCTTCAGCAATGCCGGCAGCCACCCGCTGACCGCGCACATGACCAGATAGATCGCGCCATGCAATCGCGGCACAGGCGGCTGCAAAGCCAGGTCCGTTGTCGCGGTTGACCCTGGCCTCGCCCCGGCCGAACATTGCGCCTCGCCAACGAAAGCGCCCGCGATGTCCGACATGTCCAGCACGACCGAAATTCCCTACGCCGACGGCAAGATCCTCAAGCACACAGCCAGTGGCGTCGGCGTGATCACGTTCAACAATCCCGACAAGCGCAACGCGATGTCGCTGGAGATGTGGGAGGGATTTGGCGAGGCGCTGACCGCCTTACGCGATGACGCTGCCGTGCGCGTCGTGATCCTGCGCGGCGGCGGTGGCAAGGCATTCGTGTCGGGCGCCGACATCAGCCAGTTCGAGAAGACGCGCCATAACGCCGCCGCTTCCGAGGAATACGCAAAACGCAGCGCCGCCCAGCGCGCGCTGCTCGCCGATTATCCCAAGCCAACGATTGCCTGCATCCAGGGTTTTTGTCTCGGCGGCGGCATGCAGGTGGCGATGCTCGCCGACATCCGCATCGCCTCCCATGGCAGCCAGTTCGGCATTCCCGCGGCGAAGCTCGGCATCGCTTATGGCTATGACGGCTTGCGGCACTTGGTGTCGCTGGTTGGCCCGTCCTGGGCACGGCTCCTGATGTATACGGGCATGCGCATCGATGCGTCGGAAGCGCTGCGCATCGGGTTGGTCGAGCGCGTGCTTCCGGAGGATCAGCTCTGGGGCGAGACCATGGCCATCGCCGAGACGATCTCGCAAAATGCGCCGCTCGCGATCAAGGCCGCCAAGCTCACCATCGCGCAAGTGTTGAAGGACGAAAGCGCGCGCGACATGGACGCGATCAGGGCGGTCGGCACGGCCTGTATGGACAGCGTGGATTTTCGCGAGGGCCGGCAGGCCTTCATGGAGAAGCGCAAGCCGCAGTTCCAGGGACAGTGATTCCGTCGCCAGCGAGCAAAATGAAACAATCCAGAGTGCCTCTGCCTGCTTGGCTCTTCGCGATGACGGCGGGCAAACTGAACATGCATTCAGGAAGATTAAATTCCCACGGCCCCGCAACACCATAGCAACCAGCTGATTTGCTGGAAGTTCTCTCGCCATCAAACGAGGGAGATTGCGATGAAACTGAAATTTGCTGTTGTTGGTCTGGCTGCCCTGGGCGGCGCCGCTCTCGCATCAGGACAGGCACTCGCAGCGATGCCGAACGGCATTCCGCAGGCCGACCGTATCGCGAGCGGCCCGGCAGCCGACGTCGATCAGGTGCGCTGGGTCTGCAACCCCTGGGGTCGCTGCTTCTGGCGTCCGAATTATTACGGCGCCTACGGTTTTTACGGCGGCCCGCGACGCTTCTACGGCGGCCGTCCGTGGGGCTGGGGCGGCCACCGCCACTGGCGTCGCTGGTGAATTGCGAGGGGCCGCGAGGCCTCTCTTCCTTGACTACAGCGCCGCAAGCACCGCCTTCGTGATGTCGGCGGTTCCGTTGCGGCCACCAAATTCCATCGGCTTGAGACCGTCGGCATAGACCTTGTCCACCGCACGCTCGATGGTCTCGCCGGCCTCGGCCGCTCCTTCGACGCCGTGCTTGTCGGCGAGCCAGTCCAGCATCATTGCAGCCGACAGGATCATCCCGGTGGGATTGGCTTTGCCCTGCCCCATGATGTCGGGCGCGGTGCCGTGGCACGGCTGGAACACGGCGTATTTGTCGCCGATGTCGGCCGACGGCGCCATGCCGAGGCCGCCGATCAGGCTCGCGGTGATGTCGGAGACGATGTCGCCGAACATGTTCTCCATCACCATCACGTCGAAATCCCAGGGACGCTTCACCAGCATCGCCGAGCAGGCGTCGACATAGAGCCGGTCGGTCTTCACCTCCGGATGACGCTTGGCGATCTCGTCGAAGATGCCGCGGAAGAACGCAAAGGCCTTGAACACGTTCGCCTTGTCGACGCAGGCCAGCGCGCCGGGCTTGCCGCGCGCCTTGCGCCGCTCGGCGAGACGAAACGAGAACTCGAACAGGCGCTCGGACGTCTTGCGCGTGATCAGCATGGTCTCGCGCGCCTCCTCATGGGTGACGACGCCCTTGCCCATCGAGGCGAACAGGCCTTCGGTGGACTCCCTGATCACGACGAGATCGATGCCGCGCTGGTCGGCGCCGACGATCGGGCTCGGCACGCCCGGAATGAGCCGCGCCGGGCGCACACCGGCATAGAGATCGAAGATGAAGCGCAGCTCGATCTGCGGCGCGATCTCGGTGTTGTCAGGATAGCGCACCGACGGCAGGCCGCAGGCGCCGAGCAGGATCGCGTCCGCCTCCTCGCACAGCTTGATGGTGGTGTCCGGCATCGACTTGCCGGCGGCGAGATAATGATTGGCGCCCGCCGGCGCCTCGGTGAAGCGAAAGCTCAGGCCGGATTTCGTCTCGATCTTGCGCAGGACTTCGATGGCCGGCGCCATGACTTCGGGACCGATGCCGTCACCGGCAAGCACGGCAATGTGGAAGGCGTTATTTGCGGACATCGGTTTCCTACTCTCTCCAACGTCATGCCCGGGATCGTCCCGGGCATCCACGCCTCGATACCAACTCCATGGCAAGACGTGGATGGTCGGGTCAAGCCCGACCATGACGACAAACTAGCAGCGTTGGTTACGGCGTCAGCACCGTGCGGCCAACCACCGCGCCCTGCTGCAGTTGCACCAGCGCGTCGTTGGCCTTGGCGAGCGGCTGCCGCGTCACGGGGATCGGCGCTATGTTCTTCGCTCGCACGAGGTCGAGCAGCTCCTGCGTCTCGCGCAAATTGCCGACATAGCTGCCCTGGATCGTCACCGCCTTGATCGGAATCAGCGGCAGCGCCCAGGTCGCACCGCCGCCGAACAGGCCGACGAGGACGAGCTTGCCGCCCTTGGTCAGGCAGTCGAAGCCGAGTTGCGTGGTGGCGGCGTTTCCGACGAGATCGAGCACGGCGCGGATGGGACCACCGGCTTTCTTGGCAAGCTGCTCCAGCGCGTCGGGCGCCTTGGGATCGACGGTCGCGAGCGCGCCGGCTTGCTCCGCCGCTTCGCGTTTCTTCGCGTCGATGTCGACCATGATCGCGCCCTTGCCGCCCATCGCCTTCAGCAGCGACAGTGCCATCAGGCCAAGTCCGCCGGCGCCGAACATCACGATCGGCGTGTCGAAGTGCTGCTCGAGCTTCTTCAGCGCGCTGTAGGTCGTGACGCCCGAGCAGGCGTAGGGTGCAGCCGACGCGGGATCGAGGCCTTTGAGGTTGAGCAAATAGCGCGGATGCGGCACCAGCATGTGGTCGGAATAGCCGCCGTCGCAATAGACGCCGAGCGAGCGCGGCGTCAGGCACATGTTCTCGTCACCGGCGAGACAGGTCGCGCATTTGCCGCAACCGATCCAGGGATAGACCAACCCGACATCGCCGATCTTCACGTCGCCCTGGTCCGACGACTTCACGTCCGGGCCGAAGGCGAGCACCTCGCCGACCGTCTCGTGCCCCATGGTCAGCGGCAGGTTGATGCCGCGGTCCTTCAGCGAGAGCGGCTTGCGGCCGTGGCCGAGATCGTAGCCGCCTTCCCAAATGTGAAGGTCGCTATGGCAGACGCCGGCGGCCTTCACCTTGATCAGCACCTGCGTGCCGGACGGTTGCGGCGTGGCCTCGTCGAACTCCTGCAGCGGCGCCTTGAAATCGGCGACCTTGAAACTTTTCATTGGCGTCCTCTCGGATATTTTTGTTGTCGTCGCCACCATGGCATGGGCGGCAGGACGAGACAAACTCGGACCTGTCTAATTTAGGCTGACGGATGATGGCAAGCCGGCCACGCGCAACGCCGCATTGCTTGCCACAGCGTGGTATCCGTCAGACTTCCCGTGAGACTTGCCGTCAGCCTTGCCCTCAGCCTTGCACGGCTGTTTTGCCTGACGGAATTGGCGCATTGTCGGTGAGCCCGATCTCCGCGCGCAGTCCGTCCGTGTGCTCGCCAAGAACGGCTATCGTCTTGCCCGGTGTTGTATCAGCACCGGTCATCCGGAACGGCAGATTGAGGACCTGGAACGAGCCGCCTTCATCCTCGACAGACGAGAGCGCCTCTCGGTGCGCGAGCTGCGGATCGGCCAGTGCTTCGGACACAGTGCGGTAGGCCGAGGCCGGCACGCCGGCCGCACCTAACGCGACAAGACAGACATCGGTCGAGAGCTGCCGCGACCAGGCCTCTACACCGTCCATCAAGTCGGCCCAATGATCGCGACGCGCGGCGTAGGTGGAGAAGCGCGGATCGGAGATCCATTCGGGGCGGCCGATCACTCCCATCAGTCCCTGAAACGTCTTCTCGCTGGCAACCGTGATCATGACATAACCGCTCGCCGTCTCGGTCGGCCCGAACATCGGGCGCGGCGGCGGCTTCACGGTGAACTGCGAGTTCTGCAACTCGATCAATGTCAGCGTCAGCATCGATTCCAGCATGGAAACGTCGATATGCTGGCCGAGCCCAGTCAGGGTGCGCTGGTAGAGCGCCGACGCGATCGCGCCGAACCCGTAGGTGCCGGTGACGACGTCGGCATGGTAGATGCCGCAATAATCCGGGCGGCTGCGGCCGGGCTGATAGGCGAGATGCGCCATGTCGTAGCCCGAGGCTGCATGGATCACCGGCGCATAGGCCGGCAGCTCGGCCGACGGGCCGCTCTGGCCGTAGCCGGAGATCGAGCAGTAGATCAACTTCGGGCTGACCGTGCGTATTCTGTCATAGTCGAGCCGCAGCCGATGCATCACGCCCGGGCGGAAGTTCTCGACCAGGATGTCGGCAGTCGCGGCCAGCCGGCGGACCGCCTCCTTGCCGTCCTCGGACTTGAGGTCGAGCACGACGCTCTTCTTGCCGACGTTGAGCTGGCCGAACACGGTGCTGCAGCCCTTGCGCAGCGGCGGCCGGGTCCGCATCGTCTCGCCGCCGTCGGTCTCGATCTTGATGACCTCGGCGCCCATGTCGGCGAGCATCCGCGCACAATGGGGACCGGCGATGGTGGTCGAAAAATCCAGGACCCTGAGGCCGGCGAAGGCCTTTGGCGTGGTCCCCTCATGCTTATCTGATAGCTGCATGCCTGCTTGCGTCCTTGAGTCACTTAGGAACTTATCGAAGTTCTCTGTTGTTGGTGCGCCGACCCTAGAGGGCGGCCGCTGAGTAGGAAAGTCTTTACCGAACAGACACGTCTCGCGGGCGGGCTTGGGAATTCCAGGGCAACTGGACCCGTTCTTGCATAGCAGCAATCGGGCTCCGGCAGAGGGCAGCAGTTCTTGAGGGTCTTGTTCGTTACGACAGAAATGGACGACTTTGTCCGCGTCGGCGGACTTGGAGCCGTTTCCGCTGCACTCCCCCGAGCCCTTCGTCCTTTCGCCGACATCCGGGTCATGTTGCCCGGCTATCGCGACATCATCGAACAACTCACGCATATCCAGGTCGTTGGCCGCTGTCCGGCGTTCGCGGAGATGCCGGCCTGCTCGCTCGGCCGCGCCGCGACCAAGGACGGCCTGCCGGTCTATGTGCTGTTGTGCTCGCAACTCTACGACCGGCCCGGCAACCCCTATGGTGACGAGTCCGGGCGCGACTGGCCCGACAACGACATCCGTTTCGCGCGCTTTGCCTCGGCCGCCGCTGAGCTGGCGATGGGCACGTTGGACAAGGATTGGGCAGCAGACCTGATCCACGCCAATGACTGGCAGGCTTCGCTCGTGCCGGCCTACCTCGCCTGGCGCGGCTCCAAGCTGCCGTCGATCCTGACCATTCACAACCTCGCCTATCAGGGCCTCTTCCCGAAGGACTCGCTGCGGCGGATCGGCGCGCCGGAGAGCTCCTTCCACATCGACGGCGTCGAGTTCTACGACCAGCTCTCCTTCCTCAAGGCCGGGCTGGTCTACGCCTCGCATCTCACCACAGTCAGCGGCACCTATGCGCGGGAGATCACCACGGATGAATTCGGCTGCGGTCTCGAGGGCCTGCTTCGAGTCCGCTCCAACGCGGCCGAACTCACCGGCATCCTCAACGGCATCGACGAGAGCTGGGACCCGCGTTCCTGCGCCCAGCTTGCCCAGCAGTTCGGCGCCGGCGACTGGGTCGGCAAGAAGGCCAATGCGGATTACGTGCGCAAGCAGTTCGGGCTTGCGGTGTCGCGCGGCCCGATGTTCGGCATCGTCGCCCGCCTCGTGCACCAGAAGGGCATCGACCTCGTGCTGGCGGCGGCCGACGAGATCGTCGATGCCGGCGGGCAGATCGTGGTCACCGGCTCCGGCGAGCCGGCGCTCGAGCAGGCGCTAATCGACGCGCATCGCCGGCGGCCTGACGCGATCGGGGTCGTGATCGGCTTCAACGAGGCCCAGGCGCGCCGCATCTTCGCCGGTAGCGACTTCACATTGATGCCGTCACGCTTCGAGCCCTGCGGGCTCAGCCAGATGTACGCCCAGCGCTTCGGCTCGCTGCCGATCGGCCACCAGACCGGCGGCCTCGCCGAGACCATTACCGACGGCGAAACCGGCTTCCTGTTCTCAAAACCTTCGCATGAATCCTTCCTCGGCGGCGTCCGCCGTGCGTTCTCCGCCTTCATGGCGCAGGACCAGCTCGACACCATGCGTCGCAGTGCGATGGGACGGTCGTTCTCCTGGAGCATCCCGGCCGGCAGCTACAACGCGCTGTACCGGAAGCTGGCGGCGGTGTGAGGCCTGCGTGTCCTCGTCATTGCGAGCGTAGCGAAGCAATCCAGACTGTTTCCGTGGCAGCAGCCTGGATTGCTTCGTCGCAAGAGCTCCTCGCAATGACGGTGGTTTGTGGCAACGGCGGAGGACTTCACCCCCTCCCGCGCACATCCATCTGCGACCGTCCGATCCAGGCACGGTTGAGGCACCGCGTCATCCAGTCGGGCTGCGGCTCTCCGCGCAGCCGCGCTTGCGCTTCCTGGTAGGGACCGACATAGCGCAGCCGGTCTGGCAACCTTGGATAGACCCGCCGTATCCATCGCAGCGCCTTCTCGGCGGATCTGGTGTCACGCTCGTCAAGCTCGAACCCGAATCCCACACGCAAGCTTTCCGGCAGCAGGCTCGCGGTGAGCGCGCGATACCAGCGCGGCGGACGCAACCACGGGCGCGCTCCACCAAAGATCTGCGCGGCGATCTCGCGCGCGGCCGGGCTGACGGTCAGCGTATCCGACTGCGTCATTGCCGCGGTGTAGGCCGCAAAGCCGGACCAGTCCGCCGGCAGATCGTGCGCCGTCAACCCGAACAACGCACCGAACAACCGACTCTCGGCCCAGTAGCGTTCGCGTTCGTCCGCCGAGAGCGGCGGCAAGACCAGATCATGCGCCATCAGCGCGGTCTCGACCAGCGTGGCATGAACCCAGCGCAGCGACGGGATGTCGTTGGCACAGTAGCGCGAGCCTGCCGCGAATGGACCGACGGTCTCGGGCATCTCGCCGACGATCATGCTGTGGCGCCGGTGCAATTGCCGCGACGACAACAGCGCGCGGTCAAGCGAACCGAACACCATGGCAAAGACGATGTCGAAGGTGCGGTGAAATCGTCCGATCGGATCAGCGAGGGTTTTCGAATGCTCGGCGATGGCGGCGGCGACCCAGGGATGCGCGAGTTGAAGGAGCAGCGCCCGGCCGGCGCCGAGAAAGATCACGGCCTCGCGGTCGATTTGCCAGGTCACCGTGTCAGGGCCGAACACGCCGGCGACCGGTCCCGCCGCGTTGGCGCGGACGGTATCAAGGGCAGATTCAAGTTCGCTCCCGGACACCACCTGCAGGGACTTTCGATTGCGGACCAGGACCGACAATCCGCAAGGCATGTGGCAATTCGATGAAGGGGACGATCGCTTGCGGCCCTACTCCGCCGCCATCGGCATCTCGTCCATATGTTCGTGCAGCACCACGCTCGCGAGCGGATCGAACTCGCCAACCCACGGCCTTCGCTCAAGCACTGACTTTGTGTGCGAATAGCCGGCATCCCAGCGCCGCATGATGCCGGACGGACTGAAGTCGATATCCTTGGTGTGGCTCTCGCGGTCGAGCTGCGGCGCAAGCAGGCGCACGACATGCATCCTGGTCGGGCAGCCGTAGTCGATCAATTCCCTCACCGCCGGATTGCTGCGCTCGCTTTCAGGCAGTCGCGCGGCGAGCTGGCTAATGACGTGGCGCAGGCGATGGGTTTGCTGCTGGCGCGTGATCTGGCTCGCGATCCGGCTGGAATATTGCACATCCTTGTGCCGGTTCAGCACCTCCGCCATCGTGGTCGGCTCGGCGCCGGCGGGATTCCACAAATGCACGGCGAGGATCAGCGAATTTTTGCGCGGATTGTCGTCGAAGACGGCCTCGGTCGGCGTGTTCGACAGAATGCCGCCGTCCCAATAGAGCTCGCCGTCGATGCGTACCGCCGGAAACGCCGGCGGCAGCGCGCCCGAAGCCATGACATGCTTCACCGTCAGCTCGCCGTCGCGGCTGTCGAAATAGCGCATCTGGCTGCTGCGGACGTGAGCGGCGCCGACCGTCAACCGTGGCGCGCAGCGGTTGATCCGGCCGAAATCGACAAGCTCGAGCAGCGTCCGCTCCAGCGGCGCCGTCGAATAGAAGCCGGCGTGATCGGCTCCGAGCGGATAGGAATCGCCCGCATGCGCCAATGGATTGGGACGGAAGAAGCCGGGAATGCCGTGGGTCAAGGTCGACCAATAGGCGAGCTTTTCATTGAAGCCGGCAAACGGGGTGCGCAGATTCCAGACCGGATTCTGCTCCATCCGTTTCCAGAACTGCTTCAGGCGCAGCAGCCGCTGGTCAGGCGCGTTGCCCGCAATGAGCCAGGCATTGATGGCGCCGATCGAGGTGCCGATGATCCAGTCCGGCTCGATGCCGGCCTCGTGCAGCGCCTGGTACACCCCGGCCTGATAGGATCCGAGTGCACCGCCGCCCTGAAGCACCAGCACCACCTGGCCGGGCAGATCCTTCGACACGCTGGTATCGCGCTTCACATCGTTCATATTCTGCTCCCTGAGAGCCCGTACCCTTGCCATGTTCGCTCCTAGCGACCCTATGTTACGCGCTCGCCTCAATGCGCGGTCCAGCCTCCGTCCACGGGCAACGCAATCCCGGTGATCGTGGCCGCTGCGTTGGTGGACAGAAATACGCTGAGCGCACCGAGCTCCTCGACGGTCGAGAAGCGCTTGTTCGGCTGTTGCGCCAGCAGCACGTCACGGATCACCTGGTCACGCGAGATTCCATGCGCCTTGGCCTGCCCATCGATCTGCGCCTCGACCAGTGGCGTATAGACATAGCCGGGACAGATCGCGTTGCAGGTAATGCCCTCTTCTGCCGTCTCCAGCGCGGTCACCTTGGTGAGCCCGACGATGCCGTGCTTGGCGGCGACGTAGGCCGCCTTGAACGGCGAGGCGACCAGGCCGTGCGCGGAGGCGATGTTGATGATCCGCCCGAACCCGTTCTGTCGCATTGCGGGCAGCGCGAGCCGCGTGGTGTGGAAGGCCGACGACAGATTGATCGCGAGGATCTGGTCCCATTTCTCGACCGGAAACTGCTCCAGCGGCGCAACGTGCTGGATGCCGGCATTGTTGATCAGGATATCCAGGCGGCCGGCCTGCGCAACCGTCGCCGCGATCATTTCGGCGATCGAATTCGGTCTGGTCATGTCGGCCGGCGAAAACCTTGCCTTGACGCCGAACTCCGCCGCGATCTGCTCGCGCGTCCGGTCGAGCTCGGCCGCCACACCAAGGCCGTTCAGCACGATGTCGGCGCCGGCCGCGGCAAGTGCCCGCGCGATACCGAGGCCGATGCCACTGGTTGAGCCCGTGACCAGCGCAACCTTGCCCGCGAGCGCCCGGGAGGCGGACGTCTGCGGTTTGACGGACATATTCACGGGCAAACTCCTTTGACATGACGACTTGTGCTGAGCCGACTGTGAAGCATCGCCGGGTTTGACGGAAATGCCCGTTGGCTTCCGAAACCATGCCTGTGCGCTATTGCGGTCGGGATGTCATTCTCCGCGCCGATCGGCTAGCTTTCGGCTGATCTTGCCGGGAGCCGATCCATGGAAATGCACCAGGTCCGCTATTTCCTCGCGGTGGCGCAACTCTTGAACTTCACGCGTGCCGCCGAGGAATGCAACGTGACGCAGCCTTCGCTGACGCGCGCGATCAAGCAGCTCGAGGCCGAGCTCGGCGGCGATCTGTTTCGCCGCGAACGGCCCGCGGCGCAATTGACCGAGCTCGGCCAGCGCATGCATCCGCTGCTGAAGCAGTGTTTCGAAGCGGCCACCGGCGCCCGATCGCTGGCCTCCTCGTTCCGGAGCGGCGAGATCGGCGCGCTCCGCGTCGCGCTGACGCATGCGATCGACCTGTCGCTCCTCATTCCGCATCTCAACCAGATCAAGCGGCAGTTCAACCGGCTCGAATTCCGCTTCCTGCGCGGCTCGAGTCGTGAAGTGGCCGAGTTCCTGAAGAAGGGCGAGGCCGAGCTAGGGATTGCCGCGGACATCGACGAGGCCTGGGAGCGGCTCGATGTCTGGCCGCTGTTCACCGAGAGCTTCGAGCTCGTGGTCAGCGACGGACATCGCCTGGCCGGCCGCAGCAGCATCGCACTGGACGATCTGCGCGCGGAGCAGCTGCTGAGCCGGACGTTTTGCGAGCATTCCGCCCGTATCTCGGCGAGCCTGCGCGAGCACGGCATCGCGATCGAGCAGGGTCACGAAATCTCGAACGAGCGCGATTTGATCGAGCTGGTCGAGGCCGACATCGGCGTCGCCATGCTGCCGCACACCTCGCCCGTTCCGGAGACGTTGACGCGCGCTGCGGTCGCCGGGCTGGACGCCCGTCGCACCGTCAGCCTCTACGGGGTGGCCGGCCGGCAGCGCACGGCGGTGGCCAATGCCGTTATGCGCATGTTGCGCGGTGCGGATTGGCGGGAGATTGCGGGGTAGCAGCCACGCTCGCTCCTCACTCTTTCAGGCCTCCCTGCTCGCGCCTTCCAACGCTTCAAGCAGATCATCGATCTCGATTCGCTTGCGGAAATCCGGATCGACGAAGCGGGCTTTCACGAGACCGTCGCGACCAACGACGAACACGGCCGGGATCGGCAGCATCCAGCCATCATTGCCGTGGAATTTCGCCATGTCCTGATAGGACAACAGGTGCTGGATCTCGGCACCGAGCCAGATCGCGAGATTGAGCGACAACGCATAGCCGTTGTCGAGGTCGGTCAGGATCGGAAATGGGGCACCAGCTTCCGCCTTGAGCTGCTGGGTGTATTCCTGCGTCTCCGGCATGATCGCGACTATGCGCGCACCCATGGACTCGACGCGGTCCAGCGCCTGGACCACCGCGCGGACATTGAGCCGGCAATAGGGACACCAATGGCCGCGGAAAAACATCACGGCGACCGGGCCGCTCTCCAGCAGTGAGGACAGCGCGACGAGACGCCCGCTCTCGTCCGGCAACATGAACGGCGGCATCGACTCGCCCGGACGCGGCGCGGTCTCGCCGCCGCCGTTTCCATTCAATCTGGTCACCAGATTGTCGACTGCCTCGCCATAGGCCGGGAACACGTCGCGGCTGGCGTCGGCATAGGCGCGGAGCTGCTCGTTCAGCGTGCCATCCATGTCACGGCAGCGCTGGAAGGCGTGTTTAAGCCGCTCGGCATCGGCCGGCGAGAGAGAGGTCATCTTGCGCTCCAGCGTTCAGGGGACGAATATTAGGTGCCCGATCCAGCCGCCCCGCAAGGGGCGGCCGTCATGCGCACGCGATCAGTTCACGTAGAAATTGCCGGTCGGGTCCAGCCGCCCCGAGGTGGAATACAGCGATCCGTTGTCCATGAAGAAGACGGTGTTCTCGGGGACTTTCTTGGCGTTCTTCATCATGGCCTCGTGGTTCTTCTCCGCCGGGGTCATGGCCATCGCCGACATCTTGCCGGGTCCGCCATACATGTAGGCCATGCCGGCCTTGAAGTCCCATGTGGCTTCCGAGAAGGCCGATGTGGCGATGACCACGAACCCAGCCGTGGCAATCAAGGTCTTGGACAATTTCGTCATGAGATGTTCCTCCGGAGTGACGTGAACGCCCGCCAACCGGGCGCCCCACCATCGAACGCCAGTCGCTCGGGAAGCGGAAATGCCAATCCCCAATCGGTTCGATAGCGAGCGCCTATCGGGCCCGATAGCGCCGGTCTATCGCAGCGAGAGCGAAAGAGCATTTCAGAACGAGCGCTCTCTCGACGAAAGTCCCAACATAGCCAGCGACCATTGCGGTTGCGGCCAACACAGGAGACGTCCCGATGTTCAAGCATCACACATTGTCGCGTGCGGTCTGGCCCGGCCTGGCCATCCTCGGCGTATTGACACTCTCGGCGCAGCCAGTCTCCGCCGGCGAATGCCCGGCCGACAAGATCAAGCCGAACGCGCAGCAGATGGTCGACTACAAGCCGGTCGGCGTCACCGACGTCACGCTCGGCGCCATCGACCTCGGCAAACAGCCGGCGCATATCGAAGGCCGCGAGCTGCGCTTCCGCAAGCTGACCATCGAGCCCGGCGGCATCGTGCCCTGGCACAGCCATGACGACCGCCCTGCCCTGATCTTCGTGCAGCAAGGCGAGATCGTCGAACACGTTTCCAACTGCGTCGATCCGATCGTGCACAAGGCCGGCGACATCCGCCCGGAGGTGTCCGGCACCTCGCACTGGTGGAGAAACCTCGGCAAGGAAACGGTCATTCTCTATGTCGGCGACGTCCGCAAGGACCCGCACGACCACAACATGTAACGGGTGCGCGACCCCAGCGCACGCGTGACGGAATGTGGCGCCCGCGATCCCCATGCTGCCCCGCATGCGGGCGCCACATTCATCAAGGGAGGCCTGCCATGACCGATCTTTCCGCGCCGATCAAACCGACCGCGATGACGATGGACGCGCATTCACCAGGTCTTGCGCTTCGCTCTCTCGTGATCGGCCTCACTGCCTTCCTGACGGTCGTCGACCTCTTCGCGACACAGGCAATCCTGCCCTCGCTGACACGTCACTACGGCGTCGCACCGGCGGCGATGAGCCTGGCGGTCAACGCCAGCACGTTCGGCATGGCCGTCGCAGGCCTCGTCGTCGGCTTTCTCAGCCCGCACATCGACAGGCGGACCGGCATCCTGCTCAGCCTGACCCTGCTCGCGATTCCGACGAGCCTGCTGGCGACTGCGCCCAATCTTGCCGTCTTCACCGGCCTGCGGGTCGCGCAGGGCCTCTGCATGGCATCCGCCTTCGCGTTGACATTGGCTCATCTCGGCGAGCAATGCAGCGCAATGGATTCCGGCGGCGCCTTTGCCGCCTACATCACAGGAAACGTCGCCAGCAATCTCGTCGGCCGGCTGGTGTCGGCCGCGATCGCCGATAGCCTTGGCCTGGCATGGAATTTCTACTTCTTCGCGGCCCTCAATCTGGCCGGTGCCGCCCTGGTCTATTTCACCATTGCGCGCGTACAGCCGACGCGTGCAACGACGTCGACGGCATCGGCGTTTGCCGCGACGATCGCGCAGTGGCAGGATGCACGGCTGCGTGCCGCCTACGGCATCGGCTTCTGCATCCTGTTCGCATTCATCGGCACCTTCACATTCGTCAATTTCGTTCTGGTTCGACCACCGCTGTCGCTGGGCATGATGGACCTCGGCTTCGTTTACTTCGTCTTCCTGCCGTCGGTGGTCACCACGTTGCTGGCTGGCAAAGTGGCGTCGCGCCTCGGAACGCGTCCGACGATCTGGGGCTCGCTCGCCATCGCCGGGGTCGGCTTGCCGCTGATGTTGGTCCCGCACCTGGGCGCGGTCCTCGCCGGGATGGTTCTGGTCGGAAGCGGCACCTTTTCCGCGCAAGCGGCTGCGACAGGATTCGTCGGACAGGCTGCGGCTGTAAACCGCGGCATCGCCAGCGGCACCTATCTCGCCTGCTATTTCTGCGGTGGGCTCGTCGGCACCGCCGTCCTCGGCCGGCTGTTCGACGCGTATGGCTGGCATGCCTGCGTGGCCGGGGTGGGCCTGGCGCTCGCTGTCGCGGCCCTGCTGACGCTCGCCTTGAAGCGCTAGCGCTTGGCCGGCGCCTCCTGCGGCGGCTCGTCGTCGGCGATGGCGCGCCAGGCGGCGCCGTCGAGATCGTCGTACTGGCCGCTTCGAAGCGACCAAAGGAAAGCGGCCAGACCGGCGAGACCGAGCATCAGCGCCAGCGGCACCAGGATGACCAGAATTTCCATCACACGATCTCCCGCGGGGCACCGCGCGCACGCAGCGAATTCAGCATCACCAGGATCGACGATCCGCTCATGGCGGCAGCCGCGATCAAGGGCGTGACGACGCCGCTGATCGCGACCGGCACCGCGAGGAAATTGTAGCCGATCGCCAGCCAGAGATTCTGCCGCATCAGGTGCAGCGCCTTGCGCGAAGCATCGATGGCGGCGACGACCGGAGCCAGCGGCCGGCCGAGAAAGACGAGATCGGCGGTCGCCTGGCTCAAATGCGCGGCCGAGATCGGCGACATCGAGACGTGCGCTGCCGCCAGCGACGGCGCATCATTCATGCCGTCGCCGACCATCAGGACCTTCATGCCCCGCTGCTTCAAGACCTCGATCCGCGCGATCTTGTCGGCCGGGGTCACGCCGGCTCGCCATTCGGAGATACCCAGCGCATGGGCCGCCGCGATCACCGCCGGTTCACGGTCGCCGGAGAGAATCTCGATGCCGATATTGCGCGCCTTCAGCGCCGCGATCACAGCCTGCGCATCGGGACGGAGGCCCTGGCGCACGGAGAGGATGAATTTTTCGCTGCCATTGCTGAACGCCACGACGGAGGCTTCGGGATCGAGATTTGTCACGTCGGAGACCAGCGTCTCGGCGCCGCAGAAGGACGGACGGCCGAGGCGAATCTCGATGCCATCGAGCACAGCGCGCACGCCCTGGCCGGCCTCCTCGACCGCGCTAACGATCGGCGATCTGGCGTCGGAGGCCTGCGCGACCGCGGCGGCGACCGGATGATGGCTCGACAGCGCGAGCCGCCCGGCAAGCTCGAAGATATCGGCGGGAATATCGGCCGCATTCATCACTTCGAGATCGGGCAGCGTCAGCGTGCCGGTCTTGTCGAAGATGACGTGATCGGCTTCCGCGAGACGCTCGATGGCATCGCCGGAATTCAGCAGCACACCCGCCTTGAACATCGCGCCAGAGGCCACGGTCTGTACCGTCGGAATGGCGAGCCCGAGCGCGCAGGGACAGGTGATGATCAGCACCGCGACGCCGGTCACGATGGCATCATGCCAGCCGGCGTCCGCGATGACCCAGCCGAGGATGGTGACGAGCGCGGTGGCATGCACCACCGGCGCGTAGAGTCGCGAAGCGCGGTCTGCGAGCCGCATGTAGCGCGAGCGCGCCTGCAGCGCATTGTCGAGCAGCCGCGTGATCTCGGCGAGCAGCGTCGCCTCGGAGGCCGCCGAGACCCGCACCCGCAAGGTCCCTGAGATGTTCATCGATCCCGCATAGACCGGCGTGCCCTGCTCGGCCGTGACATAGAGCGTCTCGCCGGTGATCAGGCTCTGGTCGATCTCGGAACGGCCCTCGATCACAGTGCCGTCGACCGCGCAGCGCTCGCCGGGCCGCAGCAGCACGATGTCGCCGGGATAGATCGCGGCCACCGGCACTTGGGATATCTCGTCGGGCCCGACGAACTTGGCCGCGGTCTCCGCCTTGAGCGCGGCGAGATTGCCCGCGACCGCGCGGGTCCGCCGCCGCATGTTCTGGTCGAGGAAGCGACCGACCAGGAGGAAAGTGAGCAGCATGATCGCCGCGTCGAAATAGGCGTGCTCGGCGTGGTTGATGGTCTCGACCACGGACATGCCGAGCGCCAGCGTCACGCCGATCGAGATCGGCACGTCCATGTTGGTGGTCCTGGCCGACAGCGCGCGCCAGGCCGAGCGGAAGAACGGCTGGCCGGCATAGGCCGCCGCCGGCAGCGCGATCAGCGCCGACAGCCAGTGGAAGAAATCGCGCTGCTCCGGCAGCATGTCCGAGACGTTGCCGGACCACACCGGGATCGACAGCATCATCACGTTCATGGTGGCGAACGCGGCGACGCCGAGGCAGCGCAGCAGGAAGCGCGATTCGGCGACCTCGGTCGCCTCCGCGCTCTCGGTCTCGTAAGGATAGGCCTTGTAGCCGAGCTCTTCGAGGCGGTCGATGAAGCTGATAGGATCGAGCGTGCCCGCCTTCCATTCCAGTGCAACGCGCCGGTCGGTGAGGTTCACGCGCGCCAGCATGACGTCGGGAATCGCGGATAGCCCGCGCTCGATCTTGGCCATGCAGCCGGCGCAGTGCACGCCCTCGACCGCGAGATCGATGTGCTGGACGCCCTCGCCCGCAGTCCGGACGTAATGCGAAAAGTCCCGCGAGACGTGCATGGCAAAATCCTTCAGTTCAGGATCACGCGGTTGCGGGACATGAACACGCGCGTTCCCCGCGCCTCGCCCTCGATCACCAGGTCCCATTGGCCCGGCACGACCGATGCGACATTGCCGCGATAGAGGCCGATGCCGGCCTCCGAGAGCTCGATGGCGAGATCGGCGCGCTTGTCGGTCGGCCGCTCCAGGCGGCCGCCGAATTTCAGTCCGGCGATCGGCTGGCCGCTCGCGTCGCGCGCCTCGACCTGAAGCACGGCGCCGCCATCGGCGCGGCGCTCGACATGGGCGTTGACCTTCCATTTGCGCGCGGCCTGGTCCTGCGCCGCCGAAATTTCGCGGTCATAGGTGAGGCCCGCGGCATAGGGGCTGTCGACGTCCGTCCCTGGCAGCGTCGCGATCGCGAGCTTCATCATGGTCGCGTTGACGCCGATCACGACGCCGAAGAAGGCGACCAGCATCAGAAACACTTTTGATCCGGTCAGCGGCTTGGTTGCCATGGCGAACTCCTGATCCTAGGGCGCGACGAAATTGTCGGTGGCGCTGGCGACTTCGCCGAGGCCGATATCGGTGACGTGAAAGTGAACCGGGATGGACTTTTCCGGATTGCCCTCCACCGGAGCGGTCACGAGCAGCCGCAGCTCGCTGGTGGAGTCGCGCGGAACCACGATCATCGGCCGGTCCGGCGTCACAGAATCGATTCCGATGACATGGATTGTCGCATTGACCGGGCCGCTCGCGTCGATCGCGATGACCCGGTCGTAACCGCTCTTGTTGAGCAGCCGCACCGTGTAGGCATTGCGGATCGAGCCGTCGCTGAGCCTGACCGCGATCGGGTTGCGGTCGTGCAGCACGTTGACGTCGAGCAGGCTGCGAGTCGCCAGCGTATAGATCATGATGCCGCCGACCGCCGCGATGATCGCGCTGTAGGCGACGGTGCGGGCCCGGACGATGCGGTAGATCGGCGCCTTGCCTTCCTGGCGGCGCTGGATGTTGACGTCGTTGTCATAGCCGATCAGCCGCTTCGGCCGGCCGATTTTCGTCATCACATTGTCGCAGGCATCAATGCAGAGCCCGCACTGGATGCATTCCATCTGCGGTCCGTTGCGGATGTCGATGCCGGTCGGGCAGACCGCCACGCACTGGTAGCAATCGACGCAATCACCAACCTGCTGCCCGAGCGCGCGCAGCTCGGCCGCCTTCTTCACCGACGTACGCTTCTCGCCTCGGTCGTAGCGGTAGGTGACGTTGAGCGCCCATTCATCGGTCAGCGCCGCCTGGATGCGCGGCCACGGGCACATATAGGTGCAGACCTGCTCGCGCATGTAGCCGGCGAGCAGATAGGTCGTCGCGGTGAGAATGCCGATCCAGACATAGGCGAGCATCGGCGCCTGGAACGTGACGAGTTCCTTGACCAGCGTCGGTGCGTCGTTGAAATAGAGCACCCAGGCGCCGCCGGTCCACCACCCGATCAAGAGCCAGATCGAATGCTTGAGCACGATCTCGGAGATCCGCTCCAGCTTCATCGGGTCGGACGATTTGTCCTTCTTCATCCGCTCGCGCCGGTCACCCTCGATCAGACGCTCGACCGCATAGAACAGGTCGGTCCACACCGTCTGCGGACAGAGATAGCCGCACCAGATACGGCCGCCGACCGAGTTCATCAGGAATAGCGCCACCGCGGCGACGATCAGCAGGCCGGTGAAGTAGTAGACCTCCTGCGGCCACAGCTCGATGAAGAAGAAATAGAAGCGACTGTTGGGAAGATCGATCAGCACCGCTTGGCTGGGAGCGCCGAGTCCGCGGTTCCAGCGCACGAACGGCAGGAAGTAGTAGACGCCGAGGCAGAAGGCCATCAGGCCCCATTTGATCCGGCGGAAGGTGCCAGAGGTGCTCTGGGGATAGACTTTCTTCTGGGCCACATAGAGCGGCCCGTTGTCATCGTCTAATGGGAGCTCTTTTGGGTTCGCGGTCCTGTTCATCGCCTGCAGCTTTTCGAGAGGTGCGATAAAACCTACACCCGACGCCGCCGCGTCAGTTGATCCAGCGCAAGCGGGGGCTTTTTTTGTTCGCCTCCGCGTGTCCCGGATTGGCTATTTTCCGCCGCCCAGCGAGTGGACGTAAACTGCCATCGCCTTGATGGTGGCGGGATCGAGCCGCCCTTCCCAGGCCGGCATCACGCCCGCGCGGCCCTGGCTGATGGTCTCGATCAGCGTCGCCTCGTCCGAACCATAGAGCCAGATCTTATCGGTCAGGTTGGGGGCACCCATCTCCGGGTTGCCCTTGCCGCCGTCGCCATGGCAGGCGACGCAATTCTCCGCGAAGATCTTCTCGCCCTTGGCCGCGTCATAGCCCTTGCGGGTCGGAAGGCCCGACAGTGCCCGGACATAGTTGGCGGCCGTGACGATCTCATCCGGCTTCAGCACGCCGTCCTTGCCGAATGCGAGCATCTGGCCTTCATGCGTCTTGGCGTGGCCGGAACGTGCGCCGAACTGGATGGTCTGCATGATCTGGTCGAGCGAACCGCCCCACAGCCAGTCGTCGTCGTTCAGATTCGGATAGCCCTTGGCACCCGCGCCGCCTGAGCCGTGACATGGCGCGCAATTGTCGCCGAACACGGTCTTGCCCTTGGCGCGCGCGAGCGCCAGCAGCGCCGGGTCCTTCTCGATGTCGGCGAGCGAGGCCGCGCCCAGCGCAACCATCTTGGCTCCGCGGATCTTCTCGAGATTGGCGAGCTCGACCGCGACATCGGCGCGTGTCGAGTAGCCGAACAGGCCCGTGGTATTGCTGGAGATCAGCGGCCAGGCCGGATACACGATCCAGTAGCCGATCGACCAGACGATGGTGAGGTAGAAGCTGATCACCCACCAGCGCGGCAGCGGCGTGTTGAGCTCCTTGATGCCGTCCCATTCATGTCCGGTCGTGGACTTGCCGGTGACGGAATCGATGTCGCTATGATGATCGGTCATGGTCTCTCACTCCTCCCGCAACGGCAGGTGTGCTGCTTCGTCGAACGCAGCCTTGTTACGGGGCCATAATGCGTAGGCGATGATCGCGAGAAAGATCGCGACGAACACCGGCGTCCAGATCGTGGTCACGAGACCGGACGCGAGATTGTCGAGTGTCAGGATGGCTTTCATCGTGGGTGCCTTCTCAGCGAAAATTGGCTTTCTCGTTGTAGATCTTGAAATCGACCAGCGTGCCGAGCATCTGGAGATAGGCGATCAGCGCGTCCATCTCGGTCGGCGTGCCGGCCTTGCCGTCGAAGTTGCGCACCACGGCCTTGGCGTAGCGCTTGGTGAAAGCGTCGGAGCCGGCATTGTCAGGATCGGCCTGGGCCTTCATGTCGGCGCCCGCATTGGCGATCTGGTCGTCGGTGTAGGGCGTGCCGACGGTCCGCAGCGTGCGCATGTGGTCGGCGATCGTGTCCGGATCGACCTCGGTCTGGCTGAGGAACGGATAGCCTGGCATCACCGACTGCGGCACGATCGCGCGCGGATTGGCCAGATGGGTCACATGCCAGTCGTCGGAATATTTGGCGCCGACGCGGGCAAGGTCGGGACCGGTGCGCTTCGAGCCCCACTGGAACGGATGGTCGTACATGCTCTCGGCGGCCAACGAGAAATGTCCGTAGCGCTCGACCTCGTCGCGCAAGGGCCGGATCATCTGCGAATGGCAGAGATAGCAGCCCTCGCGGATGTAGACGTTGCGCCCGGCGAGCTCCAGCGGCGTATACGGCCTGATCCCGTCGACCGCCTCGATCGTGCTCTTGAGGTAGAACAGCGGGGTGATCTCGACGAGACCGCCGGTCGCGATCACCAGCAGGATGCCGACGATGAGGATGATCGAGTTCTTTTCGAAGATTTGGTGGCGTGTCCAGAACGACATGGAAGACTCCTCATTCCGCCGGCTGAAGAGCGACGGGCATCTGGACTTCCTGTTCGCCGACGCGAACCGTCATCCAGAGATTATAGGCCATGATCAGCGCGCCGATCAGGAACAGCCCGCCGCCGGCGGCGCGGATGATGTAGAACGGATGCATCGCCTCGACGGTCTCGATGAAGGAATATTCGAGGAAGCCGAGCGAGGTGTAGGCGCGCCACATCAGGCCCTGGAGGATGCCGGACACCCACATCGCCGAGATGTAGAGGACGATGCCAAGCGTCGCGATCCAGAAGTGCCAGTTGACGAGCTTGAGGCTGTAGAGGCCCTTCCGATTCCAGATCCAGGGCACGAGGCAGTAGAGCGCGCCGAAGGAGACGAAACCAACCCAGCCGAGCGCGCCGGAGTGCACGTGGCCGATGGTCCAGTCGGTGTAGTGGCTGAGCGAGTTGACCACCTTGATCGACATCATCGGGCCTTCGAAGGTCGACATGCCGTAGAAGGCGATGGAGACCACGAGCATGCGCAGCACGGGATCGGTGCGCAGCTTGTCCCAGGCGCCCGACAGCGTCATCAGGCCGTTGATCATGCCGCCCCAGGACGGCATCCACAGCATGATGGAGAAGGTCATGCCGAGCGTCTGGGTCCAGTCCGGCAGCGCCGTGTAGTGCAGATGGTGTGGGCCGGCCCAGATGTACAGGAAGATCAGCGCCCAGAAGTGGATGATCGAGAGACGGTAGGAATAGATCGGCCGCTCGGCCCGCTTCGGGATGAAGTAATACATGATGGCGAGGAAGCCGGCGGTCAGGAAGAAGCCGACCGCGTTGTGGCCGTACCACCACTGGAACATGGCATCCTGGATGCCGCCCCAGGCGATGTAGGATTTCGAGCCGAACACCGAGACCGGCAGCGCCGGGTTGTTGCCGAGATGCAAGACAGCGATCGTCACGATGAAGGCGAGATAGAACCAGTTCGCGACAAAGATGTGCGGCTCCTTGCGCTTGATGATCGTGGCAAGGAAGACCAGCAGATAGGTGACCCAAACGATGGTCAGCCACAGATCGGCGTACCATTCCGGCTCGGCATATTCCTTCGACTGGGTGACGCCGAGCAGATAGCCGGTGCCGGCGATCAGGATGAAGAAATTGTAGCCTACGACGACGAACCAGGGCGCGAGATCGCCTGCAAGGCGCACGCGGCAGCTCTTCTGGACGACGTAGAACGACGTCGCGATCAGGACGTTGCCGCCGAAGGCGAAGATCACTGCGGACGTGTGCAGCGGACGCAGGCGGCCGAAGCTGGTCCAGGGCAGATCGAAGTTCAGCGCCGGCCACGCCAGTTGCGAGGCGATGATGAGGCCGACGAGAAAGCCGGCAATGCCCCAGAACATCGCCATGACGGAGGAGAACTTGATCGGCCCCATGTTGTAGTTGGGCCGGCCGTTGATCTCCGCAGGCGGCAGCGCCGCCGGTCGGTCGAGGTAACGGTTGATGATGCAGAAGACCGCGGCCAGGCTCGCCGCCGCGCTCAGCGCGGCATGGAAGGCGAAGGGCGCATCGAGCGCCTTGGCCGAGGCAATCACGCAGAGGAAGGCGGTGACCGCGAACACGACAGCCAGGCCGCTTTCACCTGACGTCATGGACTTGGAGATGGAGGGCTGGCTCATGCGGACTCTCTCTGAAAGAACACAGGGCCAGAAACCACATTCGCCCTCGCGGGGAATTGATTGAAATCAAGCTATGTGGATTTCTGTTAATGTGAGACCGATGTAGATCGCAGAGCGATATCAGTCGCTTGGGCACCGCAGAGCATAAACGGCAGCCCACCGCCTGCGTGACATGGCGGAGTCGAGAATTGCGAATCTGCAGCCGCCTCCTCAGTCGCGTGCCGTCGCCTTGAGCGCCGCGATGACGTCCTCGCGCGCGACGATTCCGATCAGCTTCTGCGCGCCGTCGAGCACGATGATGCTCCTGATGCGGTGCTCGACCATGATCTGGAGCACGCGCGTCAGCCGCGTGTCGGGGCTGACATAGATAAAGTCGGGCGTCATGACGTCGCCGATTTTGCGGGTCATCAGGTCGTGGTAGCGCGGCAGCATCTGGCTCGGCGTGAAGGCGAAGCACTTCAGGATGTCGAACTTGGTGACGATACCGACGACCTGTCCGTCGTCCTCGACCGGATAGGAATTGAAATCATCGCGCTCGAACATCTCGCTCAGCGCGAGCAGGTCGAGGTCGCGCCTCACTGTCCTGACGTCCTGCGTCATGTAGCTTTCGACGGTCTGTTCAAGGAATCTGTACACGGCGCGTCCTCTTTGATTGGTCTTGTATCGCTCCAGCGTCAGTGCGACAGCAGCACGCAGCGGGCAGATTGAGTGACCAGATATTGGGTGACGCCGCCGAGGATCAGTTCGCGGAAGCGCGAATGACCGTAGGCACCGGCGACGATCATGCTGGCGCCGACGTCGCCGGCAATTTTCTCCAGTTGCCCGACGACGGTTTCGTTCCGGGCCGCTTCGGAAACGCGCGTGATCGCGGTCACGCCGTGGCGGGCAAGCCACGCCGTCACGTCGGTCGCGCCAGCGACCGCGGCAGTGCGGTCGTCGTCACCTTCGGGAATTGCGAGGACGGTGACATCCCTGGCCTTGCGCAGTAATGGCAGCGCATCGGCGAGCGCCCGCCGCGCTTCCGGCGTATCCTTCCACGCCACCAGGACGCTGCGCAGATCGAGCCAGTTGATCCCGTCAGGCACGACCAGGATCGGTCGGCCGGCTTGCATCACCAGATCCTTTGGGCTCGCGAGCGCGAAGGCGTCGGAGAAGGCCGGGCTCTGCCCGCCGGCGACGACGATGTCGGCGCAACGTGCCTGAGCGAACGTAAAGCGCGCCGGGAAATCCATGGCGCTGCGCCATTCCACATGCCCGCCGCGATTCCTGATCGCGGCGCGGAATTGCGCCTCGAGCCTGCTCAGGCGTCGCTTGACCGAGGCTTCTCCCTCATCGATCAGTCCCTGCGCTGCGGCGCCATCGCTGTAGTAGAGCGGCGGGGCGAACTGCGCCGCAGCAACGCCGATGATCGACGCCTCAAATCGTTCGGCAAGCTCGCCCGCGACCTGAAGCCGCGCCTCGTTGGGCTGATCGAGCGCCAGGCTGACCATCACGGTCGCGTATGTCATCGGAGTCTCCGGGGCAATGAGCTTTGATCCGATCGTAAGCCCACCGCCGCCGGGGCAGGATGAGATAGATCAAAACCTTGGATCACCGCGCCGGCCGGAAATCTGCCGATGGTATAAGACATCGGAACTTGCCTCTGGCCCCTCCTTGGGTACATTGCCAACGGTAACGCTGTGCGGTTCCCCGCATCAGAATGGGAGTGATCGTTTGGCGCCGACCCGCGTGATTCATCCGCAAGATGACGGCCGGGGCGAACATTTCCGCGTTCGAATCGAAGGATTTGGCGTCGGGACCTGGGACCTCGATCTCAAGACACTGGAGTTGGAGTGGTCGGAGACGGCCAGGATCCTGTTCGGAATCGAATCTGGCCAATCGGTGAGTTACGCGCTGTTCCTGTCCCGGCTGGAGCCGAACGACCGCGAGCGGATCGAGAGTGCGATCCGACACGTCTCCGAACGGGGCGGCAGCTTCGACGTGTCGTTCAGGGTCGCGGGGGCGTTGGGCAGAGCGCAGTGGATCCGTGCGCGCGCGGGGCTGATTCGGGACGACGCCGGCGCCGCCCGACATCTCAGCGGCATCTTTCTTGACGTCGATGAAGAGAAGCAGGTCGAGGAAACCCTGCGCACGCGCGAGAGTCACCTCCGCTCGATCCTCCAGACGATTCCAGACGCCATGATCGTCATCGACGGCCACGGCGTCATCCAGCTCTTCAGCGCGGCGGCCGAGCGCCTGTTCGGCTGGGTCGAGTCGGAGGCGATCGGCCAGAACGTCCGCATCCTGATGCCGGAGCCCGACAGCTCACGTCACGACGGCTACATCGCGCGCTACCGGACCACCAGCGACCCACACATCATCGGCATCGGCCGCATCGTGACCGGCAAGCGCCGCGACGGCACGACCTTTCCGATGCACCTGTCGATCGGCGAGATGCAGTCGGGCGGCGAGCCCTATTTCACCGGTTTCGTCCGCGATCTGACCGAGCATCAGAAAACCCAGGCGCGGCTCCAGGAACTGCAGTCCGAACTTGTCCACGTCTCGCGGCTGAGCGCGATGGGCGAAATGGCGTCCGCGCTCGCTCACGAGCTCAACCAGCCGCTGGCAGCGATCAGCAACTACATGAAGGGGTCGCGGCGGCTCCTCGCCGGAAGCCAGGATCCGAATACGCCGAAGATCGAGAGCGCGCTGGACCGCGCCGCCGAGCAGGCGCTGCGCGCCGGCCAGATCATCCGCCGCTTGCGCGACTTCGTCTCCCGCGGCGAATCGGAGAAAAGGGTCGAGAGCCTGTCCAAGCTGATCGAGGAGGCCGGCGCGCTCGGGCTCGCCGGCGCGCGCGAGCAGGACGTGCAGCTTCGGTTCAGCCTCAATCCAAATGCTGATCTCGTGCTCGCCGACCGGGTGCAAATCCAGCAGGTGCTGGTCAACCTCTTCCGCAACGCGCTGGAAGCGATGGCGAAGTCGCCACGGCGCGAGCTCGTCGTCACCAACACCCGCGCCGCCGACGACATGATCGAGATCGAGGTCTCCGACTCCGGCTCCGGCTTCCAGGACGACGTCATGCCAAACCTGTTTCAGACTTTCTTCACCACCAAAGACACCGGCATGGGCGTGGGACTGTCCATCAGCCGCTCGATCATCGAGGCTCACGGCGGCCGGATGTGGGCCGAGAGCAATGCATCGGGTGGGGCGACATTCCGCTTCACCTTGCCGGCAGCCGACGAGAACTGATCCATGACGACCAAGGGAACCATCTACGTCATTGACGACGACGAGGCGATGCGGGATTCGCTGAACTTCCTGCTGGATTCAGCCGGCTTCGGCGTCACACTGTTCGACAACGCGCAGAGTTTTCTCGATGCCCTGCCCGGCCTCGCCTTCGGCTGCGTCGTCTCCGACGTGCGGATGCCCGGCATCGATGGGATCGAGCTTCTGAAGCGCCTGAAGGCGCAGCGCAGCCGGTTTCCGATCCTGATCATGACCGGTCATGGCGACGTGCCGCTCGCGGTCGAGGCGATGAAGCTCGGTGCGATGGATTTCCTGGAAAAGCCGTTCGAGGATGACCGCCTCGTCGCCATGATCGAATCCGCGATCCGCGAGGGCGAGCCGGCCGCCAGGAACGAGGCCATGGGCCAGGACGTCGCCGCTCGCGTCGCGTCCCTGAGCCCCAGAGAACGACAGGTCATGGAGGGGCTGATCGCGGGCCTCTCCAACAAGCTGATCGCTCGCGAGTACGACATCAGCCCGCGCACCATCGAGGTCTACCGGGCCAACGTAATGACCAAGATGCAGGCCAACAGCCTGTCGGAGCTGGTCCGGCTAGCGATGCGCGCCGGAATGCTCAATGATTGAAGTCAACAGGAGTTGAGGCAAGTCAAAACCCTCCGCTCGCCCTGTGCTACCAGATCGGAATGATTGCGATCAGCTCCCATCCCGAGCGGCTCCAGATGTCGTCACCCGCAAAGCCAACTGTCTATGTGGTCGACGACGATGCCGCTGTGCTTGGCTCGCTGAGGTTTTTGCTGGAAACCGACGGTTTTGCCGTACGGACCTTCAGGAACGCCACGGCGCTGCTCAATGCGGCGCGCCCGTCCGGTGCAGACTGTTACGTGATCGACTACAAAATGCCTGACATCAACGGCATCGAGCTGGCCGGGCGACTGCGCCAGTCCGAGGGCGATACCCCCGTGATCCTGATCACCGGCTATCCCGACTCGAATATCTCGGCCCGGGCGGCGGCCGCAGGCGTGAATGAAGTGATTCTGAAGCCGCTTCTGGACGAAAACCTGGTCAAACGCATTCGCCACGCCATCCAGAACCGGGTCCATAGCTGACCTACGGGATTCTACGTAAGGCAATCTCCTTAAGATATCTCGCGAAATTTTCGAGGCACCCGATACCGCGTACCTAAGCGTCATCACAACGGAGATGGCGCAGATGCTGACCCAGACCTTCAACGCCCCGGCGATCAAGACCCAGATCGGCGGCAAGATCGCACCCGCCCATCCCGTCTCCGACCAGTTCGGTGCGATCGCCGGCCATGTCGGCCTCGTTGCCACCGAGTTCTCCTACCGCAAGGAAGAGGAAATCTATGGCGAGGACGAGTCGGCCGAGTATGTCTATCAGGTCGTCACCGGCGCCGTGCGCAGCTACAAGCTTCTCTCCGACGGCCGCCGCCAGATCGGCTCCTTCCACCTTCCCGGCGACGTGTTCGGCCTCGAATCCGGCACCACCCACCGCCTTGCTGCTGAAGCTATCATCGACACCACTGTGCGCCTCGTGAAGCGCGCGAGCCTCGAGAAGGCCGCAGCCACCGACGTCCAGGTCGCCCGCAAGCTTTGGGCGATGACCGCCGGTGAGCTTCGCCACGCCGAGGACCACATGCTGCTGCTGGGCCGCAAGACCGCGATGGAGCGCGTCGCAACCTTCCTGCTCGAAATGGACCGCCGCCTCGCGGTTGCAGGCATGATGGCGCTGCCGATGTGCCGCCGCGACATCGGCGACTATCTCGGTCTCACGCTCGAGACCGTCTCGCGCGCGCTGTCGCAGCTTCACGCCCAGGGCATTCTCGGCTTCTCCGGCGCCCGCCATATCGTGCTGCGCAACCGCGCACGCCTGCACAATCTCGACGCCTGATCTCCCCTCTCCCACCCCCTCATGGCCGGCTGATTGATTCAGCCGGCCATTTCTTTTGCTGCGATCATGCCCTTGCGCCGCGTCTCCGGCATGACAAGCAGAATAAGCAGAAGTCCCGTCGCCGCGACGCCGGACAGTCCGGTGAACGCCATGGCATTGCCGAATTTATCGCTGACATAGCCGCCAAGCGCGGTGCTCAGCGACGCGCCGACGCCCATTGCCGTGCCGACAATGCCCTGCGCGAGGTTGAAATGGCCGCTGCCGAAGGCGACGTCGGCCACGATCAGCGGGATCATCACCGCGAACACCGCCGCGGTGAGGCCGTCGAACACCTGCACCAGCACCAGCAGATACGGATCGCGCACTGTCGCGAACAGCAGACCGCGAATCGTCAGCGCCGCGAATCCGATCAGCAGCAGCGGCCTGCGGCCCCATACTTGCGCCTTGCGCCCGACGCTCGGCGACAGCAGCGCCACGATCGCCTGCGGCACGACGATGCAAAAAGCGACGAGCACCGTCGCCCACTCGCTCGATCGCGCTGTCACCGCGCTTGCCATCAGCGGCATCATCGAGGCGTTCGCGAGCTGCAACAGGAGCACGCTGAGTGCAAAGACAATGAGCGGCCGCTGCCGGATCAGATGCCAGATATTGGTGTCGCCGCGATCCTCCGCCTCGCGCGGCATCTCGCCGTGACAGCGCGCGATGTCGACTTCGTGCTCGCGGATGCGAGAGAGTGCGATCAAGGTGGGAATTGCGAGCAGGAAGGTGACCAGGAACACCGACCGGCTCGACAGCAGATAGCCGGCAGTACCCATCACGGCGGCCGCAACGCCGTTGCCGAGCGAAGCAAAGCGCGCGTTGCGGCCGAGACGCTCGCCGATCGCGAGCGGGCCGACCAGACCGAGGCTGATCGCCGCGATCGCCGGTCCGAGCACGCAGCTCGCTGCCGCGTGCAAGGTGGCCGCAGCCACCACCACGGGGAAGATCGGCATCGCCGCATAGGCGAGCGCGCAGCAGCCGATCGTGGCGATCGCGAGGCCGGCGACCAGCCGCTCGGATTTCGCGGCATCGATGATGGCGCCGCCCGGCATCTGACCGATCAGGGCAACGATGCCGCCGATCGACAGCACGAGGCCGATCTCGACCTGGGTCCATTTCTGGGTCGTCAGATAGACCGCGATGAACGGCCCGAATCCGGTCTGAACGTCGGCAAGGAAGAAGATGAACCAGTCGAGGCCGCGCAGGCTCTGGCGCGACGGCGCCGGAATGCCGGCAGGCGACGGCGCCGCAAATTTGTCCTGCTCAACGCGGTCCTCGCGATCCGCATGATTCGGCTTCCTCGACAACAGCACCGGCGGCCATCCCTCCCCGCGCCTCACTGAACAGCTTGCAGCGGCTGCAGGCTGCCGGACGCGCCGAGCACCACCATCGGCGTGTCCTCCTTGTATTCCGGCGCGGCTGCGACCTGTGCCTTGGTCAATTCCAGCGTGATGCTGTCCTTCTTGTTGACGATCTTGCCGAACCGCATCGCGTTCCAGTCCACCACGATCTTGCGGCTGCCGACGCCGAGGAAGCCGCCGAAATCGATCACGGCAGCGCGCACGTGCCCGCTCCGATCGACGATGACGTCGACGATGCGGCCCATGTCCTCGTTCGCCGCGCTGAGCACGTCACGGCCAAGCACACCGTGCGCATCGCTCGCGCCGATGATCGTGACCGACGGCGGTGGCGCGGCATTCTTTGGCGTGACGGGGACCGATGACGCCGGCGGCTGCGCCGTCGGCGGTGCATTCGCTTCCGTCGAGGGTGCGGGCGACTCCTCCGCGGCGCGTGACACGGCGAGAGTCGTTCCGCAGACGATCACGACGCCCAGAGCCAACCATCCGGCGGTACGCATGCACCCTCCTTCCGGCGCGCCGCTAGCGCGCCAGCACGATCGAGACCTGAATCTGGCCACGCGTGCGCAACACCTCCAGCGCCACGTCGTCGCCATGGCGGCTGACGCGCAGGTCCACGCTGGACTCGCCCAGACGCAGATCGCGCAAGATCACCTCGTGCAGGAACGCCGGCAGATGCGGATTGCGCAGCCGGATCTCGCCGCGCGCCACGTCGAACTCGATGCCCAGCGCCGCCTCCAATAGCGTGAACGCCGTTGCGCTGGCCCAGGCCTGCGGCGCGCAGGCGACCGGATAGAGCGTCGGGCCGCGCCGCTTTTCGCGCCGGAAACCGCAGAACAATTCGGGCAACCGGCGCAGGTCCATGTAGGTCGCGGCGTCGAACAATCCCTTGAAGACATGCGCGACCGAATGCTTGAGCCCATAACGCGCGAGCCCGAGCGCGATCAGCGCATTGTCGTGCGGCCAGATCGACCCGTCATGATAGGACATCGGATTGTAACGCACCTCGCCTTGCGCGACGGTGCGGATGCCCCAGCCCGAGAAGAAATGCGGCCGCATCAAATCGGCGGCGACGAGGCGCGCGCGGTCCTCGCGGATCATGCCGCTGAACAGGACCTGGCCGGCGTTGGAGGTCCGCACCTTGCAGGGCCGCTTCTTGCCGTCGAGCGCAAGCGCATAGGTACCGAGCTCCTCGCACCAGAACGCGGCCTCGAAACGCTCGGCCAGCGTCTTGGCCTCGGCCTCGAGCTTCTTGGCGAGATCAGGCTTGCCCAGGCGGAGCGCGCAGCGCGCGGCGAGCCGCTTGGCCGCAACGACGTAACCTTGCACTTCGGCCAGCGCGAGATTGCCTTCCGCGAGCTGGCCATCAGCATGGAAGATCGCGTCGTAGGAATCCTTCCAGCCCTGGTTGGCGAGGCCCTTTTCCGTGGCGCGCTGATATTCGACGAAGCCGTCCTTGTCGGGATCACCGGGGCCGTCGATCCAGGCCAGCCCCGCCTCGATCGCCGGCCACAGCTCGGTCAATGTCGCCTCGTCGCCGGTGCGTTCGAAATAGCTTCCTGCCAGCAGGACGAACAAGGCCGTGGAATCGACGCTGCCGTAATATTGCGCGAACGGTACCTCCCGCAGCGCCGCCATCTCGCCGCCGCGCATCTCATGCAGGATCTTGCCCGGCGCGGCATCGGCGAGCGGGTCGACCGCCTTGGCCTGGAAATGGGCGAGCCGCCGCAGCACGCCCTTGGCGATTCGCGGATCGACCCACAGCATCTGCAACGCGGTGATCAGCCCGTCACGGCCGAACGTCGTCGAGTACCAGGGAATTCCTGCATAGGGATAGCGGCCCTGCGGCGTCTCCGTCATCAGCATGTTGAGGTCGGCCATGGCCTGGCACAGCACCTCGTTGAAGATGTTGTTGGAGGTCTCGATGCTGGCCGCCCCCATCGTCGATTGCCGCATCTCGCGGCGATGGGCGAGCAGGCTCCTGAAAAAGCGCGCCGGCTTCTCCGCGACCGGCCGGTTGCAGGACACGGCCACGAACAAGGATTTCGACTCATGCGGGTCGAGTTCGAGCTGCCAGGTCGCGGCATTCACCGACAACTTGGTTGGGCGCGGGTCGAAATGCAGGCCCGTGGTGCGCTCGGCGTCATCGAGACCGCGGTAATCGAACAGCACGTCGGTCGGTCCCAACAGCCGGCTCGAGCCGATGCCGCGGCGCGGGCGCCGTTCGCCGCGGACCTCGAACAGATCGGCGAAATCGTTGTCGAACAGCAGCGTCAGCGCAAAGCCGGCCGGGCGGTCGCCGTGGTTCTGCACGCCGATGCGCTGATACGCGGTGCCGCGCCACAGGAAGATCGTGCGCACGATGTGCAGCAGGTCCTTTTGCAGCACGAGGCTGCCCTGCCGGTAGATGTCCGGATTGGTGAGATCGACGGTCAGGGCTGAGTTGTCGTCGCGCAGGTTCGAGCCCAGCAGTAACGGCTGGAGATCGTCGAGCACGAGCTCGAGCCTCGCAAGGTAGCGCGTGTCGTGATGAAACAGGCCATCGGGCCCGCCGGCCGAAGCGCCGATGTCACCATGGCTGTCGAGCACGATAAAGGTGTCGTCGTGCTTGAGCGAACGCCGCGGCCGCGCTGACGGTCCCGTCATCGGAATATAGAAAGGCTGCTCCGCGACCTGGTCCACGGTCCGCGTCACAGAGACGAATTGGGTAACGGCTTCAGCCGACATCAGCAGCTCCCCTGCGCTTGTTTCGACACGCAACCGACTCGAACGCGACTATTGGTTTACGCGGCGGCTTGGGCGAGCCGGCTCATTTCCTGCGTGACCAGCTCACGATAGGGCCCGTGGCCCTGCATCAGACGCTCGGGCGACCCGTCCTCGATGATCTTACCACCCCTCAACACGACCACGCGATCGAAATTGCGCAGGGTCGCGAGGCGATGCGCGATCGCGATGACCGTCCGGCCGCGCATCAGCCGCGACAACGCCTCGCGGATCGCCTCCTCGGATTCGCTGTCGAGCGCGGCGGTCGCCTCGTCCAGCAGCAGGATCGGCGCGTCCTTCAGGAAGGCGCGCGCGATTGCGATGCGCTGGCGCTGGCCGCCGGACATCTTGACGCCGCGGTCGCCGACCATGGTGTCGAGACCACCAGGCAGACTCTCGACGAAATCGCAGCGCGCCGCAATGGCTGCGCGCAGCACCTCGTCGTCGGTCGCGTTCGGGCGACCATAGCGGATATTCTCGCGAATCGAGCGGTGGAACAAGGAAATGTCCTGCGGCACGACCGAGATGGCCTCGCGCAGGCTCAGCTGCGTCACCTTGGAAATGTCCTGGCCGTCGATGGTGATACTTCCCTCGTCGGTATCGTAGAAGCGCTGGAGCAGCGTGAACAGCGTCGACTTGCCGCCGCCGGACTGGCCGACCAGGCCGACGCGCTGGCCGGGTTGCAGCCGCAGGCTGAAGCGCTCGAAGATCTTTTCGCCGCCGGGATAGCCGAAGGTGACATTGTTGAACGCGATCGCGGCGCCGCTCTTCACCAGCGGCTCGGCCTCGGGGTGGTCGCGCAATTCATGCGGCACCAGCAGTGTGGCGATCGCCTCGGTCAGCCGCGCAACGTGCTGGGTGACGTCGACCAGCGCCACCGCGAGATCGCGCGTCGCGTTCAGTATGGAGAGACCGAGGGTGCAGACCAGCACGACGTCGCCGGTCGTTGCCCTGCCATCCTGCCAGAGCATGATCGCCCAGGCCATCAGGGCGATCGTGAGCACGACTGTGACGCCGGCATGGATAAGCCGCAGCTTCTCCAGATAGCGCAGGCTGCGGCCGCGCGCGGTGAGCTCCCGGTTCACGGTCGCGTCGAACCGCTCATGCTCGTGCCCGATGCCGCAGAAGGCGCGCACCAGCGGCATGTTGCTGATGACGTCGATCATCTCGCCGTCGACGACGGCGGCTTTGTCGGCGAAGTCGTCATGCAGCGGTTTCCCTGCGGCCGCAAGGCGGAACATCGCAAGCACCATGCCGCCGGCAATCACCATCAGGCCGAGTGCCATGTAAGGGCTGACGGTTCCAATCAGCGCGATGGCCGCAACTGTTGCGATGCACGGCGGCAACACATTCCAGACGAACATGTTTTCGACCGTGAACACCGCATTGGACGTCGCCGTGATGCGGCTCGTCAGCATGCCGGGCATCCGGTCGGAGAAGTAGCTCGGCGCGTGGCCGGTCAGATGACGAAATATGTCACGGCGTAAATCACCCGTGACACGGACGAAGGTGAAGCTGGCGGTCCAGCTCGCGATCCGCCAAAGCAAATTATCGGCGGCGATCAACGTCATGAGGAAAATGAATGCCAGCCATACGCTCCCACCATGCGAAGCGCCGGCCGACAAGCTGTCGACCAGGGATTTGACGCCATACTGAGTGCCTACTGAGCAGGCAACGGCCGCCACCACAGCGGTCAGGATCACGAGATGCGACGCGAGCCGACGCCGAAGATAGCGCAAAACAAAGGCAAACGGCCGGTGCGCATACCCAGAAAGATGATCCATGTGACTATTGACCCCGTCGTGATGATTCAAACTTTTGTTGTTAGCCGACTGAACATCGACCACTTCGCCTCGGTTCCCGGGCAACGCCATCACGACATGCGGATGCGGGCGTTCTGCGAAGATGTGATGGCAGCATCGCGACAGGCGTCCGACGTGTCGAATAAGTAACGTTCGGAAGGAGGAACTTCGCAAGTGCGGGAACGTTCCCTTGTCTGGCGTGCCGGTGCAGAACAGGCGGGGGCTTTCTACAATCATGATCGCACAGAGGAGATGGTGAGATGCGCATCGCGCAGGTAGCTCCGTTGACGGAGGCTGTTCCACCCAAGCTGTATGGCGGCACCGAGCGGGTGGTGCATTGGTTGACGGAAGAGCTGGTGGCCCTTGGGCACGACGTAACGCTGTTCGCCAGCGGCGATTCGCAGACCTCGGCGAAGCTGGACGCGTTATGGCCCCGGGCGCTCCGCCTCGACGGTTCCGTGCGCGATCCCAATGCGCTGCACATGGTGATGCTGGAGCGGGTGCGGCAGAAATGTGACGACGAGGAGTTCGACTTCCTCCACTTCCATCTCGATTATTATCCGTGGTCGCTGTTCTACCGGCAGCCGACACCGTTCCTGACCACGCTGCACGGCCGGCTCGACCTGCCGGAGCATCAACCGGTCTTCAACACCTTCTCGAAGGTCCCCGTCATCTCGATCTCGAACGCGCAGCGCCGGCCGGTGCCGCAGGCGAACTGGGTGAGGACGATCCACCACGGCCTGCCGGAGAACCTGCTGACGCCGAAGCCGGCGAAACAGGAATACCTCGCCGTGCTTGGCCGCATCGCACCGGAAAAGGGCGTCGACCGCGCCATCAAGATCGCGACGCATTGTGGCATTCCGCTCAAGATCGCCGCCAAGGTTGATCGTGCCGACCAGGATTACTATGACGAGCTGATCCGGCCGATGATCGAGAACAATCCGCTGGTGGAATTCATCGGCGAGATCAGCGATCACGAGAAGTCGGACTTTTTGAGCGGCGCGCTGGGCTTATTGCTCCCGATCGACTGGCCGGAGCCGTTTGGCCTGGTGATGATCGAGGCCATGGCTTGCGGAACGCCGGTCATCGCCTTCAACCGCGGCTCAGTGCCGGAGATCATCGACGAGGGCCTCACCGGCTTCGTCGTCGAGGACGTCCTCAGCGCGGCCGGCGTCGTCGGCCGCCTGCAGCAACTCGACCGCTCCGTCATTCGCAAGCAGTTCGAGACGCGTTTCACGGCGCGTCGCATGGCGCTGGATTATCTCGCGGCCTATCGCAGCCTCGGCGAGGAACAGGCGCCGCGGATCAAGCTGGTGAGCAGCGCGGAGTAGCCACTGTCATGCCCCGCGTAGGCGGGGCATCCAGTACGCCGCGGCAGCAGTTTGCTCACGCAACTCCCGCCGCGGAGTACTGGATCGTCCGGTCAAGCCGGACGATGACAGTAGGAACGCGGTGGCGGCTGCCCTACCTCACCACGGCCCGCTTCGGCTCGACGATCTCGAACATGCGCGGGAATTCGTCCATCAGGCCCATCAGCTCGGCGAGGCGCATCGGGTTGCCGGCGAATTTGACCTTGCCGGCGGCCACGGCCTCCGGGAAGCTGGTCAGTTTTGCGATCACCTCGTCGAGCGTCGACCGCGCCAGCGTGAAGCTGGCATCGGCATTGTGCGCCTGCATGCCCTCTGTGTAAGTCAGCGCGCAGTTCTCCAGATTGAGCACGAAGCTCTCGCCGGTGTCGGAGAAGCTCCAGTACAGCACGATGTGCTTTCCTTCCGCCTTTGGTCCGTTCAGGCGGATGCCGAGCACGTCCCAGAGCTGTGAGGTGCGCAGCGCCGCCAGCGTCTCGCGCGGCATCGGCGGGCGCGCCGGCACCTTCGGCATGCCCTGGCGCAATTCCTGCGCGCCGAACAGATAGGCATTGCGCCAGGTCGCGCTTTCAGCAGCGTAGCCGAGCTGCTCCAGCGTATCCGCCAGCAACGCACGCGCAGCCTGATTGTCCGGCTCGGCAAAGACGAGATGGCCGAGCGCCTGCGCCACGAAGCGGAATTCGCCCTTGTCGAAATCGACACGCGCCCGCGCGAGGATGACGTCGGCGCCGCCCATGTACTCGACGTACTTCTTGCCCGACTCCACCGGCGGCAGCGGGTCGAGATTGACCGGATTGGCGTCGTACCAGCCCAAATACTTTTGATAGATCGCCTTCACATTATGCCGGATGTGGCCGTAATAGCCGCGGCCGTGCCAGGCGCCCTCCAGGCTCTTGGGCAGCTGGATCGTTTCAGCGATCTCGGCCGCGGTGAGGCCGTGGTTCATCAGGCGGATGGTCTGGTCATGCGCGAATTTGTAGAGGTCGCGCTGCTGCCGGATCATCGTGCCGATGCGTTCGTGTCCCCACACCGGCCAGTGATGCTGGCCGCACATCGCCTCCGCCTTGCCATCCCAGAGCTGCAAGGCCTCGCCCAGATATTTCGACCAGGCCAGCGCGTCGCGCACATCGGCGCCGCGGAACGGCAGCAGATTGTGGAAATTGTGGGTGCAGTTCTCGGCGAGGTTCAACAGCTTGTAGCGCGGGATGAAGAAATGCATCTCCGCCGGCGCTTCGCTGTTCGGCGCCATCTGGAATTCGAATTCAACGCCGTCGATTACGCGCCGGTCGCCGGTCGCCATGATCAGGTCGGTCGGTCGCAGCAGCGCCACCGAACCTGCCGCCATCGACTTGCCGAGGCCGCAATCGACCTGCCCGCGCGCGCCCTTGGCGAGGAGCGGCCCGAACTGGTACTGCGCCCGGCGCAGCATCGCAGGTCCCGCGATGATGTTCTCGGAGACGGCATGCTCCATGAACAAGTTCGGCGCGATGATCGGCACGCGGCCGCTCGCGAGTGCATCCTCCTCCAGCACGCCGCGCGCACCACCCCAATGGTCGGTGTGGGTATGGGTGAAGATCACGGCCGCGACCGGCCGCTGGCCACGATGCCTGTAGTAGAGATCGAGCGCGGCGCGCGCGCCCTCGATCGAGGTCAGGGTGTCGACGACGATGACGCCGCTGTCGCCTTCGATCAGCGTCATGTTGGCAATGTCGAGCCCCCGCACCTGGTACACGCCGGGCACGACCTCGAAAAGGCCGTGCTGCATGTTGAGCCGCGACTGCCGCCACAGGCTCGGATTGACCGTGGTCGGCGCCTGCTCGGCGGCAAGAAAGGCGTACGGCTCGAGGCTCCAGACCGTCCGCCCTTGCGGATTGGTGATCTCCGCGTTCTCGATCGTGCCGAGGAAGCCGCGCGCGGCGTCGTCGAAATCGCGCGTGTCGGAAAACGGCAGTGCATTCAGCATCGCCGTTTGCTGCGCGATGACGGACGGCGTTGCGCCCTTCGGCTCGTTGCTGGACGTGTCCGTCATCTCGATCTCCTCCCCGCCTGTTGCGCGGCATCTAACCGCATCCCGCGGCCGATTGCCATGACGGGAGGGCGCAGCAATGCGTAGCCCCGCGCCCACAGGTGGAGAGAAGCAGCGTGTTCGCGGGCTACATGCCCAACAGCCTCGGCAGCCACAGCGACAGGCCGGGCCAATAGGTCACGACCACCAGGAATCCCAACATCGTCAGCAGCCATGGCCACACCGCGACCGTGAGCTCGGTGATACCCATTTTGGCGATGCCTGAGGCCACGTAGAGATTGAGGCCGACCGGCGGATGGCACAGCCCGACCTCCATGTTGACCGTCATCAGGATGCCGAAATGGATCGGATCGATGCCGAGCTTGATCGCAACCGGAAACAGGATCGGCGCCATGATCAGGATGATCGAGGATGGCTCCATCACGTTGCCGGCTAATAGCAACAGGAGATTGACGACGAGGAGGAAGCCGATCCAGCCGAGGCCCTGGTCGATCATCCATTGCGCGAGCGCTTGCGGCACGTTCTCGTAAGTCATCAGGAACGAGAACAAGACGGCGTTGGTGATGATGTAGAGCAGCATCGCTGAAAGATTTGCCGACGACAGCAGCACCCGCGGCACGTCTCGCAGCTTCAGATCCTTGTAGATGAACACTGCGACGATGAAGGCGTACACCGCGCTGACGGCGGCAGCTTCGGTCGGTGTGAACAGGCCGCTGTAGATGCCACCGATCACGATCACGATCAGCAGGATACCCCAGATCGACTTGCGGAACGCATCGAAGCGTTCGTAGAGGGTTGCTTTCGGCATCCTCGGATAGTCGTTACGCCAGGCCCGGTAGAACGTCGTGGCGCCAAGCAGCATGGCGAGCACCATTCCCGGCACGATGCCGGCGATGAACAGCTTGCCGACGGAGGTGTTGGTGGAGACGGCAAACAGCACCATTGGAATCGACGGTGGAATGAGAATTCCCAGCGAGCCGGAGGTCGTGATCACGCCCGCCCCGAACTTCTTGGGAAATCCCTGCGCGACCATCGCGGGCAGGATCACCGATCCGATCGCCACCACGGTGGCCGGCGACGAGCCGGAAATCGCGGCGAACAGCGCGCAGGCGACCACGCCCGAGAGCGCAAGGCCTCCGTACCAATGGCCGACCAGCGAAGTCGCGAACGTGATCATCCGGCGCGCCACGCCGCCATGGGTCAGGAAGTTGCCGGCAAGGATGAAGAACGGGATCGCCATGATCTCGAAGCTCTCGATGCCGGTAAACAGCTTCAGCGCCACCGATTCCGTCCGTACGTCGGTCAACGTGAACATGAAGCTGAGCACGGTCAGGCCGAGCGCGATCGAGATCGGCATGCCCGTGAGCATCAACGACAGCAGAAGGCCGAAAACCACGGCGACACGCAGGCCCTGCGGCATCGTGATCACGTGCGCCGAATGGGCGAAGCACACGGCGACGATCAGGACCGGCAACAACATCAGGACCCAGCCGAGCGGGCTGCGTTCGTCGCGGACGACCTGACTGCGCGTGACCGGGGCCGGATGGACCGGGTCTATTTCGACGCCCTCGACGCCTGCCATGTCGTGATGCGGCAGTTCGCCGGTGCGATAGAACGACCAGGCGACCTGCAGGAAGCGGAAGCACATCAGCCCGGAGCCGAGCGGGATGGTGAGATACACCAGCCACATCGGTGCTTCCAAGTCGTTGGATTGCTGGCCGGTCTGCCACATCTGGCCGACGAACGCGGCCCCGAAATAGCACACGATGGCAGTGAAAAGGGCGCCGCACATCAGGCCGAACGTGATGACGCGGCGGCGCGATCCGCCGGGAAGGACATTGACCAGGACGTCGACGCCGACATGGATGCCGGTGCGCACCCCGTAGGCCGCACCGAACTTCGCCATCCAGATGAACATGTAGATGCAGAGTTCCTGCGCCCAGGACAAGTCGAGAGCGGCAAGCCAGACGAACGCCGCTCGCGCGGGCGCGGCCAGCAAGGACAGGTTGCGCGCCTCCGCCCATTTGGCGATGTCGATCGACAGCCCGGCGCCATATCGGTGCAGCACGGCAACGAAGATGAGCAATGTCGCGGCCGCGATCATCGTCGCGATCAGCCATTCCTCGAGATGATCGAGCACACGATTCAATGCACGCAGCAACTTGGTCCCCTCAGCTTGGCTCATCATTCAAGAGCAACGGCCGGGAGTGCGATCACCCCCGACCGTTCATGGTTGTTCTCAAAGCGCGCCGGCGTCAGTTCATCTTGACGTCGAGTTCCTTGGCGAGGAGATCGAGCACCTCCTGCCCGACCCGCCCCTTTGCCCATTTGTAGGTCGGCTGCATCGCCTCCTGCCACGCCTTGCGATCGGCGTCAGTCAGATAATGCAGCGTGGTCTTGCCCGTCTTCTTGATCTCGGCCAGCGCATCCTCGTTTTCCTGACGCGCGATCGAATTGGTGTAGTCGGTCGCCTCGTTCATCGCCTTCTCGAGCTGGGCGCGGATATCGGGCGGCAGGCCGGACCAGAATTTCGAATTGACGATGACGGCATATTGCAGGTGCGCGTGATAGGACACCGTGATGTCCTTCTGCACCTCGTAGAACTTCTGAGTCAGGTAATTGGACGCGGTATTCTCGCAGCCGTCGACCACGCCCGTCTGCAAAGCCTGGTAGACTTCGGAAAACGCCATGATCTGAGGGATCGAACCCATGATACGGAGATATTGGTCGGCGACCTTCGATCCGGAGATGCGGAATTTGAGACCCTGGAAATCGGTCGGCTTTATCAGGGCACGGTTGGCGGAGAGCATGTGGAAGCCGTTGTCCCAATAAGCGAGCCCGGTGATGCCCTTGGTCTCGAGCTTATCGAACAGCCACTTGCCGATCGTGCCCTTCATCGCGTTGGAATAGGTTTGATCGTCCTTGAACAACCAAGGCAGGTCGAGCGCCTCGAACTCCTTGATACCGAGCGGTGCGAACTTCGCGGTCGAGGGGGCGAGCATGTGCACCGAGCCGAGCTGCAGCGCCTCGATCTCCTCCTTGTCCTTGTACAGCGTGGAGTTCGGGTAGATTTCGACCTTGACCTTGCCGTCGGTGTACTTCTCCGCAAGTTCCTTGAACTTCAGGGCGCCCTTGCCCTTGGGAGTATCGTTGGCGACGACGTGGCTGAATTTGATGACGATCGGGCTCTGGGCCTCGGCAACGGCGGGCCCCACGAGAACAGCTGCGGCGGCGACCGCAAGAAGCAGCTTGCGCATGAACGAACCTCCCAACAACCTCTAAAACCGGGTCTTTTTTGTTTTCCGATTTCAGTACTGACAGCAATCCGCCACCCGAACAACTAGACCTAAGCCCAATTTGCCGCAGCCAAGCAACCTTCAAGCTATCTTGGCCGCTGCTGAATGCGCAACCCGGCACCTGCTGCCGCTCCCGGAAACGAGCGCTTATGTCGCATTGCGGCAGTGCGATCAGCCGTTGCGCTGGGCGACCATGAACAGACGCCGGAACGGAAACAGCGTCTGTCCCGCGGCGTTCTTCGGATAGGCTTTCGCGACCCGCATCCCATAGGCGGCTTCGAACGCGGCCTTCTCGTTGCCCTGCAAGATGTCGAGATAGCGCGTCAGCCAGGTCCCCTTGGTCCACTCCTTCACGGGATTCTCGCCTTCCAGCACCTGCAGATATTCGGTCTCCCAGATGTCGATATTGGCCGACATCGGAGCAAGAAGACCGTGATAATAGGCCGGCGCTTCGACCGGCGGCGGCGTGACGAGATGCTCGACCTTGGACCGCCAGGGACCGTTCAGCGCGGTCTCGCCGATCAGCACATGCGAGGGCGCCAGAAAGTTGCGCGGCATCTGCACAGCGAGCATTCCGCCGGGCGTCACCTTCTCCATGATCGACGGAAACAGGGCCGCATGATTGGGCAGCCAGTGCAGCGCGGCATTGGAGTAGACGACGTCATATTGCTTCGTCGGACGCCAGTGGCCGAGATCCTCGTGTGACCATTCCACGTCCGGCGCCGCCTTGCGGCCGGCGGCGACCATCTCGGCCGAACCCTCGACACCGGTCACCGTCGCGTCCGGCCAACGCTCCTTGATCAGCTTGGTGACGTTGCCGGCGCCGGCGCCGAGATCGGCAATCGCACGCGGACCAGAATCCGGGATCCGCATCAAGAGGTCGACGGCGGGCCGGAGCCGGTGGCCGGAGAATTTCAGATATTGCTGCGGATCCCAGACCATCGCTCGACGCCTTTTCTTTTTCGTGTTCCCTTCAACGCGGCTCTTGGTTACCACTGCTCCTCCCGGTCGGGCAAATCAGGCTGACGGGGACAGGGCAGGAAAACGAACAGAAGAACGAACAGCCCAGCGACAAGCAGAAAAGCGAACAAGAGGGCGTGTCACCATGGATCTCGGGCTCAAATCGAAAACCGCCGTCGTCACCGGAGCGAGCGTCGGCATCGGCCGTGCCATCGCCAAGGGCTTGGCTGCCGAAGGCGTGCGCGTCGTCGGCGTGGCACGGCGCACCGACCTGCTGGCCGAGCTGGTAACGGAAGTCGGCTCCGGTCTGATCACGCCATTCGAGCAGGACGTGATGGCCAAGGACGCGGCCGAGAAGATTTCGGCGTTCGCGCTCAAAGAGCTCGGCCATGTCGACATCCTGATCAACAATGCCGGCGGAAGCCGCCCCCTCCCCGTCGATGCGCCTGACAGCCAATGGGACGAGGCGATCGCGCTGAATTTCACCAGCTACCGCCGCATCGCGCATGCGCTGCTGCCGCAGATGATCGAGCGCAAATGGGGCCGCATCGTCAACATCACCGGCAAGTCCGAGCCGGAAGGCCTCAACGCCGCGTTTGCCGCCAAAGCCGCCGTGCACGCCTGGGCCAAAGGCCTGTCGCGCGAGATCGGCGAGCACGGCATCACCATCAACTGCATCCCGCCCGGCCGCATCATGAGCGAACAGATCCGCCGCAACTACGCGCCTGATTATCGCGAGCGCTTCGCGGAAGAAGAGATCCCGGTCGGCTATTGGGGCGAGCCGGAAGACCTCGCCGCGCTCGCGGTGTTCCTGGCATCACCCGTGGCGCGCTACATCACGGGCACGGTGATCCCGGTGGATGGGGGGTTGCGGAGGTATCAGTTCTAGAACCGATTGGACTTCGTAGGATGGGTAGAGCGCAGCGAAACCCATCGACAGCATACGACGTGAACCTGATGGGTTTCGCAAGTGCTCTACCCATCCTACGGCCTACCGCCTTACTCATGCAGCAGCGTGTGCCAGTCCGGAGGCACCGCGCCGTCCGGTCCGGGCACCGGCTGATCCAACGGATGCGCGTGAGGACCTTGAAGCTTCGGGCCGGCGAAAGCCTCTCCCGTGCGATAGTCGTAAAACCATCGTTCGCCCGGCTCGAAGCTCGTGATGATCGGATGACCTGTCGCCGCGCTGTGTTTCGTTGCGTGCTGATTTGGTGACGCATCACAGCAGCCGATGTGACCGCATTCGACACATCTGCGAAGGTGAAACCACCACCCGCCCGCAGCCGAGCATTCCACGCACCCCGTTCCGCTTGGTTTGGCCGCGAGATTGATGCCACCCCTCTCAGACTTCATAGGTCAGCTCACTGAAATTGCCCGCAGCCACCACTGATGCATTCACGCCGCGATCTCCGCCACGATCGCATTTTGCCAGTGTTTTGCCCGACGGGTCAACGTCATGGCAGCGGCGAATGCCGCCGCTGCGCGGTTCGGAAATCCCTTATTAATCAAGGGGCCTTCTACTGTGCATGGGGTTGTTTTCGCGCTTTTTGTTTTGAGCCCTTAAAAAAAACAAGGCCCCCGTGACCACTCACCCCGCCTGCAAGATCTCCGCAATCGCCGCCCCCGCCGCGATCGTGCCTAGCTCGCCGCCGACATCGCGCGTTGCCCTGCCCTCGCCGATCGCTTTTGCCACCGCCGCCTCGATCGCACGTGCGGCTTCCTCGTAGCGCACCGCGCCGCTATTCTCGCCGTGCCATCCGAGCAGCAGGGCCGTGGACAGGATCAGCGAGACTGGATTGGCAACATCCTGTCCGGCTATGTCAGGCGCCGAGCCATGCGCGGCCTGCGCCATGGCGAAGCTGTCGCCGACATTGAGCGAGCCGCCGAGACCGAGGCTGCCGGAGAGTTCGGCGGTGAGATCGGACAGGATGTCGCCAAACATGTTGGTGGCGACGATGACGTCGAAGCGGTCGGGGTTGCGCACCACATGCGCCATCATGGCGTCGACGAGGATGTCGTCGACCTCAAGGCCGGGATAGGCCTTCGCCGCCTCGCGGCAGATCTCGAGGAACATGCCGTCACCGAGCTTGAGCACATTGGCCTTGTGCACGATGGTGAGATGCTTGCGCCGCTTCATCGCCAGCCGGCACGCCGCATGCGCGATGCGCTCGCAGCACAGGCGCGTGATCCGGCGCAGCGAGATCACGACATCCGATGTGACCAGCATCTCGCCATTGCCCTGCTCCATGTTGCGGTCGGCGTAAAACCCTTCCGTGTTCTCGCGCACCACGACGAGGTCGAAATCGCCGACCCGGCCGGACAGCCCCGCATAGGTGCGTGCCGGCCGGACATTGGCGTAGAGGTCGAGGTTCTTGCGAAAGTGCCGCGACGGGTTGATCTCGCCATGGGCTTCGTCCTTGAAATCGAAGGTCGCGGTCGGCCCGAGCACCAGGCCGTCGGCGGCGCGGACGATGTCGAGCAGCTCGGGGCGCACCGTCGTGCCAAATTGTTTAAGGCTCGCATGGCCAACTGCGTGCTCCTCCAGGCGCAAATCGAGCTGGAAGCGCTCAGAAGCGGCACGCAACACGCCTGATGTCGCGGTCGTGATCTCGGGCCCGATGCCGTCACCGGGCAAAACGACGATGTGCATGGCGGTCCCCTGACATTGCAGCAGCTCGCGCGATCATACGCCGGCGCGCAGGTTCATCGCCCAGCCTTCGCGCATACACAGCATGCAAGCATATGCCTGTGGAAGGCGGCCGCGCCGTAGTACATGCCAAGTCCCCTGGAGCCGGCCGCCGGAGCAACGCGCTAACGCAATGACAATCACGTTACCCGCCGGCGCGCGCGAGCCCGACCACACCATTTCCGACGGCCTTCCAGCCGCACAGCGGCGCTGGGCCATTGCCGCGATCTTCACCGCGCTGGCGATGGCGTCGCTCGACACCGCGATCGCCAACATCGCGCTGCCCGCCATTGCCGGCGACCTGCATGTGAGCCCGGAGCAATCGGTCTGGGTGGTCAACGTCTACCAGATCGCGCTGGTGGCGACGTTGCTGCCGTTGGGAGCACTCGGCGAGATCGTCGGGCACCAGCGCATCTATCTCGGCGGCCTGATCCTGTTCACCATCGCCTCGCTGTTCTGCGCGGTGGCCTGGTCGCTGGAGAGCCTGCTGGTTGCGCGCACGCTGCAAGGGTTAGGTGCGAGCGGCATCATGAGCGTCAACACGGCGCTGGTGCGCTTCGTCTATCCCGGCCGGATGCTCGGCCGCGGCTTCGGCCACAACGCGCTGGTGGTCGCGACCGCCTTCACCTTTGGTCCCTCGATCGCTTCCGCTATCCTCGCGCTCGGCCCGTGGCCATGGCTGTTCGCCGTCAACATCCCGTTCGGCCTGGTCGCGATCGGCATCGGATTTGCGATGCTGCCGAAGACGCCGCGCGCCGATCACGGCTTTGACTTTCTCGGCGCGGCCTTGGCGTCGGCCTGTCTCGGGCTGTTCATCACGGGCATCGGCAGTGCCGCGCACAATCTCTCACCGGTTGTCGTGGGCATCGAGCTGGTCACGGCCCTGGTGCTCGGCTTCATCCTGACGCGCCGCCATGCCGACCATCCGGCGCCGATGCTGCCGATCGACCTGTTCAGCCGGCCAATGTTCGCGCTGTCGGCCGCGACGGCCGTGTGCTCGTTCGCGGTGCAGGGCCTCGCCTTCGTCTCGCTGCCGTTCTATTTCGAAGACGTGCTGGGGCGTTCGCAGGTCGAGACCGGCTTCTTCATGACGCCATGGCCGCTGGTGGTCGGCATCATGGCGCCGATCGCCGGGCGCCTCTCCGACCGGCACGCGGTCGGACTGCTCGGCGGCATCGGGCTCGTACTGCTCGGCCTCGGCATGGCGCTGCTGGCGATGCTGCCGGCCAATCCTGCGATTCCCGACATTATCTGGCGGATGGTGATCTGCGGCATGGGATTCGGCTTCTTCCAGGCGCCGAACATGAAAGCGGTGATGTCGAGCGCGCCGCCGCATCGCAGCGGCAGCGCCTCCGGCATCGTCGCCACCGCGCGCCTGACGGGGCAGACGACAGGGGCGGCGCTGGCCGCGCTCTGCTTCTCGCTGGCCGGTCACGACGGCGCAGTCGTGGCATTGGCACTCGGCGCCGGCTTCGCCGTACTCGGCAGCGTGATGAGCTTTTTGCGGCTGGCGGTGGAGTAGACGGTCAAGCCAGATGTCGGGCCGCCGTCACCTCGACTGTCGCGGCCGGAATGACAGTCTCCTCGTCGAGCGCAGCGAGGCGCTCATCGATGGCAGCGATGACCTTGCGCGAGAACGGCCCGAGATGCGCATAGGCAGCGATCATCTGCACGGCGATCCGCGCCGATGTTGTGTCGCGCTTGGCGCAGTTCATGAAGGTCTGCCACAGCGGCCCGCGCGCCTCGGGAAGGGCTGTGACCACCTTGTGCACCGTTTCCATCGCGCCGATCCGGGCACGGATATCGCCTTCCGCGAGCTCCTGGCGCTGGCGAGAGCGGTCGAGCAGCGTCATCAGTCGGTCGATACGCCTTGCATAGGCGGCCGGGCTGTAGATGTGCTCCAGCACGCGCTTGTAGTCCGTCAGAATGTCGCGCAATGGACGCACCGGATCGAAGTTGATCCCGGCGGTGCACTGATCCGCGCCGATGGTCGGCGCCAGGTCGTGGCCCGGATGCAACCGGCCTTCGCGCTCCAGGCGGCGCGTCAGCTGCGTGTTCGGCAAGGCATAGAGCAGGCCGACCATGCTGACCGGGATCGCCGCCTCTTCGATGAAGTCGATCATGGCATCCGCCATCGAGAGCTTCTCATTGTCGAAGCCGACGATGAAACCCGCGGTGACGAGCATGCCCGCGGCGTAGATCTTGTGGATGCTCTCGGCGATGTTGCGCCGCGTGTTCTGCTTCTTCCGCATGGCGACCAGCGTCGCCGGATCCGGACTTTCGATACCGACGAAGATGGCGAAGAAATTCGCCTGGCCCATCAGGTTCAGGAGCTCGGGATCGTCGGCCAGATTGACCGAGGCCTCAGTCGACAATTCAAAGGGATAGCCGTGAGCACGTTGCCATTCGGCCAGCTGGGGCAGGAACAGCCGCAACGACTTCTTGTTGCCGATGAAATTGTCGTCGACGAAGTCGAGATGGCCGCGGTAGCCCATGGCATAGAGCCTGTCGAGCTCGACCAGCATTTGCTCGTTCGTCTTGGTTCGCGGCACCCGGCCATAGAGCTCGATGATATCGCAGAACTCGCAGGTGAACGGGCAGCCGCGGGAATACTGCACACCGAGATAAAGGTAGTCCTCGAACTTCAGCAGATCGAAGCGCGGAACCGGCGTCTTGGTGACGTCGGCCTGGAATTTCGGCGCAATGAAGACGCCGGAGCGTGCGCCACTGTCCCAGGCCGCGACGAATTCGTGGAGAACGCTTTCGGCCTCTCCGAGCACCTGGAAGTCGGCCCTCTCATAGATATGGGGGCTCGAGGTGGGATCGGGACCGCCCACGACCACCGGCTTGCCCGCGGCACGGCAAATTTCGATCAGGCGCAGCGTGTCGGCCTGCTGCGGCATCATTCCGCCGGTGAAGACGACGTCGGCCCAGGAAAGATCCTCGTCGCTGAAGGATTCCGTGTTGCAATCGATCAGCCGGACCGTCCAGCTCTCGGGCAGCATCGCGGCAACGGTGATCAGCCCCAAAGGGGCCGCGGGCCGCTTCACACCCAACACTTTGCAGGATTCGCCAAAGCTCCAGAAGGACTCTGCCGAGAACAGCGGATAGAGCATCAGGACTTTGCAAGGCTGCGGTACGTTCATGGAACCCCTTTTTGGCTGATTCCACTGTAGCAGAGCATTCTCGACTTGCACCCTGCCAAAAGGGACAAACTGTCGCTCACGGTTCCGGGGGCGTCGGCGCGGAAGCCAGTAGACGTCGCTCCAAGCCGTGCCGCGGGCGCCCGGGGAAGGAATCCCCGCCGGTTACCCCTCGGACTATTGATTTGAACGTTTCCAATTTGCCGGACACATTGCGCCGCTGAGTCCAGTCGGTGGATTGGGCCAATCAGGGGACTGCGATGGCAAACCTAACAATCAACGGAAAAACCTTCACGCTCGACGTCGAGCCGGATACGCCCCTGCTCTGGGCGATCCGCGAGAATGCCGGCCTCACCGGCACCAAATATGGCTGCGGCATTGCACAATGCGGCGCCTGCACCGTTCACATCGACGGCGTCGCCACCCGCTCCTGCGGGGTTTCGGTCGGCGAAGCCGCAGGCAAGAAGATCACGACCATCGAAGGGCTCGCCTCCGGCAACGCGCTGCACAAGGTGCAGGAAGCCTGGATTGCCCAGGACGTTCCGCAATGCGGCTATTGCCAGAGCGGCATGATCATGGCGGTGGCGGCGCTGCTGAGCGAGAAGCCGAAGCCGACCGACGCCGACATCGACGAGGCCATCACCAATATCTGCCGCTGCGGCACCTTCCAGCAGGTGCGCGAAGCGATCCACACGATCGCAAGCGCTTAAGGAGCCGCCACATGAACAAGCATGTCTCTCCCAGGATGAACCGCCGTGCCTTCGTCATCGGCACCGCCGCGGTCGGCGCAGGTCTCGCAATCGGCCTCGATATCCCCTTCGGCGGTCCCGCCGTGGTCCGCGCGGCCGACGGCTCCCCGGAGATCGGCGCCTGGGTCGTGGTCAGGCCCGACGACACCGTCGTCATCCGCATCGCCCGCTCCGAAATGGGCCAGGGCTCCCTCACCGGCCTTGCCCAGCTCGTCGCCGAGGAACTCGAATGCGACTGGTCGAAGGTCTCGACCGAATATCCGACACCGGGCCAGAGCGTCGCCCGCAAGCGCGTCTGGGGCGATTTCTCGACCGGCGGCAGCCGCGGCATCCGCTCTTCGCAAGACTATGTCCGCAAGGGCGGTGCCACCGCACGCGTGATGCTGATCCAGGCCGCCGCCGAGGCGTGGAAAGTGCCGGCGTCCGAATGCACGGCCGCCAACAGCGTCATTACCCACACGCCGTCCGGCAAGACCACGACCTACGGCAAGGTCGCCGAGGCCGCGGCCAAGCTGACGCCGCCGGCCGAGGTCAAGCTGAAGGACCCCAAGGACTGGAAGCTGATCGGCAAGGGCGTGAAGCGGCTGGACACCGCCGAGAAGACCACCGGCACCATGGTCTACGGCATCGATGTCAAGCTGCCGGGCATGCTGAACGCCGCGATCAAGGATTGCCCGGTGTTCGGCGGCAAGCTGAAAAGCTATGACGAAGCCAAGATCACCGGCATGAAAGGCGTCAAGAAGGTCGTCAAGGTCGGCGACACCGCGGTCGCCGTCGTTGCCGACACCTGGTGGCACGCCAAGACCGCACTGGAGGCGCTGCCGATCGTCTGGGACGAGGGCGACAACGCCAAGGTCTCGAGCGAGTCGATCGCGAAATGGCTGACCGAGGGCCTCGATAACGGGCAGCCGGCCTATGTCGGCAACAAGAACGGCGACGCGAAGGCGGCGATTGCCGGTGCCGCCAAAAAAATCGAGGCCGTCTACAGCTATCCCTACCAGAACCACGCCACCATGGAGCCAATGAACGCCACGGCGCTCTACACGGCGGACAAATGCGAGGTCTGGTGCGGCACGCAGAATGGCGAGGCAGCCTTCGCGGCCACGTTGGAAGCGTCGGGCCTGCCGGCGGAGAAGTGCGACGTGCACAAGGTGATGCCGGGCGGCGGCTTCGGCCGGCGCGGCCAGACCGACTATGTCCGCCAGGCCGTCTTGATCGCCAAGGAGATGCCGGGCACGCCGATCAAGCTGTTGTGGTCGCGCGAAGAGGACATGGCGCACGGCAGATATCACCCGATCACCCAGTGCAAGATGACCGGCGCGTTCGATGCCGACAACAATCTGGTCGCGCTGCACTACCGCCTGTCCGGGCAATCGATCCTGTTCTCGCTCCGCCCCGAAGCGCTGCAGAACGGCATGGATCCGGCCGCATTCCAGGGCGTCGCCCAGTCCGGCGAAGCCGCGTTCGGTTACTCCGTGCCGAACCTCCTGGTCGAGCATGCGATGCGCAACCCGCACGTTCCGCCGGGCTTCTGGCGCGGCGTCAACGTCAATCACAACGCGATCTACATGGAATGCTTCATGGACGAGCTGGCCCAGGCCGCAGGCCAGGACCCGCTCGAATTCCGCCGCAAGCTGATGGGCAATCACCCCAAGCATCTGGCGGTGCTCAATGCCGTGGCCGAGAAGATCGGCTGGAGCACTCCGGCGCCACAGGGCATCTATCGCGGCATCGCGCAGGTGATGGGCTATGGCAGCTATGTCGCCGGCGCTGCCGAAATCTCGGTGACCGACGGCAACAAGATCAAGGTGCATCGCATCGTCGCCTCCACCGATCCCGGCTACGTCGTCAATCCGGCCCAGGTGGAGCGGCAGATCGCGGGGTCCTTCGTCTATGGCCTCTCCGCGCTGTTCTACGGCGGCTGCACCGTCAAGGACGGCAAGATCGAGCAGACCAACTTCGACACCTACAATTCGATGCGCATCAACGAGATGCCGAAGGTGGAGTCGGTGATGGTGCCGAGCGGCGGGTTCTGGGGCGGTGTCGGCGAGCCGACCATCGGCGTCGCGGCGCCGGCGGTGCTCAATGCGTACTTCGCGGCGACGGGCAAACGCATCCGTTCGGTGCCGCTGCGCGACCAGAACATCACCTTCGCCTGAGAAACGCCGCCGCGGCCCCCCAAACCCCCCCCGGCCGCGCCCGCGGGCCGGGCGCGCCCCGGCCGACACTTGGGAGAACCCAAGTTGGCAGAAGTTCGTGAAGGACTATCAGGACGCCTTCCCGCCCAACAAGCGCT